>JAYZBS010000058.1:0-26729 GCA_036338635.1 Pseudomonadota bacterium | reverse complement strand
CCGGGGCGAGGGACATAGCGACGACCGGATGACCGTCGGAGAGCTGCGCGCCGCGCTTGCTGCATCCGATCTGCTTCGCCAGGCCGAAGCTGCGCAGGTGCGGCCGCAAGGCCCGACCCACATCCGGCCCTTTGAGGTGCCTCGCGACGGCGGGGCCTGAACATGGGGCTCTTCTCGTCGCCGCAGCGGGCGATCAAGGCGGTTCTGGTATCTCAGGTGCTGATGGCAGGGGCCATTGTCGGGCTGGACGTCGTGCGCGCGCCCGGTTCCGCGGTACCCGGTCTCTATGCGCCGCCGGCCGAGGGGCCAGGCGTGCGTCCCTATCGCCCCGACCTGCGCCCGACCGATCCAACACGTCCGGGCGCCCCCGCGATGCGCCAGATGCCGCAGACGCTTGAGTTCGCCGAGACCGAAGACATGATCGAGATCATCGGCCAGATCGCGCCCGGCGATGCGGACCGCTTCGTGGCGTGGCTGGACCGCGCCCGCCCCCAAGCGCGACTGGTGGCGCTGGACAGCTCTGGCGGCTCGGTCGCCGACGCTTTGGCCATAGGTCGCACCATCCGTGGCGCAGGTTATGCCACCCGCGTGGCCGACGGAGCAGTCTGCCTCTCCGCATGCCCCTATATCTTCGCCGGCGGTCTTGATCGTCAGGTCGAGCAGGGCGGTGTGATCGGGGTTCACCAGCATTATTTCGGGCAGAACACGGTTCTTCCGGCCTTCATGGCAGTCGGTGACCTGCAGCGGGCGCAGGCCGGCGTCATGGAGTTCCTGGTCGAGATGGGTGTCGATCTGCGCCTGATGACCCACGCGCTGCGCACACCGCCATCCGAGATCAACATCCTGAGCCCCGACCTGATGACCGAGCTGAGCCTGACGACGCAGCCTGAAACGTGATTGGCCCTCGGGCGAGCCCGAACGCCGCCACTCGCTCGGAACATCGACGAAACACTGTCGATCATCGGCGCAAGCGCCTCACCGCTCCAGAATCTCCTGACCGCCCCCAGCATCCGTCGTCGGACAGAAATCACTCGACAAAGCTCGACGAGTTCTCTTGCGGCGCCTGATGTCGCGTTGGAAAATGGCCCTCGTCCTGCCACAGGCCTCCACGCTCTTTGGCAGCTTCAAACTCTCGGCAAACAGGTCTAGAACAGACGCAACGGGCTTCTTCTTTGCCTCAAATACCCATATCCTGACCCAAAGGCGCATCCCATGGCCGACGACCTGCTGAACAGCTTCACCTCCGGACCCGATGAACAGGGCCGTTTCGGCATCTATGGCGGACGCTTCGTCTCTGAAACGCTGATGCCGCTGATCCTCGACCTCGAGGCCGAATACGAACGCGCCAAGACCGACCCCGAATTCTGGGCGCAGATGGACGACCTGTGGACGCATTATGTCGGCCGTCCCAGCCCGCTCTATTTTGCGGAACGCCTGACCCAGCACCTGGGCGGCGCCAAGATCTATATGAAGCGGGACGAGCTGAACCACACCGGCGCGCACAAGATCAACAACGTGCTGGGCCAGATCCTGCTGGCGATCCGCATGGGCAAGACACGGATCATTGCAGAGACCGGCGCAGGCCAGCACGGCGTTGCGACCGCGACCGTCTGCGCGCGGTTCGGCCTGAAATGCATCGTCTACATGGGTGCCCATGACGTGGAGCGTCAGGCGCCGAACGTCTTCCGCATGCGCCTGCTGGGGGCCGAGGTCGTGCCGGTGACCTCGGGCCGCGGCACGCTGAAGGACGCGATGAACGACGCGCTGCGTGACTGGGTTACCAATGTGCGCGACACCTTCTACTGCATCGGTACGGTGGCAGGACCGCATCCCTATCCCGCCATGGTGCGTGATTTCCAGTCGATCATCGGCAAGGAGGTCCGCGAACAGATCATGCCGCGCGAAGGCCGGCTGCCGGACACCGTGGTCGCCGCGATCGGCGGTGGGTCGAACGCGATGGGCCTGTTCTATCCCTTCCTCGACGACAAGGACGTCCGCATCATTGGCGTCGAGGCCGGGGGCAAGGGCGTCGACGACCGGATGGAGCATTGCGCCAGCCTGTCGGGTGGCCGCGCGGGTGTGCTGCACGGCAACCGCACCTATCTGCTGCAGGACGATGACGGCCAGATCCTCGAAGGGCACTCGATCAGTGCGGGCCTCGACTATCCGGGCATCGGGCCGGAACATGCCTGGCTGAAGGACATGGGCCGCGCCGAATATGTCAGCATCACCGATGCCGAGGCGCTGAAAGCGTTCCAGCTGTGCTGCGCGACCGAAGGCATCATCCCCGCCCTGGAGCCGAGTCACGCGCTGGCCCACGTCATGAAGATCGCGCCGGATCTGCCGGCGGAGCATATCATCGTGATGAACATGTGCGGGCGCGGCGATAAGGACATTTTCACCGTCGCCAAGCACCTTGGCGTCGACATCAAGACTTGATCAGCGGCCAAGAAGCAGCAGGTTCAGGTCGGATTCCAGCACCGGCAGGGGCAGCAGGATGCGCGCCTTGGTCGGGCTGACGACCTCGACCACGCCGACTTCGGGGATGCGTTGCGGGATGGCGGTGGGAACTGGCTGTTCGGGCAACTGGAGATAAGGCACCGGTTCGTCACCTGCGATGAAGCCGGTGCCGACGTAGGTCTGGCGTCCATCGAGCATGCCGATCTGACCGGTCATGCGTTGCGAACCCGTCAGCTTCCGGAAACTTCCATCGGTGCCGATCCGGCAGCGAAACGGCTGATAGACGACCAACGGCAGGGTCCGCCCCAGTTTCATCATCCGGCACGACCAGTCGCCGGGCAGAATCGACGCCGCCGTGTCGGAAGGCAGTGGCGCGCCCCGCAGTCCTGCCGCCAGAACATCCAGATCGGCCGGATCCGCCACCGCCATCGCCGATCGCAGCGTCCGTCCCGCAACCTCGTCTAGATGCGTCAGCCGATCACGGTCGTCGTTGCGGATCATCTGGCCGAGATCCGGTCCGAGGGCCCCCGCCGAGGTGGCGATCAGCGACAAAAGCGCAGCGCAGACCCTAGTCCGCATCGGTCGTGGCGTGCCGTTTCAAAAGCTCCAGCGGCACGATGTCCAGGGCGCGCCTGTGTGTGGCTTCAAGCACGACCCTGGGGGCCACGAATTCGTGCGCGGCCTGCAGGAAGCGGCTGGCGCAAAGGCACCAGCGGTCGCCGGCCTTCAGGCCGGGGAAGCCGAATTCGGGCCGCGGAGTGGTCAGGTCGTTGCCCAGATAGCGTGACATCGCCAGAAACTCGTCCGTCAGGATCACACAGACCGTATGGCTTCCACGATCGTCCGGTCCGGTGTCGCAACAGCCGTCGCGATAGAACCCGGTCATCGGGGTGGTCGAGCAGGGCTGCAGCGCCCCTCCCATGACGTTGATCGACTGATCCATCCGCTTTCCTCCGCTTGCCGGTTCAGCCTAGGCGACGCCGTGGGTGCTGGAAAGAGGCGGGCCATCACAACTGGCGGGGTTGCCAGTCGATCCAACGCCCGTGGAAGTCGGCGCGTCCCAAGGCCCACCGACGTTCGTCGCCATCCCACAGCGCCAGACGCAGCGCGGCACCACGGCCACCGTCGGCCTCCATCTCGAGCCGCGCCACGGGGGCATCAGGCGTTGCTCGCGCGGCGGCGCGCGCCAGTGCGGCCTCGCAGGCAGCGGCCGTTTCGCGCGGGAAATACTGGGCCGCAATGGTGTGGAAGACGACCGTCAGCGCGCCGAAGACCGGTCGCAACAGCTGTGCTGCAAGCCAAGCGGCCGCATCGCCGCGATCGACCGGCGGCGGATCTGCCTGTGCAAGCACCAGCGCCGCCCGCAGCCGCGCCAGCCGCGCGTCCTGATCCGCCCAGCAGTAGGCCATCAGCCACAGCGAGTCGCGTTCCGGGTCCAGCGGGTTCAGGTCGACGCCCCGACGGCTGGCGACCCGGATCCTGCCCTGCGGCATCTCTCCGCCCCATTCCGGCGTCAGCGACACCCCTTCGGGCGCAGGACCAAGATGATATCGGTCAAAGTTCAGGTTCAGTCCCGCCGAGGCGCCAAGCTCCAGCAGCCTCAGGGGCAGGGGCGACAGCCCCGCAAGGAAACGCCCGGCGCCGATCAGAGCCGCCGACCTGGCGACTTCGTTCGTCTGAGGGGGGCTCTCCAGCCAATCGAGGATCATCGCCTCGTGAGACCGCATCGTGTCGACCAGCAGCTCTGCGGATACGTCGCGCCTGGCATAAGCCTGCGCCAGATCCGGCGCCGCGCCTGTCAGCACCAGCGCGTGCAGCGCCCCGCAAAGGCGCAGCGGCACCGAGTCCGCGCGGCTCGACGGATCGCCCGGCCAATCCAGCACACGGGCCGCGACGGCGCCTTGCGACGGCTGCAGTCCCTCCGCCAGCGTCTCGCACAAGGTGGCCGTCAGGGGCGAGCCGAGGTCGCGGCAGGACCGTGCCTGATCGCGAAAGGCCTCGCGAACCCGGCTGCTCATTTGAACCTGTCCGTCAGCGCGCGCAGCTTGTCCGAGAAGCTGGCGGGCTCTTTCGGCTGCTCGAGCTGCGGTGCGGGCTGTCTGGCGGGTTCCGGCGGCGGGCTGCCGGCATTCCGGGCTGGGGCGGTGCGGTTGGCAACCGCGTTCTGGAAACGCCCGCCGTCCCCGGCCGCCAGCGCCACCGCCCCATCCGAGACGCCGCGTAGCAGGTCGTCCAGCCAGTCCTGCTCGGCCTTGGCGAAATCCGACAGCACATAGAGCGCGACCTTGTCCTTATGCCCCGGATGACCGATCCCCAGCCGCACCCGTCCATACTCCGCCCCGATGTGCTGGTGGATCGACCGCAGGCCGTTGTGGCCCGCATGACCGCCGCCCTGCTTGACCCGGCACTTGCCGGGCGCGAGGTCCAATTCATCATGCATGACGATCACCTCGGCCGGGGTCAGCTTCAAATAGCGCATTGCCTCGCCCACCGACTGGCCGGACAGGTTCATGAAGGTCTGCGGCTTGAGGAGCGTGACGCGAACCTCTCCCAACCGGCCCTCCGCTGTCTGTCCCTGAAAGCGCGATCGCCATAGTCCCAGTCCATAATCGTCGACGATGCGATCCACAGCCATGAAGCCGATATTATGGCGGTTGGCCGCGTATTTTGCACCCGGATTGCCCAGCCCGACGATCAGTTTCACAAGGCTCTCCTGCTTGGCCGCGCAGGGTCGCGCGGCTTGAATTGCGTTCCATCCCTTGCGGCTGACCTTGCCGGTTACTAAGACTCTGTCAACCTATCGCGGCTAGAACAGGGGTTCACGCCCGAACGAATCGCGGGGACAGGGACAGACAGCAAGGACAGACGATGAGCGATCCGGCAGAATTCTACATGAACACCCTTGTTCCCATGGTGGTCGAACAGACCTCTCGCGGTGAACGCGCCTATGACATTTTCTCGCGCCTGCTGAAGGAACGGATCATCTTCGTGTCGGGTCCCGTCCATGACGGCATGTCCACCCTGATCTGCGCGCAGCTGTTGTTCCTCGAGGCCGAGAATCCGACCAAGGACATCAGCATGTACATCAACAGCCCCGGTGGTGTCGTCACCTCGGGCCTGTCGATCTATGACACGATGCAGTACATCAAGCCTCGGGTCTCGACGCTGGTGGTGGGGCAGGCAGCCTCGATGGGTTCGCTGCTGCTGGCGGCCGGCGAAAAGGGCCTGCGCTATTCGTTGCCCAACAGCCGCGTGATGGTGCACCAGCCGTCGGGCGGGTATCAGGGTCAGGCCACCGACATCCTGATCCACGCGCGTGAGACGGAGAAGCTGAAGCGCCGCCTGAACGAGATCTATGTCACGCATACGGGCCGCACCCTGGATGAGGTCGAGCAGGCGCTGGAGCGTGATCGCTTCATGTCGCCCGAAGAGGCACAGGAGTGGGGATTGATCGACGAAGTCGTCGCTCCACGCGGCAAGGCGGAACCCGAGAAGAAATAGACCTGTTGGGGATTGTGACGGGCCAGCCTCGTCCTTAACATGGAATGGAACACCTGCGGCGGCCGATCCGGCGCAGGCCACCCGAAGATGCGGCGCGCGGACAGGAGTCTGCTGCCGCCCGTAACGCCTCGGGGCGAGACGGCAGCGAAGGAAATGGACGATGGCGAACCAGTCCGGCAATGACAGCAAGAATACGCTCTATTGCAGCTTCTGCGGCAAGAGCCAGCACGAGGTGCGCAAGCTGATCGCGGGTCCGACCGTGTTCATCTGCGACGAATGCGTCGAGCTTTGCATGGACATCATCCGCGAGGAAACGAAGTCGAGCGGCCTCAAGTCCGGCGACGGCGTTCCAACTCCGCGGGAGATCTGCGGCGTTCTCGACGACTATGTGATCGGACAGGAGCACGCCAAGCGCGTACTCTCTGTCGCGGTTCACAACCACTACAAGCGACTGAACCACGGGTCGAAGGCCGATATCGAACTCGCAAAGTCGAACATCCTGCTGATTGGACCCACTGGCTGCGGCAAGACGCTTCTGGCGCAGACGCTGGCGCGGATCCTGGACGTGCCCTTCACGATGGCGGACGCGACCACGCTGACCGAGGCCGGTTACGTGGGCGAGGATGTTGAGAACATCATCCTGAAGCTGCTGCAGGCAAGCGAATACAATGTCGAGCGTGCACAGCGCGGCATCGTCTATATCGACGAAGTCGACAAGATCACGCGCAAGTCCGACAACCCCTCGATCACCCGCGACGTATCGGGTGAAGGGGTGCAGCAGGCGCTGCTGAAGATCATGGAAGGCACCGTCGCCAGCGTCCCGCCCCAAGGTGGTCGCAAGCATCCGCAGCAGGAATTCCTGCAGGTGGATACGACGAACATCCTGTTCATCTGCGGCGGCGCCTTCGCAGGCCTCGACCGGATCATCCAGCAGCGCAACAAGGGTACGGCCATGGGCTTCGGCGCCTCGGTCAAGGAAAACACCGACCAGGGGGTGGGCGAGACCTTCAAGGAACTCGAACCCGAGGATCTGCTGAAGTTCGGCCTGATCCCGGAATTCGTCGGTCGTCTGCCGGTGATCGCGACCCTGACCGACCTCGACGAGGAAGCGCTGATCATCATTCTGACCAAGCCGAAGAACGCGTTGGTCAAGCAGTATCAGCGCCTCTTCGATCTTGAGGGCGTGCAGCTGACCTTTACGGATGATGCGCTGACGGCCATCGCCAAGCGTGCCATCAAGCGCAAGACGGGTGCCCGCGGTCTTCGGTCCATCATGGAGGAGATCCTGCTGGACACGATGTTCGAGCTTCCGGGCATGGACAGCGTGCAAGAGGTCGTCGTCAACGAGGATGCGGTCGAGAGCACCTCGGCGAAGCCGCTGCTGATCCACGTGGACTCGAAAAAGGAAAGCGCCTCGGCCGGGTGATCCGGCCGGTTCGCCCAAGGCTAGACCTTGCCGCGGATCTGAGGCATATGCTTCTGAAACTGAACGTTAAGGGTCCTGTCGATGTCGGTCTTCCTGCGCTTTCTGACCTGGTGGAACAGCCAGACGCTGAACACCCAGTTCTGGACCTGGCGCCACGGCGTCAAGGTCGGCGAGGACGCCTTGGGCAATGTGTTCTTTCAGACGAAAGACGGCAAGCGCCGTTGGGTGATCTACAAGGCCGAAGCCGAGGCCAGCCAGGTTAGTCCCGAATGGCACGGCTGGCTGCATCATACCTGGAACGAGCCGCCGACTGAAGTGCCGCTGCCGCACAAGGCGTGGGAGCAGCCGCACAAGCCGAACCTGACCGGCACCGGAGAAGCATATGTTCCGGCGGGGTCTCTCTATCGTGCGAAACCCGCCGTCCGCAGCGACTATGACGCATGGCAGCCGGAATAGCATGACATCTAGGACGGCACTGGCCGAGGCTCGGGCCGAACTGGTCGCTGGCGTCTTGGTCCTCGTCACTGCGCTATTGTTTCTGGGATGGGCTTCACAGGACCGACTGAGCACCGGCACGGGATATGAGTTGTCTGCATCCTTTCCGGACGTCGACGGGGTTTCGGTCGGAACCGAGGTGCGGCTTGCAGGCGTCAGGATCGGCCGGGTCAGCGCAATCAGGCTCAACCCAGCGACATACATGGCTGATGCGATCCTGACGATCCCGCGGGACATCCTGATCCCGGCGGATAGTGCGGCGTTGATCCAGTCGGATGGGCTTCTCGGCGGGGCTCATATCCAGCTGCAGCCGGGCGGCAGCCTCGATAATCTTGAACCAGGCGACGAGATTGAGGACGTCCAGGGGGCCGTCAGCCTGCTTCAACTCATGCTGAAGTTTGTGGACAGCCAGTCGGGACCTGAAGCAGGCGAGGCGATTCCATGAGGGCGGTCGTCTTGGCGGCATTGCTTGTCGCCGCACCGGCAGCGGCGCAGGATGCGGTTCGAGCTGATGCGGCGATGCTCCGCGGGCTAGACAAGGTTTCGGGGCGGACAACCGATCTGCCGCTGCAAGTGGGCCAGTCCATCCGCTATGGCAGGTTGGAGATCAGGCTTGGCGAGTGTCGCTTTCCGGCTGCCGACCCGAGCTCTGACGCCTTTGCGCAGATGACCATTACAGATCTGCGCCAGAATGCGACCGTCTTCAGCGGCTGGATGATCGCCAGTTCTCCGGCGCTATCTGCGTTGGACGATGCCCGCTACGACGTCTGGCTGATGTCCTGCCAAAGCTGATCCGCTGATGGCAGCTTGCAGGCAGCGAAGTCGGCCTTCCGCCGCAGCGCCGCCGCCAACCTGACGCGATAGGCGGATCGCGGCAATTCGATCCCTCCCATGCGGGACAGATGCGGCGTCAGGAATTGTGTATCGAACAACCTGAAGCCGCAGCGGAACAGGTGTTGCGAAGTCCAGAGAAGCGCCATCTTTGATCCATTGGTCTGCGCCGATACCATGGATTCGCCGAAAAACGCCGCCCCAAGCGTTACGCCGAAGATGCCACCTGCGAATGTGCCATCGCGGCGGATCGAGATTGCATGAGCGTGCCCCCTTTCATAAAGCTTGAAGTAGAGCTCGCTCAATTCGGAATTGATCCAGGTTGTATCGCGGTCGGCGCAGGCCGCAACGACCTGTTTAAATCCATCGAAATCCGCGGACCACCCGCCGCGTCGAAGGTCTCGCAACAAGGAGCGCGAGGCGTGGATGCCTCCCACCGGCAGGACACCGCGAAGGGGCGGGTCGAACCAATAGAGGCGGTCGTCATCCGCGCTTTCGGCCATGGGAAAGACGCCCCGTGCATAGCCGTTCAACAGTTGCGCGGGCGTCAGCACCGGCGCCTCAGGTGTAGTGCTTTTCCAGCCACCGCTCGAGCCAGTGGATCGAGTAGTTGCCGTCCTGGATGTCAGGCTCTTCCAGCAGAGCGCGGAACAGCGGAACCGTCGTGTCCACTCCGTCGACGATCAGCTCTCCCAAGGCGCGAGACAGGCGTGCCAGTGCCTCGGTCCGATCGCGCCCGTGGACGATCAGCTTCCCGATCAGGCTGTCGTAGTAGGGAGGGATCGAGTAGCCTTGGTAGAGCGCCGAGTCCATCCGCACGCCCAACCCGCCGGGGGCGTGGTACTGCGTGATTTTGCCGGGGCAGGGCGAAAAGCCGGGGACCTTTTCGGCGTTGATCCGCACCTCGATCGAATGGCCGTTGATCACAAGGTCTTCCTGGTGGAACTCCATCGGGAGGCCCGCAGCCACGCGGATCTGCTGGCGGACAAGGTCAACGCCGAAGATCGCCTCGGTCACCGGATGCTCCACCTGCAGGCGGGTGTTCATCTCGATGAAGTAGAATTCGCCGTCCTCGTAAAGGAACTCAATGGTGCCGGCGCCGGCATAGCCGATCTTGGCGACGGCATCGGCGCATGTCTTGCCGATCCGCGCGCGTTCGTCTGGCGTGATAGCGGGGCCTGGCGCTTCCTCGAGCACCTTCTGGTGGCGGCGCTGCAGCGAGCAGTCGCGTTCGCCAAGGTGAACGGCACGGCCCTTGCCGTCGCCGAAGACCTGGATCTCGATGTGGCGCGGCTTCTGCAGGTACTTTTCGATATAGACGTCGGGGTTGCCGAAGGCGGCCTTGGCCTCGGCACGCGCGGTGCGGAAGGCGACCTCAAGTCCCGCCTCGTCCCGAGCGACCTTCATACCGCGCCCGCCGCCGCCGGCGGTGGCCTTGATGATGACGGGATAACCGATGGCCGCGGCAACGCGACTGGCCTCGCCCACGTCGTTGACGCCGCCGTCGCTGCCCGGCACGCAAGGCACGCCAAGCGCCTTCATCGTGTCCTTGGCGGTGATCTTGTCGCCCATGATGCGGATATGTTCCGCGCGCGGGCCGATGAAGGTGATGCCGTGGTCCTCCAGCATCTGCACAAAGCCGGCATTCTCGGACAGGAAGCCGTAGCCGGGGTGGATCGCCTGTGCGCCGGTGATCTCGCAGGCCGAGATCAGCGCAGGCATCGACAGGTAGCTTTGCGAGGACGAGGGCGGACCGATGCAGACGGACTCGTCGGCCATGCGGACATGCATCGCGTCGGCATCGGCGGTCGAATGCACCGCGACGCTAGCGATGCCCATCTCGCGGCAGGCCCTGATCACGCGCAGCGCGATTTCGCCCCGATTGGCGATAAGGATCTTGTCGAACATGCCTGTCACTCGACGATCATCAGCGGCGCGCCGAACTCGACAGGGGTGCCATCGTCGACCAGGATGCGGCGAACCGTGCCCGCGCGGGGGGCGGGGATGTGGTTCATCGTCTTCATGGCTTCGACGATCATCAGCGTGTCGCCTTCGGCAACGCTCTGGCCGACGGTGACGAAGGGCGTCGCGCCCGGTTCGGCCGCAAGATAGGCGGTGCCGACCATGGGCGATGTCACCGCACCAGGCAGGCTGGCCGGATCCTCGTTGCTGGCGGGGGCGGCCGCCGGGGCAGATGCCGGTGCCGGGGCCTGCGCGGGCGCTGCCGATGCGGCAGCCGGGGCGGCGCCATAGTGCACTTGCTTGCTCTGCTTGGTCAGGCTGACGGTCAGGCGGTCGTGCTCTCCGTATTCGCGCTTGACCTGGATCTCGTTCAGCTCGCTTGCATTCAGCAGCTCGGCCAGCGACCGGATGAAGGCCACGTCGCCTTCATGATGCTTGCCGTCTTTGGATTCGTTGCTCATGCCGTCCTCTGCCATGTTCTGGTCGGGCCGCGTCTTCGCGCGGCGATTGCGGGGCTTATAAACCTTGTGTCAGCCCAAGGGGAAGGGTCGAGTGGTGCCCGTGCCGCTCAGCGGCCGCGGGATGCCTTTTCTTCGATCCCCGAGATGCCTTCGCGCGTAGCAAGCTCTTGTTCGACGTCCTGCAGCGTCACGTCCCGGGCGGCAAGCATCACAAGCAGGTGGAACAAAACGTCGGCCGCCTCGGAGGTCAGGCGCTGGCGGTCACCCCTCACGGCCTCGATGATCGCCTCGACTGCCTCCTCGCCGAACTTCTCGGCACATTTCTCGGGGCCTTTCGACAGCAGCTTCGCAGTCCAGCTGGTCTCAGGATCGGCGCCCCTCCGTGACAGGACCGTGGCGGCCAAGCGGTCCAATGCGCTCATGTCAACCTCATCGGGATGCCGGCAGCGGCCATGTGGGCCTTTGCCTGGGAGATCGTGAAGCTGCCAAAATGGAAGATGCTAGCCGCCAGAACGGCGCTGGCATGGCCCTCGGTTACACCCTCGACCAGGTGGTCCAGCGTCCCGACGCCCCCCGAGGCGATGACCGGGACATTGACGGCATCCGCAATCGCACGGGTCAGGGGCAGGTTGAAGCCTGAACGCGTGCCGTCACGGTCCATCGAGGTCAGCAGGATCTCACCCGCGCCCTTCGCCTCGACCGTGCGGGCGAACTCGACCGCGTCGATGCCCGTCGGCTTGCGCCCGCCATGGGTGAAGATCTCCCACCGGCCGTCGGCCACGGTCTTCGCGTCGATGGCGACGACGATGCATTGGCTGCCGAAGCGGTCGGCGGCGGCGGCCACGACATCGGGATCGGCGACGGCGGCCGAGTTGAAGCTGACTTTGTCGGCCCCCGCCAACAGCAGCGCACGGACGTCATCGTGGCTCCGAACGCCGCCACCCACGGTCAGGGGAACAAAACACTGTTCGGCTGTCCGGGTGACCAGATCGAACATCGTGCCGCGGTTTTCGTGGGTTGCGTGGATGTCGAGAAAGCAGATCTCGTCGGCACCGGCGGCATCATAGGCGCGCGCCGCCTCGACCGGATCGCCGGCATCCTTGAGGTCGACGAAGTTCACGCCCTTGACGACGCGGCCGTCGGCGACATCGAGGCAAGGGATGATCCGGGTCTTGAGCATGTGTCGATGCCTTTGCTGCTGCAGCCCGCTTCTACTGCGAAGGGCGGAGGGGGGCCAGCCCCCGTCGCGTGCCGCAACGCCCCATGGGATATCCTGGGGCCGCCGCAGGCGGGGGTCAGGCCAGAGCGGCCAGCGCCTCGTTCAGGTCGATGGCGCCGTCATAGAGCGCGCGGCCCGAGATGGCTCCTGCGATGACGCGCGTGTCGGCAAGCGCCCTGAGGTCCGCCAGCGACGAGACGCCTCCCGAGGCGATGACCGGGATGGTGACCGCACGGGCCAGCGCCTCGGTTGCGGGGATGTTTGGGCCGCCCATCGCGCCATCGCGGTCGATGTCGGTGTAGATGATCGCCGCGACCCCGGCGTCCTGGAAGCGCCGCGCGAGGTCGGTGGCATCGAGGTTCGTCTCGGTCGCCCAGCCCCGCGTGGCGACGCGACCACCGCGTGCGTCGATGCCGACGGCGATGCGGCCGGGGAACGCCTCGGCAGCGTGGCGCACCAGGTCCGGATCCTCGACCGCGACGGTGCCCAGGATCACCCGCGTCAGACCGCGGTCAAGCCAGCTTTCGATGGTCGCCATGTCGCGGATGCCGCCGCCGAGCTGCGTGGGAATGTCGGTCGCGGCCAGGATCGCCTCGACCGCGCTGGCATTGACGGGCTTGCCCTCGAACGCGCCGTTCAGGTCGACGAGATGCAGCCATTGCGCGCCGGCATCCTGAAACGCCCGGGCCTGTGCCGCCGGGTCGGTTCCGAACACGGTCGCGGCCTGCATGTCGCCGCGCAGCAGGCGCACGCAGTTGCCGTCCTTGAGGTCGATGGCGGGATAGAGGATCATGAGGCGCTCCGGTCTGCTGGTCGGCCGTCCTTTGCCACGGAGAGTGCGGTGACGTAAAGACCGGGACCTCACGTCATGCTTGCGGCAAGCGCCCGCGCCCGCGCATCTTCTTCCCATCCTGAGGAGGAGAGAACATGCGCCTGACCATTCTTGCCGCCGCGCTGACGCTGCTGGGCGGTGCCGCCGCTGCCGACCCCATCGAGGGTGTCTGGCAGACGCAGCCCGATGAGGGCTCGTTCGCCCATGTCACCATCGCCCCTTGCGGCGGCGCCTTCTGCGGCACGATCAGCCAGACCTTCAAGGACGGCGCGGCCTATCAGTCGCCTAATATCGGCCGGCAGATCGTGATCGACATGACGCCGCGCGGCAACGGCGCCTATGCCGGGCGCGTCTGGCGTCCCGCGAACGACAAGGTCTATTCTGGCAAGGCCGAAGTCGCCGGGGCACAGATGAGCTTGTCGGGCTGTGTCGCGGGTGGTCTGATCTGCAAGAGCCAAACCTGGGTGCGGGTTCAGTGAGCTGATGAACGCCGGCGCGTGGATGTATTGCCAGAAGCTGCATCATGGGCCGGCCATTGTGCTGTGCGGCGTGGTCGGTGAGATGGTAAGCGGCGTGGCGATGAGGCGAAAAGTGGCCTATTCGCGATAGGTTGGATCAAACGCGGGAGCTGGCAACTGGCAGGCACGGGTTTGGCCGAGGGCGGCGAATCTGACCGATGAGAAGCGTCAGATTTGTCGTTGCCGATCCTGATCTACGGCAGCAGGATGATGAATTCCGGCCGTGCGATGGCCGGTAGGGCTGGCGCGCCATTCCTAAAGAGCGGCCGGGCCACCGCGTCACTCCCTCGACAAATCTTCGCGGTCAGGACCTGCCGACCCCAATTACTCGGCCGCCGTCGCCGCTCTCCATTGCGAAACACAGGGGATCTTGTCGCGATCGCAGCGATCCGAGTATTTGCGGGCAATCTCCTCGACCTCGGCCAGAAGACCGTCGGCCAGCTTGATCGGCTGAAGTCCCAGGCCCAGGAGGCGGTCGTTGACGACGTGCAGGTCGTTCTCGTCTGCCTCGTTGCGGGGGTTCTTGAGGAACGCGACCTCGGCCCCGGTGCGATCGGCGATCATCTGCGCCAGGTTCCGGACGCGGTGCGTCTCGGTCATCTGGTTCAGGATCTGGACGCGGTCTCCGCGCGCCGGCGGATTGGTCAGCGCCAGTTCGACGCAGCGGCACGTGTCCTGAATATGGATAAAGGCGCGGGTCTGCCCACCGGTGCCATGCACCGTCAGGGGGTATTCCACGGCGGCCTGCATCAGGAAGCGGTTCAGGACCGTGCCGAAGTCGCCGTCATAGTCGAAACGGTTGATCAACCGTTCGTCCATCCGGGTTTCCTCGGTCTGGGTGCCCCAGACGATGCCTTGGTGCAGGTCGGTGATCCGCAGCCCGTCATTTTTGTTGTAGTAAAAGAAGAACAGCTGATCCTGTGTCTTCGTCATGTGATAGATGCTGCCCGGATTGGCCGGATAAAGGATCTGCTGGCGATGAGGCCCGTTTTCGGTATCGACCGTCACGTCCAGATAGCCTTCGGGGATCTTCATGCCAGCGGTGCCGTAGCCATAGACGCCCATGGTGCCAAGATGCACCAGGTGGATGTCCTGTCCCGATTCGACAATGGCGGCCAGGATGTCGTTCGTGGCGTTCAGATTGTTGTTGACGGTATAGCGCTTGTGCCGGCTGGACTACATCGAATCGGGCGCGGCGCGCTGTTCGGCGAAATGAACGACCGCGTCGGGGCGCTCGGATCTGAGCAGAGCCAGAAGGCGGTCGTAGTCCTGCCCGACGGTCAGATCCTCGGTCTGGATATGGCGGCCGGTGATCTCTTGCCAGGCGCGCACCCGTTCGCCCAGGGGGCGGATCGGGGTCAGCGAGGTGACCTCCAGCTCGACGTCGATCTTGCGACGCGACAGGTTGTCCACGATCACGACATCGTGGCCGCGGGCCGACAGGTGCAGGGCGGTGGGCCAGCCGCAGAAACCGTCTCCGCCCAGAACGATGATCTTCATGCTTCGCCTTCGATCAGGATAGCCGTCACTGCTGTGTAATGCGGCACGATCAGTCGCGCCAGACTTGCCGCATCAGCGCCACAAATCCGTCATGGCGGCGGCGGTTATCAGCCGGTCTGCTGGGCCAGCTGCATGTTGGCCATGTGCATCTGGATCGCATCCTCGACATTGCGGAAGAAGGTCAGCTTGCCACGCTCCAGCACGGCACCCATGTGGCAGATCTGTCGCAGAAGCGGCATCGAGTGGGCCACCACGATCGCGCCGGAGGTCGACATGCGCTGGTTGAAGACGCGGTTCGATTTGGCCCGGAAGGCAGCGTCGCCCACCGCTGACACTTCGTCGACAAGGTAGGTATCGAAGGGCACGGCCATCGACAGTCCGAAGGCCAGCCGCGACCGCATCCCCGAGGAGTAGGTGCGGATAGGCAGGCGGAAGTGGTCGCCCAGCTCGGCAAAATCCTCAACGAAATGCAGAAGCTCGTCCGTGTTCACGCCATAGATGCGGGCGACGAAGCGGCAGTTCTGCTCTCCGGTCAGCTCGCCGCTGAAGGATCCGGCGAAGCCCACCGGCCAGCTGATCGTCCCGGTTGACAGGATCTTGCCCGAGCTAGGCAGCATCGCGCCCGAGATCATCCGCAGCAACGATGATTTCCCCGCCCCGTTGCGTCCCAGAAGCGCCACCGACACGCCGGAAGGGAAGGTGGCCGTGATATCGTCGGCCACCACCTTGTGCTTGCCGTTCAGCGTATAGGTCTTGGACAGGTTCTGCAGGTGGATCATCGCCGGTCGCGCAGGCTGTAGAAGATCAGGCTGCCGATGATCCACAGGACCGTCAGGAAGCCCGCGATGATCAGCATCAGCTTGGCGCGCTGCGGAAACTCGGCCTCTTGCGCCAGGGTGGGGCGGATATAGGGGGCGAGGTAACGCGACTGGCGGACGGCCTCGGCGCGCGCGGCCTCATAGCTGGCAAGGGCGGCGGTATAGCTTGTCTCAGCGAATTCGCGGTCCACGGCCAGGATCTCGTATTGTCCAACCACGTCGGATAGCGCGGCCTCGTCGCTGCTGGACCCGAATTTCTGGCGCTCGGCGTCGATCTGCTCGCGAATGATCTGGATGCGCAGTTCCGTTTGGGCGATGCGCGGGTCCTCGGGCTGGGCATTGGCCCGCAGCAGGCCGAGCGAGACAAGCTGTTCGGCCAGCTGCTGCTGGAGCGAGCTGACAACGCCGATCTGCCCCTGCACATCGGCTGTCGGGTCGACCAGCTGATAGCGGTTGCGGAACTCGGTCACCGCCTGGCGCGCCTCGCGCAGGCGTTCCTGCGCACGTTCCAGCTCGTCGCGGGAATAACGCAGCGCATCCTCGCGCGCGATATCGTTCAGCTGGTTGATCAGCAGCCCGCCTTCTTCCAGAATAGCCCGAGTGATGTTTTGGGCATCGACAGGATCGAAGGCCAGGACGCGCAGGTCGATCATCCCGGTATCGTAATGGATGCGAACCTTGCGTTCCCATTCGTCGACCAACTCCTCGACCGCCTGGCCGCCGTGGAACGAGAAGATCGGGTCGCCCGGCGCCTTCGACCAGATCTCGCGCAGGTCGAGGCGGGCGTCGATACGCTCGACCAGATCGCGGCTCTGGATGAACTTGTAGAGGACATCGGTGTCGGTCGTAGAACTGGCCCCGACCAGAGATCCCAGACCGCCCAGCATGTCGACGGGGGTCGAGGCAGTTTCGCTGCGGACCGAAAAGCCCACATAAGAGGCGTATTGGTCGGCCGCGCGAGTATAGAGATAGATCGCGCTGAGGATGACAGGCAGGACGACGACCAGGACGAAGCTGATCGCCATGCCGTAATGCCGCCGCTCCAGCTTGGCAGGGCTGGCGGGCGGAAGGACGGGGGTCTGCATCGCCGCCTCGATCCGCGCCTGCATCTGCGGGTTGACCGCAGGACCCTGCTGCCCGGCTCGCATTCCGGGCCCCTGGCCTGCGCCCGGTCGAGGACCGGCGGCACCCTGGCCTGCGCCTTGGGGACGCGGACCGGCCTGTCCCGGACGCGCCCCCTGAGGACCGGTCGCGGCATTCGGTCGCTGATCGGCACCTGCGTTGGGGGCGCCATGTGCGGGCTGTTGCTGGCCTGACGGGGCGGCTGCGGGCTTCTGGGGCTGGGCCGGCGTGGCCGGGGTGCCGGCCTGCGATCCGAGTTTCTGGTCCTGGGCGGACATGCGCTTACCCCGCCTGTCATGTTGATCTTATGCAGGCTGTCATACATAACCGCCCCGAACAGTTCCAGCACCCTTGCCGTGCCGGTTTCGTGAGCAACATAAAGGCGCCCCGGCGCGATTCCCATGTCCGACATCCTGAACCCTTCCGAAGGCCCTCGTCCGGCTCCTCTGCCGCAGCGGCGGGATGACGACCGGCCACGCGTCCTCAAGGAAGTGCGCAAGCACCGCCGCTTCGCCAGCCTGCGCGCCATCGGCGCCCTGGTGCTGCGAGAGATGCAGACAAGCCACGGCAGATCATCGGGCGGATATTTCTGGGCGATCGCCGAGCCGGTCGGTGGCATCACGCTGCTGACGCTGATCTTCTCGATGGGGTTCAGGGCTCCGCCGGTCGGCACCAGCTTCGCCATGTTCTATGCCACGGGCGTCGTGCCGTTCATGGCCTATCTGGACATGTCGGGTAAGGTCGCGGGGTCGATCAACTATTCGAAATCGCTGCTGTCCTATCCGGCGGTCACCTTCATGGACGCGCTGCTGGCGCGGATCGCGTTCAATACGGTGACGCAGATCATGGTCGCGACGTTGATCTTCGTCGGCATCTCGTCCTTCATGGAGACGAGGACGGACCCGCAGTTCGACCTGATCGCCATCGGATTTGCAATGGTCGTCGTCATCGCATCGGCGATCGGCACGATGAACTGCTTCATGTTCGCCGCCTTTTCCTGGTGGCAGCCGATGTGGAGCATCCTGATGCGACCCATCTTCCTGGTGTCCTGCATCTTCTTCATCTTCGACGACATCCCCCAGCCTTACCAGGACTGGCTGTGGTGGAACCCGCTGGTCCACGTCGTGGGGCAGATGCGGCGGGCATTCTACCCCAGCTATGCCGGCGACTACGTCAGCTATGTCTATGTGTTCGGCCTTGGCCTGGGCCTGATCGCGTTGGGGCTGACGCTGCTGATCCGGTATCACCGCGACCTGCAGAATAGCTGACGCCCCTCAGCCCCGCGGGTCGATCAGCCGGGCCAGCACCGCCTCGCGGGTGATGCGGCCGCCGCCCTGGACGGGCAGGGCGGTGCGGACGGCCAGAAGGTCCATGACCGCCCGCACCGGCATGTCGCGCGGCACGGGCGCACCTTCGGCGGCGCCGGGTTCGGCGACATCCTCGGCGGTCAGGACGCCAAGCGGGTTCATGTGCGCCACAAAATCCGCGACATAGGCGTTGACCGGGTTCGCGATGATCTGACGGGCGGTGCCGACCTGCACGATGCGGCCACCCTCCATCAACGCGATGCGGTTGCCCAGCTTGAACGCCTCGTCCAAATCGTGGCTGACGAAGATGATCGTGCGGCCGGTCTTGGCCTGCAGCTCCAGCAATTCGTCCTGCAGGCGGGCGCGGATCAGCGGGTCGAGCGCGCTGAAGGGTTCGTCCATCAGAAGAATAGGCGCCTCGGTCGCGAAAGCGCGCGCCAGGCCTACACGCTGCTGCATGCCGCCCGACAGCTCGCCCACCTTGCGGTCCGCCCATTCTGCAAGGCCCACGGTCGCCAGGTGCTGTTCGACCCTGGCCCGCCGGTCGGCCTGGGACATCCCGGCCAGCTCCAGCCCCAGGCCGACGTTTTCGCGCACCGTCCGCCACGGCAGCAGGCCGAACTGCTGGAATACCATCGCGACGTCGCGCAGGCGGATGTCGCGCAGCTTGCGCGACCCGGCCGAGGTCACGCTGACCATCTGGTCGCCCTTCCGGATGCGAACCTCGCCCCTGCAGACGTCATTGAGCGCGTTCACTGCGCGCAAAAGGGTCGACTTGCCTGACCCGGACAGGCCCATCAGGACCAGGATCTCACCCTCGGCGACCGAGAGCGAGCAGTCGTGGACCCCAAGGACCTGGCCTGTCTCCTCCTTGATCGGCCCCCGTTCAAGACCCTCGTCCATCAGAGGAAGGGCGCGTTCGGGATGATCGCCGAAGACGATGCAGACATTGTCGAACTCGACGGCATTGCTCATTTGCGGCTCTCCATGCGCAGCATCCGGTCAAGAAGGATCGCCACGACCACGATCACAAACCCCGATTCAAACCCGAGCGCCGTGTTCACGCTGTTCAGCGCCCGCACGACCGGAACGCCCAGTCCGGATGCGCCAACGAGGGCGGCGATAACCACCATCGACAGCGACAGCATGATCGTCTGGTTCAGGCCCGCCATGATCTGCGGCAGCGCGCTCGGAAGTTCCACCTTCCACAGCAGTTGGCGCTTGGTTGCGCCGAAGGCGGTCGCGGCTTCGACCAGCGCGGGCGGGGTCGAGGCGATGCCCAGCTGCGTCAGGCGAATCGGGGCAGGCAGCACGAAGATCACCGTTGCCAGAAGGCCCGGCACCATGCCGATGCCGAAAAAGACGATTGCCGGGATCAGATAGACGAAGGTCGGCAGCGTCTGCATCAGGTCCAGCACCGGCCGCATCCAGGCATAGAGCTTGGGCCGATGCGCGGCGGCGATGCCGACTGGAACGCCGATGGCCATGCAGACGATGCAGGCCGACAGCACCAGCGTCAGCGACTGCAGCATTTCGCTCCAATAGCCCTGGTTCAGCACGAACAAGAGGCCTGCGACCATCAGCAGGCAGGTAGACAGCCGCCGCTGCAGCGCCCAGGTCAGCGCGACGGCCAGCGCGATGAACAGGAACGGGTGCGGCGCCTCAAGCGCAGCCAGCACCCACCCGATCAGCGACTCCATCCCGACCGAGATCGCGTCGAAGAC
Organism: Pseudomonadota bacterium; assembly: GCA_036338635.1. GTDB lineage: Bacteria > Pseudomonadota > Alphaproteobacteria > Rhodobacterales > Rhodobacteraceae > Paracoccus. Next base: position 6,553 of record JAYZBS010000058.1, on the reverse strand, counting down.
GCCGGCCGCGTTGGCCGTCAGCCAGTCGAAGGCCGATCTGGCCGAGGCCCCGACCGGGATCTTGTTGTCGGTGACCCATGCGGTCAGCTGTTCCATGCGTGTTTCCCTGCCTGTTCCTGTTGGTCCTGACGGCCAGTCAGCCCGCCAGTGCCTCGTTCAAAGCCGCCTGGGGGTCGTTGCCGTCGAAGGTGGTCACGCCCGACAGCCAGGGCGTCGCCGCGTCGGGATTGGCCGACAGCCATTCGCGCGCAGCCTCCATCGGGGCCATGTTATCGTTCAGGATCATCCCCATGACCTCGTTTTCCATCGGCAGCGTGAATTCGAGGTTCTGGAGGAACTGGCCCACGTTCGGGCATTCCTCGACATAGCCGGCGCGGGTGTTCGTGCGCACCTCGGCGCCGCCCAGGTCGGGACCGAAGACTTCGTCGCCGCCGGTCAGATAGGTCATGTCGAACTGCGCGTTCATGGGATGCGGCTCCCAGCCCAGGAAGACCACCGGCTCATCGCGACCGACCGCGCGGCCGACCTGGGCGAGCATGCCTTGTTCAGACGATTCGACCACCTCAAACGTGCCGAGGCCGAACTTGTCCATCGCGACCATCTCCAGCAGCAGGCGGTTGCCGTCGTTGCCGGGCTCGATCCCGTAGATCTGGCCGTCCAGCGCCTCCTGATGTTCGGCGATGTCGGTGAAATCCGTGATCCCAAGGTCGGCGCCAGCCTGGTTCGTGGCCAGCGTGTACTTCGCCCCGGTCAGGTTCGTGCGGACCGTGTCGACGGTTCCCGCCTCGGAATAGGGGGCGATGTCAGCCTCCATTGTGGGCATCCAGTTGCCCAGGAACACATCGACGTCATCCGTGGACAGCGCGGTGTAGGTTACCGGTACCGACAGGATGCGGGTCTCGGTCTCATATCCCAGCGCCTGCAACACGGTCGAGGTCAGGGCCGTGGTCGCGGTGATGTCGGACCAACCGACATCCGAGAACACCACCGTCCGGCAGCTGTCGGGTTCTGCTGCGAAGGCCGGGGCGGCCGTGGCGGCGCCGATCGCGATGAAGGCGGCAATGCGAGATAGGGTCATGTCGGACTCCCTGTTCTTGATTGGTCAGTCAATTAACGTTACAACCGTCCGGCAGTGCAACCACTTTTCCCTTTCGCAGGACCGGACATGCCGAAACTTGGCGCAGAGCCTATCCGAAAAGCAGCGTTAATCAACGCCGCCATCTTCGAGGTCGGCCGGGCAGGGTCGCTGGACGTGACCGTGGCGCAGATTGCGCGACGGGCCGGAATGTCGCCGGCGTTGGCGCATCACTACTTCGGCTCGAAGGAACAGATCTTCCTGGCGGCGATGCGCCACATCCTGCGCTCGTACGGTCAGTCGGTCCGCGACGCGTTGCCGGGCGAGGGTGACCGCGGGCGGCTGCTTGCGATCGTCCATGCCAGCTTCGCACCGCAGAACTTCCAGCGCGAAACCGTCAGCGCCTGGCTGAACTTCTATGCCCTGTCCTTCGTCAGTGATGACGCCGTCCGCCTGTTGCGGGTCTATCACCGCCGGCTGCGATCGAACCTGCTCGTCGCGCTGCGGGGGCAATGCGACGATCCGGGTCGGACGGCCGACACGCTCGGCGCGCTGATCGACGGCGTCTACCTGCGGACGGTCCTGAACGAAGGCCCCACGGATGCGGATGCCGCCCTGAACACTGTCCTGTCCTACCTAGAGGAGGCCCTAGCATGAGCCTGTCCGCGCAACCGACCGCCAGCCTGTTCATCGGTGGCCGCCCCGTCGAGGGTCAGGGCGCCGATCTGCCGGTCCGCTATCCCTTCACCGGCGACGTCATCGCAACGCTGAAAGAGGCCACGGCCGACCAAGTTACCCAGGCTTGTGCCGCGGCCCGTGCCGCGCAACCGGATTGGGCGGCTCTTGCGCCGGTTCAGCGGGGGCGCATCCTCGGCCGTGCGGCGGCGATCATCCTGGATCGGAACGAGGAACTGGCCCGGCTGGAGACGCTGGATACCGGCAAACCGATCCAAGAGACGCTGGTTGCCGACTGGCCGTCGGGGGCGGCCGCGCTAGAATATTTTGCGGGCCTGGCCGCGACGCTGACGGGCCACACGATCCCGATGGGGCAGGACTGGGCCTACACGCGGCGTGAACCGCTTGGGGTCTGCGCGGGAATCGGCGCTTGGAACTATCCAAGCCAGATCGCCTGCTGGAAGGCCGCGCCCGCGCTTGTGATGGGCAACACGATGGTCTTTAAACCGTCCGAGGAAACGCCGCTCGGGGCGCTGAAGCTGGCCGAGATCTTTATCGAAGCCGGGATGCCGCCGGGGGTCTTCAACGTGGTCCAGGGACGCGGCGAGGTCGGGGCGGCGCTGGTCTGCAACCCGGATGTGGCCAAGGTGTCGCTGACCGGGTCGGTCCCGACCGGACGGCGGGTCTATGCGGCCGCCGCCGAAGGCATGCGCCAGGTCACGATGGAGCTGGGCGGCAAGTCACCGTTGATCGTCTTCGACGACGCAAACCTCGAGGATGCCGTCGGGGCGGCAATCCTCGCGAACTTCTACAGCTCGGGGCAGATCTGCTCGAACGGGACGCGGGTGTTTCTGCAGGAGGGCATCAAGGAGGATTTCCTGACCCGGCTGGCCGAACGGCTGCGCGAGGTCCGCATGGGCGATCCCCTGGACCCTGACACGAATCACGGACCGATCATCAGCCCAGCACAGGCCGGCAAGATTCGTGACGCCATCGCTGCAGGGCAGGCCGCCGGTGCACGGCTGGTCTGCGGCGGGCCAGGCGAGGGCGCCTTCATCCCGCCCACGGTCTTCGCCGATGCGACCGACGATATGGCCATCGCGACCGACGAGATATTCGGCCCCGTCATGACCGCCCTCAGCTTTCGCGAAGAAGCCGAGGTCATCGCCCGTGCCAATGGCACCGGATTCGGTCTGGCGGCCGGGGTCTTCACCCAGGACCTGACCCGCGCCCACCGCGTTGTCGCGGCGCTGGAGGCCGGGACCTGCTGGATCAATGCCTATAACCTGACCCCGGTCGAGATGCCCTTCGGCGGCGTCAAGATGTCGGGGCTGGGGCGCGAGAACTCGGCCGCCGCCATCGAGCATTATTCGCAACTGAAATCCGTTTATGTCGGTATGGGGGGCGTCGATGCACCCTACTGAACTCACAGACTACGTCATCGTCGGCGCAGGCAGCGCCGGCTGCGCGCTGGCCTATCGTCTGACCGAGGCAGGCCGGAGCGTGACGCTGATCGAATACGGCGGCAGCGACATGGGCGTTTATATCCAGATGCCTGGCGCGCTGTCTTATCCAATGAACATGCCGCGCTATGACTGGGGTTTCTCCAGCCAGCCAGAGGCGCATCTGGGCGGGCGGCGGCTGGTCACGCCGCGCGGCAAGGTGCTGGGCGGGTCGTCCTCGATCAACGGCATGGTCTTCGTGCGCGGCAACCCCAAGGATTTCCAGCACTGGGCCGACAGCGGTGCGACAGGGTGGGACTATGCGGGCGTCCTGCCGTACTTCAAGCGGATGGAGACCTGGCACGGCGATCCGACCGGGGCGCAAACCTCGCCCTGGCGGGGCACCGACGGTCCGCTGCACGTTACGCGCGGCAAGCGCAAGAACCCGCTGTTCAACACCTTCATTCAAGCTGGGCAGCAGGCCGGCTGGCCGCGCAACGACGACTATAATGGAGAACGGCAGGAGGGCTTCGGCCCGATGGAGGCCACGATCTGGAAGGGCCGCCGCTGGTCCGCCGCCAATGCCTATCTACGCCCCGCGCGCAAATCGAGCCGGCTGACGCTGCTGCGCGGCCTGGCGCGGCGTATCCTGTTTCGAGGAAAGCAAGCCTACGGAGTTGAGGTTGAAACGAAATCCGGGATCGTCAGCGTTCATGCCGGACGCGAGGTGATCCTGTCGGCAAGCTCGATCAACACACCGAAGCTGCTGATGCTGTCGGGGATCGGCCCGGCGGACCATCTGCGCCAGCACGGCATCGCGCCGCTGGTTGATCGGCCGGGCGTGGGTGCGAACCTGCAGGACCATCTGGAGGTCTATATGCAGTACAAGTCCCTGAAGCCGGTGACGCTCTATACATACTACAACCTGCTGGGCAAAAGCCGGGTCGGTCTGGAATGGCTGCTTCAGAAGACCGGTCTCGGCGCCTCGAACCAGTTCGAGAGCTGCGGTTTCATCAGGTCGTCGGACGCGGCCGACTATCCCGACATCCAATATCATTTCCTGCCGCTGGCTGTTCGCTATGACGGCAAGGCCGCCGCGCAGGGGCACGGATTCCAGGCGCATGTCGGGCCGATGCGGTCCAAGTCGCGCGGCACCGTCAGGCTTGCCAGCGGCGATCCTACCGCCGCGCCCGAGATCCGCTTCAACTACATGTCGCACGAGGATGACTGGGCCGAGTTCCGGGCCTGCGTCCGCCACACCCGTCGCATCTTCGATGCTCCGGCATTCCGCGATTATCGCGGGGACGAGATTCAGCCGGGCGATGCTGTACAGAGCGACGAACAGATCGATGCCTTCATCCGCGAACACGCTGAATCGGCCTATCACCCCTGCGGGACGGCGCGGATGGGCGCGGCGGATGACCCGTTGGCGGTCGTCGACCCCGAACTGCGCGTGATCGGCGTCGACGGCCTTCGCGTCGCCGACAGCTCGATCTTCCCGCGCATCACCAACGGCAACCTGAACGCACCCTCGATCATGACCGGCGAGAAGGCCGCCGATCACATCCTGGGCCGCCAGATGCTGCGCGAGAAGCCCGCCTGAGGATCAGGCCGCGTCCGATGCGGCCTGACGGCGGGTATAATTCAGGACCGGGGCCAGCCACCGCTCGGCCTCGTCCAGGGTCCAGCCTTTCCGCCGGGCATAGTCGCGAGCCTGGTCTTCCTCGATCTTGGCGACGCCGAAGTAATAGCTGTCCGGGTGTGCGATATAGAGGCCAGAGACCGAGCTTCCGGGCCACATCGCCATGCTTTCGGTCAGTTCGACCCCTGTCGCAGATTCCGCGTCCAACAATTTGAAAAGCGTCAGTTTTTCGGTGTGGTCAGGCTGGGCCGGATAACCCGGGGCAGGGCGGATGCCTTTGTAAGGCTCTGCGATAAGCTCCTCTGGCGTATAGGCTTCAAGAGGCGCATAGGCCCAGAACTCGCGGCGGACTCGCTCGTGCAGCATCTCGGCCATGGCCTCGGCAATCCGGTCGGCCAGCGCCTTCACCATGATCGCGCCATAGTCGTCATTGGCACGCTCATAGCGGGCAGCGATCTCGGCTTCCTCGGGGCCGGCTGTCACGACGAAGCCGCCGACATGGTCCGGGATGCCTTCGGGCGCCACGAAATCCGCCAGCGCGACATTGGGCCGATCGCCCCGCTTGGTGACCTGCTGGCGCAGCGTATGCAGCGTGCCAAGCGTCGTCAACCGATCTGCATCCGCGAACAGGCGGATGTCGTCCCCCGTCGCGTTGGCGGGCCAGAACCCTAAGACGGCGCGCGGCCTGAACCACTGGCCGTCGATGATGCGGGCCAGCATCTCTTGCGCCTCGGCGAACAGCTGGCGGGCAGCCTCGCCCTGCTTCTCGTCGTCGAGGATACGCGGATAGACGCCCTTCAGCTCCCACGTCTGGAAAAACGGCGTCCAGTCGATATAGCGCGCGATCTGCGCCAGGTCCCAGTCGTCGATCACGCGGGTGCCGGTGAAGCCAGGCGCCGTCGGCTTATAGGCGCTCCAGTCGATCTTCAGCGCATTGGCGCGGGCGGCGGCCAGCGGCAGGCGCTGCTTGGCGGCTTCTGATCGTTCGTGGCGGTCGGCAACCTCGGCGTATTCGGCGCGAATGCCGTCGATATAGGCATCCTTGTGGCTGGCGCTCAGCAGCGATGAGGCCACGCCCACGGCCCGGCTGGCATCAGTCACATAGACCGCCTGGCTGCGCGTGAAGCGCGGCGAGATCTTGACGGCCGTATGGATCTTCGAGGTCGTCGCCCCGCCGATCAGCAGCGGAATGTCGAAGCCCTCACGCTCCATTTCCGAGGCGACGTGGACCATCTCGTCCAGCGACGGCGTGATCAGGCCAGAGAGGCCGATCAGATCCACCTTTTCATCACGCGCGACCTGCAGGATCTTCTGGGCGGGCACCATGACGCCCAGGTCGATGACCTCGAAATTGTTGCAGGCCAAGACCACGCCCACGATGTTCTTGCCGATGTCGTGGACGTCGCCCTTGACGGTGGCCATCAGGATCTTGCCAGCCGTTTCGCGGTCGCTGCCGCCAGTCAGCCGCTTTTCCTCCTCCATGTAGGGCAGGAGCACGGCAACCGCCTGCTTCATCACTCGGGCCGATTTCACCACTTGAGGCAGGAACATCTTGCCGGCGCCGAACAGGTCCCCGACTACGTTCATCCCGGCCATCAGCGGGCCTTCGATGACATGCAGCGGGCGTTCTGCGGCTTGGCGCGCTTCCTCGGTATCGGCCTCGATATACTCGGTGATGCCATTGACCAGCGCATGCTCCAGCCGCTTGTCCAGCGGCCA
>JAYZBS010000057.1:0-12663 GCA_036338635.1 Pseudomonadota bacterium | reverse complement strand
CCCTGTTTCTGCGGCCATGCTGGTTGCAGAAATGCCGGAGCTTGGTCGGATGACGGCAGGTGAGGCCGCAGCCATGGCCGGCCTGGCGCCGGTGCCGCATGACAGCGGGGTCATGCGCGGCAGACGGGCGGTTGCTGGTGGACGGTGTGCCCTACGACAGGTGCTCTATCAGGCTGCACTCGCCGCCGCATGCCACAACCCGGCGCCAAAGCCCCTGGCAAAACGCCTGACGGGACGTGGCAAGCCGCGTAAGGTTGCCATCATCGCCATTGCACGCAGGCTGGTCACCATCGCGAACGTGATACTCCAAACCGACGAAACATGGCGGCCTCAGCCCCGCTGGTAGACACAATCGCTAGGGCTCAGGACGAAAAGCGATCTGATTTCTCAGGCTCAGCGATGCCCATGTCGCGTAGCCCGAGCGCCATCTTTGAATTTCCTGTGATAATGCACACGTTACGCGAGATCATTCGAGTAAGGGACTGATCCGGACTGACGCATGTGGCGACCTTCGGTCCACGAAACCTGCTCAAACTTCCATTGTCGCGCTGATCGCCTGGTGGCTTCGGCCCTAGTGCTGTCAGGGCATCATTCAGGATGCGTTGATATGGTCCAGAAGCCGGCCGGCGTTGCGACGGTGGTCGAACTTCTGGATTGCCGTCAGGCGCGCCGCCCGACCGATGGCTTTGGCACGTTCCGGTTGCGACACGAGAAGCTCCAATCGTTCGGCAATGGCCACGACATCCTCTTGCGGAACAAGAAAGCCGTCCACACCGTCGATGATCATGTCCGGCGTTCCTCCGATACGAGAGCAGATGACGGGGATGCCGCGGGCCATGGCCTCCATCACGGTCACGGGGGCGGCTTCCCCTTGGCCCACCGATGTCAGCGCCACGGCATCGACCGCGCCCAGCAGGTCGCGAATCTGGGTTTCGTCCAGCGCACCGAGCATCCGGACGTCGGCGTTCAGGCCCAAGCGGTCGATCTCGGCCTCAATGGCGGGCCGCTCGGGGCCGTCGCCGGCCAGAAGATAGGTGACCGCGATGCCCTGCGACTTCAGCGCCGCCATCGCGCGCAGGAAGAAGCGGTGCCCTTTCGCGGGATTCAGCCGGGCCACGGTCGCCACGGTGAATGCGCCATCATGCCCTTTCCCGTCCACCGGCGCGAATCGCGCGCAGTCGACGCCCATCCAGATCACCGGCGCATCCGTCGTGGGGCTGGCGTGGCGGACCTGCTCGGCCAAGGGGCGGGTGACGGCGGCGACGAACTTCGCCCGGCGCATCTTGGCAGCGTGGTCGGTGCCATAGACCGGCAGATCGCCATGCAGCGTCAGGCTGTAGGGCAGCGATCCCAGGATGTTTGCCAGCGCCCCCAGATGCGCGGCATTGGCGCAGGAATGGATGTGCAGGTGGTCAACCCCGTGCCGGTCTGCATCGTCGACCAGCTTGGCCGCCGAGGGAAGCAGCGCCAGCAGCCGAAGCCGTCCCTTGACCGGCATCTCGTGCAGGTGCGCGACATAGCTGATGGCGCGTGCCAGCCGCAGAGGGCGCCCGATCAGGACCTGGATCGACGACGACAGGCGGGGCGGGAACAGATAGGTCGTCCGGGCGGATGCCGCCCCGGCGAAGGCATGCGGGCAAGCGCCGGGCGGCAGGCGGCGCGTCGAATACAGCCTGACCGGGGTTCCTGCGTCCTCGATCGCCTGGATCTCTCTCCAGAAAAAGGCATGCGTCTGGCCCGGAAATTCTGGCACCAGATATCCAAGGCAGGACACCTTCGCGCATTCCCGTGACATCAGTTGCAAGGCCGGCTGCAAAGGCCCGGTCGTGAAGGGATGATCGGCTTCGTGAACATGGACATCGGCTTGTGACAGGGGTTAGCGTATCGTGGCATCGTTCTTAGGCTTTGCAAGCCTTGACACAAGCTTGATCCGAAAGCATCCCATGACTCTGTCCCGCCCCCGGGTTCTTGCCATCGCCGAAGCCGCCAATCCGGAATGGGTTTCGGTGCCGCTGGTCGGCTGGTCGCTGGCGACCGCCCTGCAGCGCCAGACCGACGTCCATATCGTCACTCAATGGCGCAACCGGGATGCCTTCCTGCGGGCCGGCCTGCGCGAGGGAACGGACTTCACCGCCATCGACAGCGAGGCCGTGGCCGCGCCGATGTACCGCCTGGCCGAAGTGCTGCGGATGGGCAAGGGCAAGGGCTGGACGATGGTCACGGCCATAGGTGCGCTGAGCTATCCCTACTTCGAGCATCTTGTGTGGAAGAAGTTCGGCGACGCCATCTGCCGCGGCGACTATGACATCGTGCACCGGATCACGCCGCTGTCGCCGACGTCCGCATCGCCCCTCGCCGCCAAGGTCGCCGCCGCCGGCGTGCCCTTTGTGCTGGGACCGCTGAACGGCGGTGTCCCCTGGCCTCGCGGCTTCGATGCCGAACGCCGGCGGGAACGCGAGTGGCTGTCCTATGTCCGCGGCATCTATCGGCTGAACCCGACGCACCGGCGCATGCTGGCGGCGGCGTCGCTGATCATCGCCGGATCGCGCCACACTGCCAGTGAGATCCCCGAGAGGTTTCAGGACAAGGTCGCCTGGCTGCCCGAGAACGCCATCGACCCGGCGCGGTTCAACCTGGTGGCGGCGCAGCAGCTTGCCCTTCCGTTGAGGGCGTGCTTCGTCGGCCGCCTTGTGCCCTACAAGGGGCCGCAGATGCTGTTGGACGCCATGGCTGCGTTCTTGCGCGACGGTCGGATGGTCCTGGACGTCGTGGGCGACGGACCGCTGGAGGCCGACCTGCGCGAACAGGCCGGTCGTCTAGGGATCGCGCATGCGGTCACCTTCCATGGCCAGCTGCCGCACGACGCCGTCCAGACGGTTCTGGCACGGGCGAACCTGCTGACCTTTCCATCGATTCGCGAGTTCGGGGGCGGTGTCGTCCTCGAGGCGATGGCCCTGGGTGTCGTGCCGGTCGTCGTGAATTATGCCGGGCCGGGGGAACTGGTGTCGGAGGAGACCGGCTTCCTGGTCCCCGTCGGGCCGCGCGACCGGATCGTCGCGTCCCTGCAGGCCTGCCTGCAACAGATCCTGGTGGACCCGGCGGTGCTGCTGGAAAAGGCGCGTGCGGCGCGCAGGATCGCCCTGCGGGATTTTACCTGGGACGCCAAGGCCGCCCGGATCCTGTCCATGTATCGCGACCTTGCAGACACCGCAGGACAGGCGGGCGGAACGCGCGCCACCCTGTAGAAAAGGATAACTCTCCAGCGCCGAAATTCTGGACTAGTGGTTTGTCTAGACATCTGCAGGTCAGCCGAGTCCGGCGACATGCAGACCGGTTTTGTAACGAGCGCATTTTTGGAGACGGCCATGCCTGAAGAACCTCAGGGAACTTCCGCTGCGGATACGATCGTCGGAGGAGCGGGCGCCGACAGCATCAGCGGCGGGGCGGGCGACGACCTGATCAGCGGTCTTGATGGCAACGACACCATCGACGGCGGCGACGGCAACGATACGGTCGATGGCGGCGAAGGCGCGGACAGGCTGATCTGGAACGGCTCGGCCGCGGGTGGCGACAACGACACCTATATCGGTGGCGATGGCCACACGCCGGTCTTCGAAGGTCCCTATGTCATCGACGTGACGGGGTCCGAAAACTATACGTTCAACACCTACAACCACAACGGCGGCGACCGGCTTGTCCTGAACATGGACAACGGCGTTGGGCTGACGCTGACCTACGATTCGACCGAGGCGGGTTCGGCCGTCGACGCGAACGGCAACCAAATCCGGTTCGAAGGCATCGAGAGGGTCCATCTGGGCGATGGCGACAACCTGGTCGACGCATCGAACGCGGCAATTGTCCATCAGGACGGTCCGAACCACTTCGTAGGCATGCGTCTTTATTCCGGCGCCGGTTCCGACACGATCACCGGAAGCTCGGGCACGGATTACATTCATAGCGGCGACGGCGACGACACCATTTACGGCGGTGACGGCAACGACGTCATCGAGACCGGCGGCGGCGACGACATCGCCTATGGCGAGGGCGGCGACGACGGTTACCGTTGGGGCGACGGTCACAGCGACGCTGCGATCGGCAACGACCTCTATGACGGAGGCGAGGGGTACAACACCCTCAACGCCTGGCAGTCCGCGCCGGCAGAGCCAGGCCAGAACGGCCCCGGCGTTCATGTGGTGCTGGACAGTTCGGCCTCGGGCGACGTCGATGCACTCGGCGGCGTTTCGGGCCACCTTCGCTTCCTGAACATGCAGAACCTGCGAACCGGCGGCGGTGACGACATAATCGACGGCTCTGCCGCGGGCGTCGACGGCTATCGCGTGTTTGCCGACTTCGGCAACGACCTCGTGATCGGCAGCAGCGGAAACGACACGCTGGAAGGCGGCTGGGGCAGCGACACGATCATCGGCGGCGCCGGCAACGATGCCATCTCGATGACGGGCGACATCTTTGCGGCCGTCAGCCGCCCCGACGCGCACAAGGACACGCTTGTCCTGCAGGACGGCTTCGGCCAGGATACCATTCGGGGCTTTGCCTTCGGAGACGAGCTGGACGCCGACGGGAATCCGGCGCCTGCCGACGTGCTGGACATCAGAGATCTGCACGACGCCGACGGGAACCCCATCGACCTGAACGACGTGATCGTGCGGGGCGACGTCGACCAATACGGGAATTCCTACGCGGTCATCTCGTTCCCGAATGGTGAAGAGCTGTGGATGCACGGCGTCGATCCAGAGACGCTGACCCGCACCCGGCTGAAGGGCATGGGAATTCCCTGCTTCTGCGCGGGCACCCTGATCCGCACCCCGCGGGGTGACGTCGCGGTCGAGGATCTGCGCGTCGGCGACCTGGTGATGACCGCCGATCACGGCCCCCGCCCGATTCGCTGGATCGGCAGCCGCACCCTGGACGGCATCGACATGGCGATGGCCCCCAAGCTGCGACCAATTCGCATCGCCGCCAATGCCCTGGGTTCGAACCTGCCCGAGTGTGACCTGATGGTGTCGCCGCAGCATCGCATCCTGGTCCGTTCGGCCATCGCGCAGCGCATGTTTGGCGCCGACGAGATCCTTGTGGCCGCCCGGCAGCTGATCGGCCTCGAAGGCGTCGAGCAGGTCGATGTCCAGAGCGTCTCTTACTTCCACCTCCTGTTCGACGGCCACCAGATCGTGACCGCAAACGGAGCGGAGACCGAATCGCTCTATACCGGGACCGAGGCGTTGAAGTCGCTTGGCGATGCTGCCGCCGAAGAGATCTTCGCGCTGTTCCCCGAGCTGCGCAACCGGCCCGCCGACCCTGCCCGACCGCTGGCCGCCGGCGCGAAGGCGCGGCAGATGGTCCAGCGCCATCGTCGCAACGGCAAGACCCTGGTCGGCGCGGCCTGAGCGGAAACCCCTACTGATTTGACCGCTGCCGCCGTCTGGCGGCGGCGGGCTCATGGCAAAGGTCCGGCGCCGCAAGGTGCGCCTGCCCCGCCGCAAGCCATCTGACGCAGGTGTGACACTTCACGCGCGGCCGCGGGCGCTGCGTGCATTCCATGTTGCATCATGGACCACACCCTCACATACAGAACGAAAATGGCGGGTTGAACATGCAGATCGAACGAACGCCCCTCCTTGAGGTTCTTCTTCTGACGCCTGCCCGCCATGGTGATGCGCGGGGGTTCTTTTCCGAAAGCTGGAACCGCAGGACGCTGCGCGAGGCCGGGGTGGATCTGCCCGAATTCGTACAGGACAACCATTCGCTGTCGCGCCAGGCGGGCACCGTTCGCGGGCTGCATTACCAGGCACCGCCCCATGCCCAGGGCAAGCTGGTGCGCTGCGGGCGGGGGCGACTGTTCGACGTAGCCGTCGATGGGCGCCGTGGCAGCCCGACCTTCGGCCGGTGGTTCGGCGCGGAACTCAGCTTCGAGAATGGCCGCCAGTTGTGGATCCCGGCGGGCTTCCTGCACGGCTTCGTCACCCGAGAGCCCGATACCGAAGTCGTCTACAAATGCACCGCCCATTACGACCGCGAGGCGGATGGCGCCGTGGCTTGGGACAGCCTTGGCATCGACTGGGACGTCAGCAATCCGGTCCTGTCTGACAAGGACCGCGCCGCACCTGCCTTTGCCGACTGGAAGTCCCCCTTCACATTCGAGGCCGAGGCATGAAGATCCTGATCACCGGCGGCGCGGGCTTCATCGGTTCGGCCCTCGTGCGGCTGGCCGTCGCGCGCGGGCACCACGTCGTCAACCTGGACGCGCTGACCTATGCCGCCAATCTGGCGAACGTGGCCGATGTCGCAGGGTCCGACCGCTATGCCTTCGAGCATGCCGACATCCGCGACCGGGCGGCGCTGGACCGCATCCTGGCGCAGCACCGCCCCGACTGGATCATGCACCTGGCCGCCGAAAGCCACGTGGACAGGTCTATCGACGGACCGGGCGCCTTCGTCCAGACCAACGTGATCGGTACGTTCAACATGCTGGAGGCTGCCCGCGCCTACTGGGTGCGTGAAGGGCGGCCCGACAGGTTCCGCTTCCACCACATCTCGACCGACGAGGTGTTCGGGTCCCTGGGCGAAACCGGACAGTTCACGGAAACCACGCCCTATGACCCGCGCAGCCCCTATTCTGCCAGTAAGGCGGGGTCTGACCACCTGGTCCGGGCCTGGGCCGAGACCTATGGCCTGCCGGTGGTGCTGACGAACTGTTCCAACAACTATGGCCCCTATCACTTTCCCGAAAAGCTGGTGCCGGTGGTGATCCTGAAGGCGCTGGCGGGCCAGCCGATCCCCGTCTATGGCGACGGCGGCAATGTCCGCGACTGGCTGTTCGTCGAGGATCACGCCGATGCCCTGCTGCTGGTCGTGGAAAAAGGCCGGCCTGGCCGCAGCTACAACATCGGCGGCGAGAACGAGGCCAGGAACATCGATCTCGTGCGCACCATCAGCGCCCATATGGACGAACTGCACCCGCAGGGCGCACCTCATGCAGACCTGATCACCTTCGTCACGGACCGTCCCGGCCATGACCGCCGCTATGCCATCGACCCGGCGCGCATCCGCAACGAGCTGGGCTGGCGGCCTTCGGTCACTGTGGAGCAGGGGTTGCGACGCACGGTCGAGTGGTACCTGGCCAATCGCGACTGGTGGCAGCCGCTGCTGGATCGCGACGGCGTGGGCGAGCGCTTGGGGGTGGCGTGAGCGATATCCTGATCTTCGGCCGCACCGGCCAGCTGGCGCGCGAACTGGCCGCGCTGGCGCCCGACGCCAGCTTCCTGGGCCGCGATGCCGCCGATCTGACCGACCCGGCCGCCTGCGCCGACGCCATCCGCCGCGCCGCCCCGCGCGCGGTCATCAACGCCGCCGCCTATACCGCCGTTGACCAGGCCGAAACCGACGCCGACACCGCCCGGCTGGTGAATACCGACAGCCCCGGCGCCATGGCCCGCGCCTGCGCCGAACTGGGCATCCCCTTCCTGCATGTCTCGACCGACTACGTCTTCGACGGCAGCGGCGACACGGCACGGCCCGAGGATGCGCCGACCGGCCCCTTGGGCGTCTATGGCGCCACCAAGCTGGCGGGAGAACAGGCCATCGCCGCCGCCGGCGGGCAGTGGGCAGTGCTGCGCACATCATGGGTGTTCTCGGCCCACGGGTCGAACTTCGTCAAGACGATGCTGCGCCTGGGGTCCGAACGCGAGCGATTGACCATCGTTGCCGACCAGATCGGCGGCCCGACCCCCGCCGCCGACATCGCCGCCGCCACGCTCACGATGATCGGCCGGATGCGGGATGGCGCCCAAGGCGGCATCTATCACTTTGCCGGATTACCGGACCTCTCCTGGGCCGGTTTCGCGCGCGAGATCTTCGCGCAGGCCGGGCTGACGGTCGAGGTCGTCGAGATCCCGACCATGGATTATCCCACGCCCGCGCGCCGACCGCTGAATTCCCGGCTGGACTGCAGCCGCATCGCCCGCGATTTCGGCATCGTGCGCCCCGACTGGCGGGCGGGGCTTGGACGGGTTCTGGCGCAAATGAAGGACAAGGCATGACACAGCGCAAGGGCATCATCCTGGCCGGCGGGTCGGGTACGCGGCTTTACCCGATCACCATGGGCGTCTCGAAGCAACTGCTGCCGCTTTACGACAAGCCGATGATCTTCTACCCGATCACCGTGCTGATGCTGGCCGGCATCCGCGAGATCGCGATCATCACCACCCCCGAGGATCAGGCCCAGTTCCAGCGCCTTCTGGGCGACGGCAGCCAGTGGGGGATCAGCTTCACCTTCATCGTGCAGCCGTCCCCCGACGGGCTGGCGCAGGCCTATATCCTGGCCGAGGATTTCCTCAACGGCGCCCCGTCTGCGATGGTCCTGGGCGACAACATCTTCTTCGGCCACGGCCTGCCGGAACTGCTGGCGGCCGCCGACGCGCGGCAGGCCGGCGGCACGGTCTTCGGCTATCGCGTGGCCGATCCCGAACGCTATGGCGTGGTCGACTTCGACAGCGACATGCGCGCCCGGGCGATCATCGAAAAGCCCACGGTGCCGCCCTCGGATTATGCCGTCACCGGGCTCTATTTCCTGGACGGCACCGCGCCTGCGCGCGCGCGGACTGTCCAGCCGTCCGAGCGTGGAGAGCTGGAGATCACCTCGCTTCTGGAAAGCTATCTGCACGAGGACCAACTGACGGTCGAGCGCATGGGCCGCGGGTTCGCCTGGCTGGACACCGGCACCCATGCCAGCCTGCTGGACGCCGGCAACTTCGTGCGCACCCTGGAAAACCGTCAGGGCCTGCAGACCGGCTGCCCCGAAGAGATCGCCTTCAACGCAGGCTGGATCGACAGCGACCAGCTTAGGGCACATGCCGCCAGATTCGCCAAAAATGCCTACGGCGCCTATCTGCTCAGGCTGCTGGATTAGGTTCCGAGACCGCTGTCGGGGATTGGAGCCCGGCGCGCAGCCTGCTAGAGGGGCCGTGCCATTCCCGCTTTCGTGACAGGCTGAAGCGGGTGGATCAACGGAACGGTCGTCGGAGCCTACATCGCCGACGGTTTGGGAGATGTGGTGGCGACCGGAACGGCCGCGGACCAGAAGCACGGACCAAGACGCCTATGTCCTTTCTTGCCTCAACAAAGCCCGTCGATTCGGCGACGGCAGCCTATCTGACCGATCAGATCGACCAGGCCCGTGCGATCTATGAAACCCTGTTTCCCACCCAGCACCTGCGCTTCATCTTCAGCGTCGGGCATGATCCGGTCTGGTCGCATCCTGCGGTTTACGAAGGTCCCCACGTTCCGCGCCCCTCCGACCTGGGACCCGACTACCTCGGCAGCATCGAGCGGCCCGGCACCAGCCCATCCGCCCCCGAGGTGACCGTCCAGCTGGCGATCCCGCGCCAGCCGAACCCGGCAGAGCTGAAGCAGACCGAGGCGCCCTGGCACCCCATGCGCAAGCTGGCGCGACTGTTCCGCGCCAGTCCCCTCATCTATGAACATGTGCGCTACCGCGCCGAGATGATGCGCAAGCGGCAGGCCGACCAACGCGATGACAAGAACGCGATGCCGCTGAACCCCGGCTCGTCGCTGATTTCTCCCGCCAGTGCGCCTGGCAGCGACCGCCGCCCGGCGATCCTGGTGGGCATGCATTGGCTCGAGGTTGGCGGGGCCGAGAAGCTGGGCTTCGACACGGTCCGTTGGGCGCTGCAGGCGGGGCTGCGGGTCTTCGTCGTGGCCTCGGTTCCGTCCCTGCAGCGGTTGGCCGATCGTCTGCCGGACCATCCCGACGTCACCTTCATCCGCCTCGACCGCTATCTGCCCCACCATCTCTGGCCGCGCTATGTCGAGAAGCTGGCCCTGGCCGAGAACATCCGCCTGATCCACATCCACCACTGCGTGCCGCTTTACGAAAGCCTGCCCCTGCTGCGGGTGCGCCTGCCATGGATCGGTACGATCGACAGCACGCATATCATCGAATACGCCAATGGCGGCTACCCCCGCACCTCGGGCGTCTGGTCAGGCTATCTGGATGTTCAGCATGTCATCAGTCAGGAACTGGTGAACTATCTCTGCGGCACCTTCCGCATCTCGGCTGACAAGGTGCTGCTGGGCCGGATGCTCGATCGCGACACGGAAACCGATGCCGCGCCCGATCTGCGCCTGAAACTGGGACAGAAGACGCTGCACGTGACCTTCATCGGCCGGCTTCACTATCAGAAACGCCCTATCGTCGTGGTCGAGACGATGCGCGCCCTTCAGGCCTGGGCCACGAAGAACGACGTGGCCTTCAGCGCCACGATGGTTGGCGACGGCGCCTTCGAGTCCGCGGTGACGCGGCTTCTGCGCCGCTATGGTCTGGGCTCGGCGGTGACGCGACTGCCGGGGAACACCGATGTGCCGGCGCTTTTGCAGCGGTCGGACCTGCTGCTCTTGCCCTCGAACAACGAGGGGTTGGCGCTGGTCTGCTACGAAGCGATCACCCACGGCTGCATCCCGATCTCGACCCGTGTGGGCGCGCAGTCCGAACTGCTGCCCGACGACCTGCTGGTGCCACTGGCGCCCCACGCCTCGATTAAGGCGACGGTGGCCGTGGTGGACCGGATGTGGCGGGACGGAGGCTTTCTCGAACGGCAGAAGACCCTGCTGGCCCGGGCCTGGGCCAGGCTTGCGGCCGATCCGACGGCCGAGGAGGCGCTGATGCCCATCTATCGCAAGGCCGCCGGCACAACCCCGAAGGAAGACTGATCGCATGAGCGCATTGAACCAGACCGCAGCGGTCATCGTGACCTTCAACCGCTCGGCCAAGCTGATGAAGGTGCTGGACGCGCTGGCGCAGCAGACGATGCGCCCCGACGTCATCCTGGTGGTCGACAACGCCTCGACCGACGACACCGCCACCCTGGTCGAGGCGCGGGCCAAGCAGGACGGCACGATCCGCCACCTGCGGCTGCCCAAGAACGTCGGCGGGGCAGGGGGCTTTCACGCCGGGATGAAGGCGGCCTACCAGATGGGCGCGCATTACCTGTGGGTGTCGGACGACGACGCCTATCCCCAGCCCGACGCGATCGAGAAGCTGCACGACGCGCTGGTCGCTTTCGAATCCAGCACCGGCTGGCGCCCCAGCTTCGCCTGTTCGCGTGTGGAATGGATCGACGGCTCTCTGTGCGAGATGAACTGCCCGCGGCCGGTCTGGGACTGGGCGCGCTTCGTCAGGCCGCAGACGGCCTGGGCGCTGGTGGACAGCTGTTCCTTCGTCTCCGCGATGATCCCGCGGTGGGCGGTCAGGGAACACGGCCTCCCGATCGCGGATTACTTCATCTGGTTCGACGATGCAGAATATACCCGCCGCATCGCGCGCAGCTATCCGGGCATCTTCGTGCCCGAAAGCGTCGTCATCCACGACACGCCAGACAACCGCGGCGTGAACTTCGGCCTGATCGACGAAAAGAGCCTGTGGAAGTTCAAGTACGGTGCCCGCAACGAGACCTCGTTCCGCCGCCGCGAGGCGGGGCTGATCAGCGTGCTGGCCTATACCTACGGCGTGCGCCAGCAGATGAAGGGTGCCGAGGTCCCCTCGACCCTGCGCCGCCAGATCTATGGCGCGATCATGAAGGGCCTGAAGTTCCGCCCGGCGATCGAACGCGTTTAAGCTGCCGGGTCCAGCGCCCCGGCGGTTATCGATCAATCAGGCGGTTCGCCAGAGTGGCTTCGACGCGAGTCTGATCGGACGCTTCGCCGATGCGCTCGGACCGGGCCTCGGCGCCTGAGGGTCGCGCAAAAGTTGCTTATGGGGCTGCATTACCGAATGTCGGGGAACAAGCCGGGCCGCAGTCAGGGCGCCGGTATCCGCTCGTATCTGCGCCGCCCGATCTATGACGCCTTCTTGTCGGGCTTGGCGTCCCCCCGGGCAATCGAACGCCCCTACGCCGCCGGGGGGCGGCCCCCGGCGGCTCTCAGTGGGTCAGGCGGTTCGCCAGAACGGCCTCGATGCGAGCCTGATCGAACGGCTCTCCGAGCCGGTCGAACAAGGGCTTCAGCGCCTGCGGATCGCGCGAGAACTGCTCGTAGGAGAGCATCACCGAATGTTCGGGGTGTGCCGCGTGATATTCCGCAAATCGTCTGTCCATGCCGTGGATCAGATCAACCACGTCTTCATGTTTCCACTCTTTCCACCAGGCGGACTTCGCCACATCGGCGACGTTCCGGGTGTTGAAGACAAACAGGGGGTCCTTGAAGTGGAACCGCATGAACTCCAGCACTTCGGGCAGTCGGTCGCCAAAAACATTATAGCGAATTTCTTTGAAGCCGAAATAGCGACAGTCGCTTGGAGGGCTCAGGACGTTCTGGACCATGCTGTCGATCATGCCCCGCGCAAAGAGCATGGGCTTCATCTCATCCGCACCGAACCAAGGATGATCAGCCGGTTGTGGCACCTTTCCCCAGACGTTCTTCGCAAGGCGGCATCGTCCCGCGGCATGCCAGATCGACTCGATGATGTTGTGGTTCTCACCGCGCAAATGGCACCCCGGAAGCGTCATCAGCAGGTTTTGCAACAGCGTAGACCCCGACCGCCCATATGTGACCACGAAGATGTTCCTGCGAAGGTTCGGGAACTGCTTGTCGAAGCGATGTTGGGTTGGACTGCTCAAGACGTTGACTTTCTTC
>JAYZBS010000056.1:0-3662 GCA_036338635.1 Pseudomonadota bacterium | reverse complement strand
AACCAGATCATCCGCACCGCCGCCATCGAATATCGCCGCCGCAACCGCCACGCCATTCTGGTCGCCCTGCATCCCGGCACGGTCGAGACGCCGCTGACGGCCCGCTATGCCGCCCGCTATCCGACCATCACCTCCGACCGCAGCGCCGAAGCCCTGCTGGCGGTCATCGCCGCCCTGACGCCCGAGGACACTGGCAGCTTTTATGACTGGAAGGGGCAGCGCGTCCCTTGGTAGGGGTTACGGCGCAGCCAGATGCCGGCTCGCCGCGTCCAAGTCGGCAGGCGTGTTGATGTTGGTGAACGGATCGATCGGCGTGCTGTCCCATCGTGCCGTGCCCGGCTGGTGCCTGCGCGTGAAGGCCCGCACGCGCCGCTCGTCACGGTCCAGCGCGGCCACGAGTTCGGACCGAAGTGTCACCGGCCAGAGGCCGCAGGTCGGGTGATCGCGCAGCTCTCCGGCCGCATCGGGACTGACGGCCAGTGCCAGCCCCAGCGGCCCCCGCGCCGCAAGTAGCCCCGCCACCAGATCGCCTGGCAGGAAAGGCGTGTCGCCAGGCACCGTCACGACCGAGGTCACGCCAAGTTCCTGCGCCCAGTCCATCGCCGCCAGGATCCCCGCAAGGGGGCCTGGATGACCGGGCCGGCTGTCCGGCCGCACCGGCAGCCCGAATGCGGCAAAGCGCCCCGGATCCCCATTCGCGTTCAGCGCCAGCGCGTCCGACTGGGGCGCCAGACGGTCAACAACATGAGACAAGATCGTCCCGCCCGCCAGCGGCAGCAGCGGTTTGTCGCCACCGCCCATCCGGGTGGCGCGTCCTCCGGCAAGTATCATCACGGGAATGCGCATGCAGGCGACAGTGCGCCGTAGCACGCGCGACCGCAAGCCGATCCATGCCACCACTAACTTGACACCTTTTGTCGGATTAAGTACCCGACAGAAACCATCAGCTACCAATGTGCCGGATTTACGGCCTGACTTGTCTCAAGGAACCTCGTCATGAACGAATTGGGAACTACGTTGGCGGCATCTCCGCTGTTCGGAATGATCCGCGACGGTGGCTGGACGATGTGGCTGATCGCGGCCCTTTCGGTGATCACGCTGGCGGTCGTCCTGTGGAAGCTGTGGTCGCTGTGGCGGTTGGGCGTCTGGGGCGGCAGCCATTGTCGCCGCGCCATCCGGCTGTGGGGCGACGGTCAGCGGCGCGCCGCCATGGACGCCGTTCGCGGCAGTCCGTCGGCCCAGGCGCGCGTGGCGCAGGCGGCCATCGGTACCTTGCTGGACCCGCGTTTCGACGTTGCCGCCGCGCGCGAGGAAACCGCCCGCGTGGCGCGGCAGGCGCTTTATCGGTCGCGCACCGGGCTGCGGGCGCTGGAGCTGATCGCCACGATCGCGCCGCTTCTGGGCCTGCTGGGCACTGTGCTGGGCATGATCTCGGCCTTTCAGGTCCTGCAGAGTTCGGGAAACCAGGCCGATCCGGCTGATTTGGCGGGCGGGATCTGGGTGGCGCTGCTGACGACGGCTGCCGGCATGGCGGTCGCCATTCCAGCCGGTGTCGCGCTGTCATGGTTCGAAAGCATCGCCGACCGCCTGCAGTCCGACCTCGAGGATCTGGCCACGCGGATCTTCGTGGCTGGCCAGGAACCCGCCGAACCGCGCCTGTTCGAGGCCGCCGAATGAGCGCCGGCCTCGATCTGGGGCCGCGCCGGCATCCGCGGCGGATGTCACTGACGCCGATGATCGACGTGGTCTTCCTGCTGCTGATCTTCTTCATGCTGGCGTCGCGGTTCGGCATGGATGCGGTCCTGCCCATCGCCGGCGGCACCAAGGGCACGGACAGCGAATGGCAGGGCGCACCGCGCCTGGTGGACGTGACGCCCGATGCCACGCTGCTGAACGGAGAACCCGTCGCCGCCGCCGATCTGCCCGCCGCCGTCGCCGACCTGCTGCCGTCCGAAGGCGGGGCCGTCATCCTGCGGCCGCGCGAAGAGGCGGACGTCCAGCGGCTGGTCGACGTCATGGACGTGCTGCGCGCGGGCGGCATCACCGACCTGATCCTGATCGACTGAGGCCCCATGCGCATCGACATGCCCCCCAGGAAGCCGCGTGGCGAATCGATCATCCCGATGATCAACGTCGTCTTCCTGCTGCTGATCTTCTTCCTGCTGACGGCGCAGATCACCCAGCCGACGCCGTTCCCGCTGACGCCGCCGGAAAGCGCCTCGGATGTCAGGGCCGAGGATCGCGACGTCCTGTTCATCTCGGCCACGGGCGACCTGGCCTGGAACGAGGCCGAGGGAGAGGCCGTATGGACCGCGATCGCCGCGCAGGACGGTGATGCGCCGGTCGAGATCCGCGCCGATGCCGCGACCCCCGCCGTCACGCTGGCCGAACACCTGGCCCGGCTGCGCACCATCCGCGCCGGCGGCGCGCGACTGGTTGTCAGCAGGGGATAGGCCGATGGACGCGCGACGCACGCTGGAAATCGCAGCCTTCTTCACCATCGCCGCCGCGTTGCACGTGTCGGCTGCCGCCATGCTGCTGCCCGATCAGGCGCAGAAGGGAGCCGCCGTTATCAACACCCCGCCCGCCGCCCTGTCCGCAGGCGGCGAGGAGATCCGTTCAATGGTGTCCGAGTGGGAGAGCCCGCCCGAGGTCGAGACCGCGGCCGAGCCCGTTCTGTCCCCCCAGCCGCCAGCGGCAGAGGCGTCCGAGCCCGTGCAGGTCGACGAACCGCCAGTCCTTGCCGCCACCCCTGCCCTTGCGATGCCAAAGGCCCCTGCGGCGCAGCCGAACCTGCCGGAACCGCCAGAGCCTGCGCCGATCGACCCGGCCCAGCTGGATCTGCCGGACCTGAAGCCGATGACACCGCCCCGGATCGAGACGCAATCGCAACTGGCGCTGGACTCCTCGGCACGTCCCGAACGCCGGCCGGAACGCCAAGCTAAGCCGCGCCGCCAGCCGGCCCCCGATCAGCGGCAGCAGGCGCAGGAACGCGCCCCGGCGCCTACGCAACCGCCACAGCGGGCCGGCCAGGGCGGACAGTCGCAGGCCAGCAGCCAGGGCGGCGGCGGCGGCGGCGGCGGCGTCAGCGCGGCCGCCCGGGCAACTGCGGTGGCGCAGTGGGGCGGTCAGATCCGCAGCTGCATCAGCCGCCGTACTAGGCCGCCGCGCGGGTTGCGGCAGGGCGGGACGGTGACGCTGGCCTTGAACGTCGGCCGCAACGGCGTCATCCAGGGCATCGCCATCGCGGCCTCTTCTGGGCAGCCGGCGCTGGACCAGGCCGTGGCCGAAGCGGCCCGCCGCGTGGGCCGTTGCCCCGCAGCCCCCGCTACCCTGACAGATAGCGTCTATCCCTTCACTCTGCCGATCCGCCAGGATGTCCGCTAGGGCGACACGGCAGCCCCCTCAGCGCAAGCCAGCCGTCCCTTTGTCCGACGCGCCTTGTCGCTGCGAACAACCGATCCAGCCTCAGTTGGCGCCCTCGTGCAGGTCGCAAAAGCCCGGATCCTTGGCGATGACCTTCCCCGACTGAAGTGGTCCGCCGTTATGTTTAGGACACGGAGGATCGAGACTGGCCAGCAAGCGACCGGAGCCGGAGGAGATTGTCTCGACGTTGCGGCAGGCTGAGGTTCTGATGGGGCAAGGTCTGTCCCGTCTGGACG
>JAYZBS010000055.1:0-17549 GCA_036338635.1 Pseudomonadota bacterium | reverse complement strand
AGGTCGACATAGGCGGTGCCGGGGGCGACGACTCGGCGGGCGACCGCGGCGACCGCGAACAGCGGCACCAGCAGCGTGGTGACGTTCATGCCGTATTGCGGCAGATCGAAGGGCGCAAAGAACAGCCCCTGCGCCAGCAGGCCAAGCGCCAAGCCTATGGCGGCAGGCGCCGCGCCGAAGATCAGGAACAGGGTCGACCCCAGGATCAGGTGAACCTCGGACACGCCGACGGCGACATGCGGCAGCACCTGGAAGAAGACGAAGGTGGCGACGGTCGCCAGCGCGGCGCGGGCGCCGAGCGAAGCAAGGCCCCGTTCGCGCAGGGTGTCCACCACCAGCTTCAGGGTAAAGATGCCGGCGGTCGCGGCGGTGGCATAGCTGAGCACGATCTTCGCGCCAGCGACAATGCCCGGTTCGATATGCATGGTCATGTCTCCTGTGGCCGTCACACCCGACGGCGGGAAAAGTTTCCTGCCATGGCCGGTTTCCTGGCTTGCGGGTCAGGGCGCGGCGTCGGCCTTCCCGGGGGTGGCCCCAGTGGCACGGGTGACGCACGCTCTCCGCATACAGTCGCGGGGGCGGCTGGGGCTTCGGGCGCCGCGATTGGGTCCGCCCTTCCCCATTCCCGATGAAGCCCGACGCCTGAAGCATCGCATGGGCACCATGCAGACCTTCACCTGAACGTCATCGCGCCGCCTGCGTCAAGTCGCGGCAGGCGCGATCAGGTGAAAGAATGTCCCCGTGACCTGCCCGCCGCCCGGCATGGCGCGGTGGCTGCCGGTTTCGGCAACCTCGGCGCCATTGGCATCCGTGACCCGCGCCAGCGGTGCATCGGGCTGCGACAGGATCGAGGCATAGTGGAACTCGTGCCCCCGCAGCGGCTGGCGGCCCAGACCGGGCGTCGGGGCCACAGGCTCGGCCCGTCGGTATCCCAGGTGCATCCGGCGCTTGGCATAGCTGGTTTCCAGCCCCAGAAGGCCCAGCATGGGGTGGCGGGTGCCATCGGCATCGACCAGCCCCGCGCCAAGCGCCATATAGCCCCCGCATTCCCCATGAACCGGGCGCGTTTCGGCAAAGCGGTGCATCGCGGCGCGGAATCCGTGGGCCGAGGCGATGCGCGGGGCGTGCAATTCGGGATAGCCGCCGGGCAGCCAGCAGCAGTCGGCGCTGTCGTCCGGCCCCTGGTCGGCCAGCGGCGAGAAGGGCAGGATCGTGGCACCGGCCCGGCGCCATGCCTCGATCACATGGGGATAGACGAAGCTGAAGGCCGCGTCGCGGGCCAGCGCGATCCGCATGCCGGGCGGGATCAGCGGCAAGGGCGCCGCGTGGTCGGGCAGGGTGCGCCCGGCGGCGGCGGCGACGATGGCGTCAAGGTCGCAATGTGCGCCGACGAAGTCACCCGCGTGGTCCAGGATCGCCTGCAGGCCAGCGGTCTCCTCGGCCTGGACCAGCCCCAGGTGCCGTTCGGGCAGGGTGATGTTGCCCTGGCGCGGCAGGACGCCCAGCACCGTGATCCCGGCATCGCGCATCCCCGCGCGGATCAGGGCCTCGTGTCGGGCAGAGGCGACGCGGTTCAGGACCACCCCCGCGAAGGGCAGGTCCGGGCGCAGCGTGGCAAAGCCCCGCGCGGTGGCTGCGGCCGATTGCGCCTGACCGCCCACGTCCAGGATCAGCACCACCGGCCAGCCCATCATCTGCGCGATTTCGGCGCTGGAGCCGATGCCTGTTTCCCCTGCCGAGGCGACACCGTCAAACAGGCCCATCGATCCTTCGGTCAGCACCAGGTCGGCGGCTGGTTGTCCGGTGACGTGGGCGGCGATGCGCCCCGGCTCCATCGCCCAGGCATCAAGGTTGAAGCTGGACCGCCCCGAGGCCGCGTGGTGAAACCCCGGATCGATGTAGTCGGGCCCGGACTTGAAGGGCTGCACGGTCAGCCCCCGGCGCCGCAGCGCCGTTAGCAGGCCCAGCATCAGCATCGTTTTGCCTGTCCCCGAGGCGGGGGCCGAGATCATCAGGCCGGGCGTCATTCCGGAAACCTCGGGTCGGGACCGACGGGGCGATAGCGGCGGTCGTAATCGGCGGCATACAAACGGCTGTCGTCGAAGCCTTCGGCCGCCAGCGCCGGACCGACCAGGATCAGCGCGGTGCGGTCGATGCCCTGCGCGTCGCCCTGCACCCGCGACAGGGTCGAGCGGATGATCCGTTGGTCGGGCCAGCTGGCCCGCCAGACCACCGCCACCGCGCAGTCGGGGCCATAGTGCGGCAGCAGGTCCGCCACCACCCGGTCCAGGGCGTGGATCGACAGGTGGATCGCCAGCGTGGCCCCGGTGGCGCCGAAGGCGGCCAGCGTCTCTCGTTCCGGCATGGTCGAGGCGCGGCCCGGCGTCCGCGTCAGCACCACCGACTGCGCCACGCCGGGCAGCGTCAGTTCAGCCTCCAGCGCGGCGGCGGCGGCGGCGAACGAGGGCACGCCCGGTGTCACCTGGAACGGGATGCCAAGCTGGCGCAGGCGGCGCAGCTGCTCGCCCATTGCCGACCAGACCGACAGGTCGCCCGAATGCAGCCGCGCGACGTCCTGGCCCGCGGCATGGGCGTCGGCCATTTCCTGGATGATCCCGTCCAGGCTCAGCGGCGCCGTGTTCACGATCCGCGCGC
Organism: Pseudomonadota bacterium; assembly: GCA_036338635.1. GTDB lineage: Bacteria > Pseudomonadota > Alphaproteobacteria > Rhodobacterales > Rhodobacteraceae > Paracoccus. The sequence continues at coordinate 14,894 of JAYZBS010000055.1, read as the reverse complement.
CGGACGGGCAGTGCTGCAGCAGTGCGGGCGGCACCAGGCTGCCGGCATAGAGGCAGACGGGGCAGGCGGCGATCAGGTCGCGGCCGCGCAGCGTGATCAGGTCGGCGGCGCCGGGGCCGGCGCCGATGAAGTGGACGGTCATGGAACCTCTGCGATGGCGATGGTGACGGGGCCGAAGCTGCGGCGCGGAGCGAGCAGGCGGCCGCCGCAGACGATGGCAGCGGCCTCGGCCACCGATCCGGTCCCGTACAGCGACCGGATGCGCGACGACTGCGTGGGCGTGGCGACGCCTGCCACCGCGACCAGACGCAGCGGCAGGGACAGGGCTTCGGCGACGGGGCGCAGTTCAGGCGCGCGGTCGGGAATGGTGGCCAGCGCATCGGCCCCACCCGATGCCGCGATGGCGGCCAGGATCGGGCCGGGGCCGGTGCCCGGACGGCAGCCGATGCCCGCGACCCTCATCGGTTGACCGCCCATTGGACGACAGGGCGCGCGGGCTGCCAGCCGCGCATCGTGCCCAGGGGGGCGGCGCGGGCGATCTCGATCCGGGTGAGCTCTCCCCCGTGGCCGGCATGGAGGTCGGCCAGCAGCCTTTCGGTCTCCAGCGTGACAGCATTGGCGACCAGCCGCGTTCCCGGCGGCAGCGTGGGCCATAGCGCGTCGAACAGCGCGGCGCTGGCCCCGCCGCCGACGAAGACCGCATCCGGTTCCGGCAGTCCGACCAGCGCCTGCGGGGCCGCGCCCTGGTGCAGCGTCACGCGATCCGCCACGCCGAAATCGTCAAGATTCGTGCGGATCAGGTCAAGCCGGTCGGCCCGGGGCTCCAGGCATATCGCCCGCCCGCCGGCCAGAGCCCACTCGACCGAGATCGAGCCCGACCCGCCGCCGATGTCCCAAAGCAGCGCCCCTGTCCGGGGTTGCAGCGCCGCCAGGGTCAGCGCCCGGACTGGCGACTTGGTGATCTGGCCCTGATGCGCGAACAGGTCGTCGTCCCGGCCCGGCACCGCCGCCAGTCCCCAGCCGCGCGGCAGGTCGGTCCCGTCCAGCGCCACCGCGACCGGGGCGGCGACACCGTGAAGCATGAACTCTGCCGCCACCGTCCGTCTGACCCGCTCTGCCGGCCCGCCAAGCCGCTCCAGCACCACCATCCGCATGGCGCCCGCACCCTCTGCCGTCAACCACGCGGCCAGTTCGGCAGGCGCCTCACCGTCCCGCAGCGTCGCGATGACCCGGCATCCGCGCGCCAGATGCGGCCGCAGGCGCGCGAAGGGGGCGGCATGCAGGCCCAGGGTCACGCAGGCCTCGGTCCGCCAACCCAGACGCGCCGCTGCCAGCGACAGCACCCCCGGCGCAGGCAGCGCGCGCCATTCGCCGGGCTCCAGCGCCGCGGCCAGGCTGCCGCCGGCGCCGAACCAAAACGGATCGCCCGAGACCAGAACCGCCACCCGCTGCCCCCGCAGCGCCAGGACCGGCGAGATGTCGAAGGGCACCGGCCAGGGCCGCCCGCGGTCACCTGCCCCACCCAGCTGCAGGTGGCGCGGCCCGCCAAAGATCACCTGTGCCGCGGCTAGCGCGCGGCGGCTTGCATCCCCCAGGTCGGTCAGGCCATTCTCGGTGATCCCGATGATCGTCAACCAGGGGTCAGACATGCCGCGCGTCCTTCTGCTGGGCGGAACGTCCGAGGCCAGCGCGCTGGCCCGCCTGCTGGCCGGGGCAGGGGTGCCGGCAGTCTTTTCCTATGCCGGCAGGACGGCCATGCCGGTGGCGCAGCCCCTGCCGCTGCGCATCGGCGGCTTCGGCGGGGCCGAAGGGCTGGCCCGCCACCTGCAAGAGGGTGGCTTCACCCACCTGATCGACGCGACCCATCCCTTCGCGGCCCGGATCAGCCGCAACGCGATCCAGGCGGCCCGGTTCACCGGCACGCCCTTGCTGGCACTTCAGCGGCCCGCGTGGCAGCCCGAACCCGGCGACGACTGGACCTGCGTGGCCGATATGGAAGGTGCCGTGGCCGCGCTGCCCCGCGACCCGGCGCAGGTGTTCCTGGCGATCGGCAAGCAGAACCTGGCGGACTTTGCCGGTCTGCCGCATCGCTGGCTGCTGCGGCTGGTGGACCGTCCCGACGTGCCGCCCCTGCCGCGCGCCCGGATCGTGATCGCCCGCGGGCCATTCACCGAAGCCGGCGACCACGATTTGATGGCCGTGCATGGCATCACGCACCTGGTCGCCAAGAACAGCGGTGGCATCGGTGCGGCGGCCAAGCTGGCGGCGGCACGGCGCCTGGGCGTCCGGGTGGTGATGATCGACCGCCCTGCGCTGCCCGACCGCCCGACGGTCGCCGAACCGGCCGAGGCGCTGGACTGGCTGCGTCGGGTTCCCGCGACCGCCTGAACGGCGCCGGTCCACGGACGCGGACGTCTGTCCCACCGGCATCATACCCTGCCTGCGCTGCGGGGGGTATAAACCCACCGCCCGATACGCCGCGTTGTGGAATTGCCGACCAGCACCACCGTTCGCATGTCGGCCATGTCCGGTCGTGCCTCGGCCAGCGTTACGACCGACAGCGCCTCGTCCGGGGTGCTGACGGCGCGGGCGAAGATCAGCAGGCGTTCGGGCTCGCATTCCTCGCGCAGGATCTCCAGCACGCGGGCGAAGCCCTCGGGGCGGGACCGCGAGCGGGGGTTGTAGAACGCCATTGCGAAATCGCCCTTTGCCGCGTGGCGCAGGCGGTGTTCGACCAGCGTGAAGGGCTTGAGGTTGTCCGACAGGTTTATTGCGCAGAAATCGTGGCCCAGGGGCGCTCCGGCCCGCGCCGCTGCCGCCAGCATCGCCGTGATGCCGGGCAGGATGCGGATGTCAGGCTCGGTGCGCGCCGCCTCGACCGCCTCGAAAAGGGCCGAGGCCATGGCGAAGACCCCGGGATCGCCCGACGATACGATCACCACCCGCCGCCCCGCCGCCGCCAGATCCAGCGCATGGCGGGCGCGGTCAAGTTCCACCCGGTTGTCCGACGGATGCAGCACAAGGCCAGGACGCGGCGCCACCCGCGCGACATAGGGGATATAGCCGATCACGTCCGTCGCCCGGTCCAGCGCGGCGGTGACCTCTGGCGTCACCAGCGCGTCATCGCCCGGTCCGAGGCCCGCAACGGCGATCCAGCCGGTCATTCGGCGGCGTCCGGCAAGGCCATGGGACGGCGGCCCTGCCCGTGGACCAGAACGATGGCGAAATAGGGGCAGTCGGCGGCCTCGACCTCGGCCAGCCGGGCGATGCGCTGGCCGGGCATGGTGCCACGCTCGACCAGCCAGGCGTCGTTCAGGCGGCCGGCGGCGGCCAGCGCGCGGCGGACCTTGGGCAGGTTGCGGCCGGTCTTCATGACCACCATCGCGTCGCAGGCGGCCATGTGGCGGGCCAGGTCGGCTTCGGAGAGGGTGCCCATCAGCACTGTCAGCACGTCGTCGCCCCATGTGATCGGTGTGCCACTGGCGTTCCAGCAGCCGACCATGCCGGGAATGCCGGGGATGACCCGCACCGGCACCCGGTCCCTCAGCCGCACGTAAAGGTGCATGAACGAGCCATAGAGGAACGGGTCCCCTTCGCACAGCACGACCACGTCGTCGGTCTGGGCCAGCGCAGCCAGCCGGCCCGCCCAATCATCGTAAAACCGCGACAGCAGGTCGATATAGGCTGGGCTGTCGAAGGGCAGTTCCGTCGTCACCGGGTATTCCATCGGATATTCGGAACAGCCGGCGGGCAGCATTCCGTCCACGATCCGCCGCGCCTGTCCCTGCCGCCCCGGCTTGCGGAAGAAGGCCACGTGCCGCGCGCCTCGGATCGCCCGGTCCGCACCGACCGAGATCAGGTCGGGATCGCCCGGCCCCAGGCCCGCACAGATGATCTGTCCCATGGCTCACTCCCTCCGGCTGGCCAGCGCGTTGATCGCGGCGACGGTGATGGCTGACCCGCCAAGCCGCCCGCGCACGATCACCGATGGCGCGGGCGGGGCCGCCATCAGCGCATCCTTGGATTCGGCCGCGCCGACGAAACCCACCGGGCAGCCGATGATCGCGGCGGGGCGGGGGCAATCGGGGTCCTCCAGCATGTTCAGCAGGTGAAAGAGCGCGGTCGGCGCATTGCCGATGGCGACCAGCGCGCCTTCCAGGTGCGGGCGCCACAGTTCCAGCGCCGCGGCGCTGCGGGTATTGCCCATCTCGCGCGCCATACCCGGAACGCGCGGGTCGTGCAGGGTGCAGATGACCTCGTTCTCCGCAGGCAGACGCGCACGGGTCACACCCTCGCTGACCATGCGCGCATCGCAGAGGATCGGGGCGCCGCCCGCCAGCGCGGCGCGGGCGCTGGCCGCCATGCCGGGCGTGAAGGCCACGTCACGTTCCAGACCCACCAGCCCCGCCGCGTGGATCATGCGCACGACGACCGGTTCCTCGTCGGCGTCGAACCGCGCCAAGTTGGCCTCGGCCCGGATGGTGGCGAAGGACTGGCGATAGATCGCGGCGCCGTCCTTTTCGTAATCGTGGGGCATCAGAGAACCTTCGGCAGTTGGTCGGGGTGCAGGCCGCGAAGCATGGCGGGATCGCCGGCGCGGCCGTGGCGGATCAGGTCGAAGCCTGCGGTCGTGGCGGTCAGCGTGCGGTCGGCGGCACGCGGCCAGCCGCAGCCCTTGGCGCAACCCGACACATGCAGCACCGAGCCTTGCGGCACAAGCGCGCCCAGGCTGCGGGCCAGATCACGCGTCTCGGCCAGGGCCTGCGGGCAGGCTGGGGCGCCGGGGCAGGCCCGCAGACGCAGGCGCGGGTCCGCGGGGTCGAGGATCAGGCCCGGCATCTGCGGCAGTTGGAGCGCGCCCTGCACCAGCAGCATCCGCCAAGGCGTCATCCGCAAGGGGCCGATGCGGCCGAGGCGGCGCAGCGTGTCGGGGGGGATCTGCCCGAATTCCAGCGCGGCCAGCACGCCATGGGGGCCTGCGCCTGGCCCCGCCGCGGACGCAGGCTTTGGCGCCAGCAACCGGGCGTATGGCCGGATGCCCCGCGCGATCAGCGCCGCCATCCGCCCGCGCCCCCCCGTAGCGCCGCCCATGTCCAGGAACCACCGCGCCAGCTCCAGAGCGTCATCGACGCGGTGCAGGGCGGCGGCATGATCCATGCCGTCGGCGCGCAGCAGCAAGCCATCGGGCCCGCGTTCGATACGAATATCGGCGGGGTCGCGGGTCAGGACGGGCGCGGCGCCGGTATCGATGGCAAAGCCGAACTTCGCGGGCAGCGGCAGGTCAGATGCAGCCAACCGCGCAGCCAGCGTTTCGGCCAAGTCGTCGGTCCGGGCATCGGCAAAGGGTGTCACAATGATGTTGCGCCGCGTTTCGGTCGCGATTTTGGCGTCGATCAGGCCGTGATCCGCCAGCGCCGCGATCAGCTTTGGGTGGCTGTCCGGCGTCACGCCCCGAAGCTGCAGGTTCGCGCGCCCGGTCAGTTCGATCACCCCGTTCCCGTAGGCCTCGGCGGCACCGGCGATGGCTGTGGCCTGCGCGGCCTCCAGCCGCCCGCCCCGGGGGCGGATGCGGACCACCCAGCCGTCGCCAGACTCCATCGGCTTCAGCGCGCCGGGGCACCAGCCCCTGACCGCGCTCACAGCGTCACCGCGATGGAATTGCGGCGCGTCACCCACAGGCCCGCATCGTGCAGCCGCTGGAACAGATCGCGCATGGCGGCCAGCGCCTGCGGATTATCGGCGGCCATGAAATCGACGATCTCGGGTCGGCCAAGCGTTGCCTCGTGGTAGAGGTCGAAAAGATGCGGCGGCACCGCGCCCGCCAGATGCGCAAAGGCCGCCATGTGGTCCAGCGTCGCCGCGATCTCGGCCGCGCCGCGGAAGCCGTGGCGCGTCATGGCGTCGGCCCAGGCCGGGTCGGTCGCGCGGGCGCGGACGGTGCGGGCGATCTCCTCGGTCAGGGTGCGGGCGCGGGGGCGGTCAGGTTGGGTGCTGTCGAGGTGATAGAGCGCGGCCTTCCCACCGATCCTCGCCATGGCGGCGGCAAATCCCGCCTCGTGCGCGGCAAAGTCGGCGGCCATCAGAAGGTCGGTTTCGGGCAGGTCCTGCGGGTGGACGAAGCTGTCGGCGCCGGACAGCCGCGCCTCCAGCCCGCTGCGGTCCAGGCGGCTGGTCCCGTCAGCCCCGATTGCCCAGCTGGAGGCCGAAAGCCAGGCCTCGCCCGCGGCCTGGCGGGCCGCGTCGGTGAAGTTGTCGGGCGCGGTGCCCATGCCCAGCCCGTATTGTCCCGGCTGCGGCCCGAAGACACGCGCCGCGCGGGCGGCATAGGGGTTCCCCGCCTCGTCACGTTCGGCCAGCGCGGCGGCCCCGGTCTCGAACAGCTGCGCCAGCACCGGGAAGACGTCGCGGAAAAGCCCCGAGACCCGCAGCGTCACGTCTATGCGCGGGCGGTCCAGCAGCGCAGCCGGGATCACCTCGACCCCCGAGACGCGTCCCGATCCGGCGTCCCAGACGGGCTTCAGCCCGGCGAGGTGCAGGGCCATGGCGAATTCTTCGCCGGCGGTGCGCATGGTGGCGCTGCCCCACAGGTCGACGACCAGCCCCTGCGGCCAGTCGCCGTGGTCCTGCAGGTGGCGGCGCAGCAGCTCCTCGGCCAGCTTGACGCCTTGGGCATGGGCCGAGGGCGTTGGAACGGCACGAGGATCGACCGTGAACAGGTTTCGCCCCGTTGGCATCACGTCGGTCCGCCCCCGGTTCGGCGACCCCGAGGGGCCCGGGGCGACGAACCGCCCCTGCAGGGCCGCCATCAGGCCGCCGCGCTCCGCCTCGCCGCAGGCGCCGCTGCCCCAGACGTGCAGCCCTTCGCCATACTGGCTTTCCTTGATGTCGCAGACGAAACGATCGATGCGGGTGATGGCCTCGGCGGCGCCGGCATCGGGCGGGATGCCCAGGTCGTCCTCGACCCCCAGGGCGCGGGCCTCGTCCCGGATGGCGGCAATCAGGCGGTCGCGACGGGCCGGGTCCAGCCCGTCGGCGGTCGAATATTCGTCCAAGCGGCGTTCCAGCCCCGCCATGCCGGGGGGCAGGGCCGCCTCTCGCATCGGCGGCGGCATGTGGCCAAGCGTGACCGCGCCGATGCGCCGCTTGGCCTGCGCGGCCTCTCCGGGATCGTTGACGATGAAGGGATAGATGACCGGCATGGGCCCGATCAGCGCCTGCGGCCAGCAGTCGCCCGACAGCGCCACGGCCTTGCCCGGCAGCCATTCCAGCGTGCCATGCGCACCCATGTGGATCAGCGCATGCGGACCCTGGGTGCGCAGCCACAGGTAGAAGGCGACATAGGCGTGGCGGGGTACGCGGGTCAGGTCGTGATAGTCGTCCTCGCGCCCCGTGCGGTGACTGCGTTCGGGCTGCAGCGCCAGAATCAGGCTGCCCCGGCGGATCGCGGCCAGGCGAAAGGCGCCGTCCCGGTAGTCGGGATCGTCCTCGGGCGCGCCCCAGGCCGCCTGCAGGTCGTCCCGCAGCGGCTGCGGCAGGGTGGCGAGGGCGTCGCGATATTCCGCCAGCGGCCAGTCCAGCCGCTCGGACGTCAGGGCATGGGCGTCGACGGATGTGGCGTCGTATCCGGCCTCGGCCAGCATCTGCGCCACGGCATCGGCCGAGGCGGGCGCGTCCAGCCCGACGGCATGGGCCATCTGCCAGTCGCGACCGGGATAGGTGGACAGCACCATCGCCACCCGGCGGTCGCACAGAGGCGTCCCGGCCAACCGCGCCCAGGCCTCGATCCGGGCCACGGCGGTGGATAGCAGGTCGGGGTCGGCGCGGTGGGCAAAGCGCGAATACTGCAGGTCGGGGTCCCGGCGGCCGGGCGACTTGAAGCTGATGACGCCGGCAAAGATGCGGCCGTCGACCTCTGGCAGGACGACGTTCATGGCCAGATCCGATGGTGACAGCCCGCGTTCGGCCTGCGCCCAGTCCCGGCGGCGGTTCGTCGACAGGGCCACCTGAAAGACCGGTGCCGAAAATCCCGTGAACGGCGCAGCGCCCGGCCCCGAGGAAGGGGTGGCTTCAATTGCTCCGCCCGCCGCGAACCCGGTGGCGTTCACGATGATCCGGGGGGGCGTCGTCAGCGCATCGGCCAGCCAGTCGCCCATCCCCTCGGCCTTCAGCGAGGGCGCGAACGCCCCCATCGCCGAGATCCCACGCCCGCGCAGCGCCCTGATCAGCGCGTCGATGGCGGCCATGTCGGCGGCGGCCAGCCAGCTGCGATAAAAGGTGACCAGCGCCTGCACACCGCCCGGCGCATCGACGACGCCCTGATCAGGGTCATAGAACCCCATCTGCGGCAGCGTCTTGCGGCCGGGCACCGGCGCGGCCTCCAACCCCGAGGCGACGGCCAGCTGCGCCAGCGCCGCCTGGGCCGCCACCGCGCCGCCCTGATCGCAATGCCGCCGCAGGATGCGCAGTACCGAGGCCGGCACCGTCGAAACCTGATCCAGCCGCGCGTCGTCGCGCCCGTCGGCGGGCAGTACGGCCAGCGCGATCCCCTTCCTGCGGGCAAGGTCCTGCACCGAGGCGAGGCCATAGGGCCAGTACGCCTCTCCTCCGATCAGGCGGATCAGGATACCCTTCGCGCCGGACAGGGTGTTTTCGACATAGGTATCGACCGATACCGGATGCCGCAGCGCCACCAGGTTGCACAGCCGCGTCGAGGGCAGGCCGCCCGCCGCGCGCTTCCATCCCTCCGCAAACGCCCCAAGATCGCTGTCCGAGAAGGACAGGACCACCAGATCCCCAGGCTGCTGGCCCGGATCATAGGGGGTGTCGGACCGTTCCAGCCCGACCTGTTCGCGGAAGATGACGTGCATCAGGCGGGTACACCGTCCAGCACGGCACGGATGGCTGCCGGGTCGACGTGGTCGTGTTCGGCGATCACCACCAGCCTCGACTGGCGGAGCTGGTCGCCCCAGGGGCGGTCGTACTGGTGGCGCACCCGCGCACCCACGGCCTGCACCAGCAGGCGCATGGGCTTGCCCATGACGGCGACATGACCCTTGACGCGCAGGATGTGCTGTTCGGCGGCCAGCCGCGCGATGCGGTCCGACAGGTCGGCGGGATCGGCAATCTCGGGCAGGTCGATGACGACGGTGTCGAAATCCTCGTGCTCGTGATCGTCGGCGCCGTCGTGGTGGCTGGGACGGGCGGCCAGGTCATCCTCGGCCGCGGCGCCGAGGCCGAGAATCAGCCGAGGGTCGATGGCGCCCTCGGTCACGGTCAGGATGGGCAGGGGGCGGGGGGCCTCGGCCTCGATCGCTGCGCGGGCGGCGGCGATGCCTTCGGGACCGGCCAGATCTGCCTTGGTCAGCAACACGACATCGGCGCAGGCGATCTGGTCCTCGAACACCTCGGACAGCGGGGTCTCGTGATCCAGACTGTCGTCGGCGGCGCGCTGTGCGTCGACGGCGGCCACGTCGGGGGCGAAGCGGCCCGCGGCCACGGCCTCGGCATCGGCCAGTGCGATCACGCCGTCGACGGTGATGCGAGACCGGATCGCCGGCCAGTCGAAGGCCTTCAGAAGCGGTTTCGGCAGGGCCAGGCCCGACGTCTCGATCAGGATGTGATCGGGCTTCTGCGGCAGCGCCATCAGCGATTCCAGCGTCGGTATAAAATCATCGGCGACCGTGCAGCAGATGCAGCCGTTCGACAGCTCGAGGATGTTCTCGGCCGGGCAGCTATCGTCGGCGCAGCCCTTCAGGATGTCGCCATCGACGCCCATCGTGCCGAACTCGTTCACAATCACCGCCAGGCGCTTGCCCTGCGGGTTCTGCATCAGGTGGCGGATCAAGGTCGTCTTGCCCGACCCCAGAAAGCCTGTGATCACGGTGACGGGGGTCTTCAACAGGTCGGTCATGGTCACTCCTGCGAGGAAATATGCGGGGGGATGCGGGCAAGGCTCTGCTTGCGGAAGATCACGGGGCGGTCGCGCCAGGGCACGATGCCGTCGGGCGTGCCGGCATAGGCTGTGGCGCCGGCCAGGATGTCGGCGGCGTCATCGGGTGTCAGGCGGCCATAGACATAGGACCACTTGCCCGGCGCCGACAGCGCAACCGAGCAGCCTTGCGAACAGGCTGACAGGCATTCGACTGCGCGGACCTGCACGCCTTCGGGGGCCGCGTCCTGCAACGCGTCGTGCAGGACGGAACCCGGGCGCGGGGCGTCGGGGTCGTCCACGGGCGCGATGCCGCGGCAGGTGGTGCAGACATGCAGAACAGCGCGCATCGCCGGCCTCTCCTTCATGGGTCAGGGGGTGCCCGAAAGGGACGGCGCGGGTCGACCGGCCATCGCCTGCCGGTCGCGAAACACCCCGTTCGCCCGTCAATAACAGGTGCTGGCAGGTCTCCCGGCTTGCGGATCCAGGGTTTCCCCAACGGTCGTCCCACCTTCCCGGCATCTGCCAGTGGATCGGGCGACCTTTCCGGTCACGGTCGCGGGGGCGGCTGCGCTTGGGGCCAAGGCCCTGTCGCATTCCCTCTTCGCCTGTCATAGGACAGGAACCAACACGCGCCCACCAAAAGCGCCGCGCCCGCGATTTGTCAACCTTGCAGGAGCCTGCCCGTGACCCAGAACGACGCGATTCTCGCCGACGACTTGGCCCGCCACGCCCAGAAGATGGCCAAGAAGAAGGCCGCCCGCGACCGGATGATGGAAAACAAGACCGGCGAAAAGGGGCTGGTCATCGTCCATACCGGCCCGGGCAAGGGCAAATCCTCCAGCGGTTTCGGGATGATCATGCGCTGCATCGCGCATGGCATGCCCTCGGCCGTGGTGCAGTTCATCAAGGGCGCATGGGACACCGGCGAACGCCGCCTGCTGACGACGCATTTCGGGGGCCTCTGCCAGTTCCACGCCATGGGAGAGGGGTTCACCTGGGAAACCCAGGACAAGTCGCGCGACATCGCCGCCGCACAGGCGGGCTGGGCCAAGGCGCAGGACCTGATCCGCGACCCCGAGATCCGCATGGTCCTGCTGGACGAGATCAACATCGCCTTCCGATATGGCTATCTGGACGTGGCCGAGGTGCTGGCCTTCCTGGCCGCCGAAAAGCCGCCGATGACTCATGTGGTCCTGACCGGCCGCGGCGCGCCCGAGGCGCTGGTCGAGGCAGCGGATCTGGTGACCGAAATGACGCAGGTCAAGCATCCCTTCCGCGCAGGCATCAAGGCACAGGCGGGGGTCGAATTCTGACGCTCATGCCGCAGCGCGGCAAAAAAATCGCACAAGAGCGTGAACCGGCGCGGGTTCTGCGGGGTTGGCTGTTGAAACCATTTCTCTGCCCAGCCTTCAGGAGCATCGATGAACCCGCCCCCGCTTCCCGACGCCGCCGCGCTGTTTCTCGATTTCGACGGTTGCCTGGTCGAGATCGCCCATCGCCCGGACGCCGTCGTCGTGTCGGACGAGCTGCGCGACCTGCTGGCCCGGCTGACCGAAAGGCTGAACGGAGCGCTCGCCCTGATCTCGGGGCGGGACGTGGCCGACCTGCGCGGGCATCTGGGCGATTTTCCGGGCATCATCGCCGGCAGCCACGGGTCCGAGTTGTCGGTCGCCCCAGGCGACATCCGGACGCTGCACCAGGTGCCCTTCGACGCGGCGGCGCTTCATGCCCGCGCGCATGAAATGGCCGCCCCGCATTCCGCCATCCTGGTCGAGGAAAAGCCGCATGGCGTGGCGATGCATTACCGTGACGATCCCTCGCTGCGGAATTTCGTCGAGGATGCGATGCAGGACCTGGCCGCACAGAACCCGCACCTGATGCTGCAGCCAGCCAAGATGGCGCTGGAACTGCGGCCGGCCGGTGTCGGCAAGGACACGGCGCTGGCGCAATTGATGCAGATGCAGCCGTTCGAGGGCCGCGTCCCGGTCTTCGCCGGCGACGACACCACCGACGAGCCCGCCATGGAGGAAGTGCAGTCCCGCGGCGGCTTCGCCATCAAGATCGGCGATGGCCCCACCGCCGCCCGCCACCGCCTGTCGGACCCCGCCGCGCTGGCGGCCTGGCTGGATGCGTCCCTGAACTGAGGAGAAAGCATGTCGCGCCTGATCGTCGTCTCGAACCGCCTGCCCTTGGGCGACAACCCCTCGGGCGGCCTTGTCGTTGCGCTGGAGGATGCGCTGCGCAGCTCGGGCGGGGTCTGGATCGGCTTCTCCGGAGAGGTGGTCGACGATCCGTCGGACGACCTGCAGGACAATCCCGGCGCGCCGTTCGACCGGCTGTCCTTCGACCTGACGCAGCAGGACCACGAGGAATACTATCTGGGGTATTCGAACTCGATCCTGTGGCCGCTCTGCCATGGGCGGCCGAACCTGATGCGGATCCTGCCGGAATATCTGGATGGCTATCGCCGGGTGAACGCGAGGATCGCCCGCATGGTGGTGCCCCACCTGCGCGAAGGCGACCGGATCTGGGTGCAGGATTACCACCTGTTCCCCTTGGCGGCGGAATTGCGGAAGCTTGGCGTGACCGCCCCCATCGGGCACTTCCTGCACATCCCGTTCCCGGGCCCCGCCGATTGCGCCGCCCTGCCGAACCCCGAAGAACTGTTCGAATGGCTGTCGCATTTCGACCTGTTGGGATTTCAGGCGCAGCGCGATCTGGGCGCCTTTGCCGAAAGCGCGCGTCAGCTGACCGAGGTCAACCAGCTGTCGCCGACCAGCTTCCTGCTGGACGACCGCAAGATCCACGCCCAGGTCTTTCCCATTGGGATCGATGCCGAGTCCTTCGTGGCCGAGGCCGAGGCCGCCCCTGACGAAGACCGCATCCGCACCCTGACCGGCGCCAAGCTGATGATCGGGGTCGACAGGCTGGACTATTCCAAGGGCATCCCGCAGCGGTTCCGTGCCTTCCAGATCCTGCTGGAGCAGGAGCCCGAGCTGATCGAGAAGATCTCGTTCCTGCAGATTGCCCCGCCCACGCGGGGCGAGGTCGAGGCCTATCAGGTGATCCGCGAAGAGACCGAGCATCTGGCCGGCCGGGTGAATGGCCAGTTCTCGACCTTGAATTGGACGCCGATCCGGTTCATCCACCGGCCCGTGCCGCGCAACGTCCTGGCGGGGCTGTTCCGGCAGGCGCATATCGGCCTGGTCACGCCGCTGGCCGACGGCATGAACCTTGTCGCCAAGGAATATGTCGCCGCCCAGAACCCCGAAGATCCCGGCGTTCTGATCCTCTCGCGCTTCGCAGGGGCGGCCGAGCAGATGCCTGATGCGCTGATCATCAACCCTCACGACCCGCACGACCTGGCGCAGGCCATGGCCGAGGCGATGCGGATGCCCAAGGAAGAACGCCGCCGCCGTCACGCCACGCTGCTCGAGGAGGTGATGTCCCATGACGTCGCCTGGTGGTCGCGGGCTTATCTACGGGCGCTGCAGGTGTCGGACCAAGGCTACGAATCGGACCGGATGCAGCACGACATCCCCTGACTGTGCAAAACGCGGGCATTTGCCCCTGATCCTGCACGGCCCGCGGGCAGGTCCTGCCGCCGATGCGGCGCTGCAGCATCAAGGTGTGACATCTTTCGCGTGGGCGGGCATTCTGAAGTTACGGGGCCGGTGGCCCTGCGACGTCTCCTCCTCCGCGCCCGGCAACGGGCCGCACAAGTATCGCCGGGCCTGCCGCACCCTCCTCCCTGCGGCCGGGTCCGGCGGTCGCGTCAGACCAGCGTAACCATGTGCCGCAGGGCCGCGACATAACCCCCCAGCCCCAGCCCCGCGATGACGCCATCCGCACGTTTCGACACGTAGGAATGGTGACGGAACGGTTCGCGCTTGTGGACCTGGCTGATATGCACCTCGATCACCGGGCCGTCGAAGGCGTTCAGCGCATCCAGCACCGCGACCGAGGTGTGGGTCAGCGCGGCGGGGTTGATGACGATGCCGGCGGCCTCGTCCCGTGCCTCGTGGATCCAGTCGACGATCTGGCCTTCCCAGTTCGACTGCAGGAAGCGGATCTGGTGCGGCGTCGCGGCATCCCGGCACATCGCCTCAAGATCGGCCAGCGTCTCTCGGCCATAGATCTCGGGCTGGCGTTTGCCCAGCAGGTTCAGGTTCGGACCGTTCAGGACGTGGATCAGCGGCATGGGCGCTCCTTCAGGATGTGGGTCCTTGCTAGCGCAGGCCGCGCCGCCTGTCAGCCCGCCAGCGCCGTAACCGGGGCGGCGCGGCGGCCGGGGTCGACCAGCACCAGGGACGGCGGCGATGCCGTCAGGACCGGGACGGCATCCGGCTGCGCGGGCGGACTGGTCCAGGCGACGTCTCCGTCCGGCGCGATCAGCGCCAGCCGGTCGCCCCGCATCTGCAGGCGGCCGGGCGAGGGCGCCTGCCACAAGACCCGGCCTGCGGTCCGCAGCTGCGGCCCAAGGTCCGGATCGTTCAGCAGCAGGACATCCCCATCCGCCGCGGTCAGGCGCCGGCCCGGTAGCAGCGGCCCCACGATCCGGTCAATGGGCGCACATTCGCCGGTCAGGCTGCGGACCAGCAGCGCCCTAAGCGTGGCCGCATCCCAGCCGTGATGTGCGGCGGCGGCGTTCAGGACCGCCAACTTGGCCAATGCGGTGACGGGGGTCATGTCGCCCGCGGCGATGGCGCCGGTGCCGCCGACCCAAGCCCCGGCAGCATAGTGAAAGGCGCCCACCTGCCCGCCGATGGCGCGGCTGGCGATCAAGACGGGGACGTGCGCCACGCTCAGCGCCGCCTCTATCGCGCCGTCGCCCGCGGGGATGTTGCCTTCGCCGAAGCCTTCCAGCAGCAGGCCAGTCGCGCCGCCGTCCAGCGCGTCCTGGATCATCCGCGCCAGCAGCGGCCGGAACGCGCCGTGGTTCGACGGCACCACCGGGATCTGG
>JAYZBS010000054.1:0-4915 GCA_036338635.1 Pseudomonadota bacterium | reverse complement strand
GCGGCCTTGCCTTCGGCCTTCAGCTCGGGCTTCGATTCGGTGGTCAGCATGACGATCGGAATGCCAGAGCCCGCCGCGTCCTGGCGCGCGTTCCGGATGAAGTCGAGCCCGTTCATGACCGGCATGTTCAGATCGGTGATGGTCATGAGAGGCTCGGATCATGAAGGTTCAGTTGCATCTCGGCACCTGGGCCAAGGATTGCGCCGGAAGCGCCGTCAGTGTGATGACCGCCCCGCCATTCAGGAGCTTTCTTTAGCCATCATCCGTTGGCAAAGCCTGTCGATCATCGACGCCGGGCCTGAGCCGAGTTGAGACCGAACATCCAAAATTCTGCGTTTGTCATGCCTGCACACCTCCCCGATCTGCGCGTCGAAGTTCGGTGCTAAAGCAATCGACTTAAGATCGGGTGAAGAACGGACCGTCCGTCATCCTGACCTATGCTGTCGATATGACTGATCAACGTCGCGACGATTGTGGGGCGGGATTCCGCGACGGAAAATTCCCAACACACACACGGCCAATCGCCGGAATCGACAAGCACATCGAACGGCGCCGAAATCTGTGCCAGCCACGCCGCGAGCAAGACGGTCAAAATGGGCCAACTCGCTGATCCAGACGAACCTCATCATCTCGTGCAGGCAAATTGAAGATCCAAGATCGTCTCGGCTGTTAGAACGTCCGACGCCTTTCATGCGGCCTTGCCGGCTGGCAAGTCAGCACGTTGAACAAGACGACCATGCCGATTGCCGCCTGGGCCGATCCATCGTCCTGTTGGGCGTCGTGGATCGACCTTTACCGGAACAACAATTCTTCGCCACCGTTATGGCGCAGGAGGATCTGATAATGACCACGGAACGACCAAATAAGGACAATCCCGCGACCGATCCGGAGAACCGTCAGAATGGGCAAGGCGATCATCACGGCAAGCCGCATTCACCGGAAGAGTTCGATGTCATGAACCCGGCGAAGCCGGGTGAGTACAAGCAAGAAAACCAGTAGAAGAGAGCCGCGAACCCGTGCGGTGGTCGCTGGCGTCTTCTTCGGTCTCTCACAATCCAATCGCTTTGGCGCGCAAAGGCTCACGGCAAATTCGCTTGAGGCCTCTGGTAACTTACCCGCAGTTATCCGAGGCCGTGCGCCTGCCCCGGAAAAGGAAGCTGTTCCGCCATGATACATGCTTAACTGCGCGACCGGCGCACTTACGAAGCCTCGCGCGGGATGCCGGAGCGAACCAACGACCCCGCGGCACCAGTGCAAGCCGCGAAGCGCTGCAGGGGTATCAGCCGCAAAGAGGAAAGCGAAGACCGGCTCAAGCCTGCAGGGTCGGTCGAGCTTCCTGTTCAGTAAAGAAGAAGGCGGTGCGATGCTGCGGCCTCCGCCAAGGAAGTCCGAGCGTGGCTTGGCGGATGGCGGCCAGCGAGACCTCGACGTTGGCAAGGATCACGACATACAGGTCCAAGACCAGGCCGGCCAGGGCAAGATCGGCATACCGCGCAGATTCTGTTGCAGGATGCGCGGTACAGTCTTCACGTCCCACGCCGGAGGGATGTGGCGGTTACGGGCACCTGTCGATGAAAAGTGCATGCGACAAACATTCGACAAGCAGCAGGGGTAGCGGCTATCGCCTTGCCAGAGTTGTCGGGCTGGTCATTCCAAGGCATCTTCCATGATGCACGCCCCCGGCAGCAACACAGCTTGCCCTTCGGTGGTTCTGAGCCTTGAAGCTAACCTTCAACCTCTCGGAAGCGCGCTGTAAAGCGCGCCATTTCTCGTAGTTCGGGATGGGTGCCGGTGTAGATTTCGACATAGGTGGGGATGCGGGAAAGGCGGGTCTTCAGGTCCTCGGCCGACTGCATGGAGATGTAACCGATCTGGACGAGATAGACCGCCCGCGCCCTGACATCGGCGACCGCGGGCTCGTGTCCCCACTTTTCCATCATCGTCTTCAGTGCCGTCAGGCGGGCAGCATCTGCCAACTGGACCCGCCGCGCCACGTCCTGATCCTGCAGCGCCCAGCTGCGGATCGCGAATTCCAGTCCGGCATCGAAGATCTTCGGCGACAGGAAGCAGCCGATGACGTTCAGCATCGCCTCGGCCTGGGTCTCGGCATATTGGCGCGTGGCCGCGATCAAGGGCTCGGTCGTGCGGGCTGCCCAGCCATCGAGTAGGGCCGCCAGCAGCGCCTGCCGGTCCTCGAAGAACCAGTAGAAGCTGGTGCGCGACAGGCCCAACTGCTTGGCCAGCGGCATGACCTTCACGGCATCGACGCCGCTTTCGATCAGGGCGCGGTAGCCCGCCTCGAGCCAGCCCTCTCGGGAACCTCGCCATCCGGTGGAGGGTAGGGTGTGTTCAATCATGACGGGATCATAGGCGGCAGCAACCTGAGGCGCAAAGGGAATGTTCGTCGGAGACAAGATGCCATACACCACGGTATGATTTACTTGACACAAGTGGACATTTTGTACCTTGCTACCGGAACATCACAAAGCAGGCGGTCTCTCATGTCGCATGATCCTCTCCTCCAGCCCTATCAGCTGAAGCACCTGACGCTTCGCAACCGGATCATGATCACCAGCCACGAACCGGCCTATCCCGAGGACGGGATGCCCAAGGACCGATATCGCGCCTACCACGTGGAGCGCGCCAAGGCGGGCGTGGCGCTGACGATGACTGCCGGTTCGGCGGCGGTCTCCAGGGACAGCCCGCCGGTCTTCAACAACATCCTGGCCTATAAGGATGAAGTCGTGGAGTGGATGCGGCGGCTGGTGGATGAATGCCATGACCACGGCGCGGCGGTAATGATCCAGCTGACGCATCTGGGCCGCCGCACGCGTTGGGACAAGGGCGACTGGCTGCCCGTGCTGGCCCCCAGCCACGAGCGGGAGGCCGCGCACCGGGCCTTTCCTAAACGGCTGGAAGGTTGGGACATTGCCCGCATCAAGGCGGATTTCGCCGATGCCGCAGAGCGCATGAAGGCGGCTGGCGTCGACGGGATCGAGCTGGAGGCCTATGGTCACCTGCTGGAGCAGTTCTGGTCGCCGCTGACCAACGACCTGGAGGCCCCCTATGGCGGCAGCCTTGAGAACCGCCTGCGCTTCACGACCGAGGTGCTGGGCGCGATCCGCGATCGTTGCGGACCGGACTTCATCGTCGGTCTGCGCTACACCGGCGACCAGGTGCTGGCCGGCGGGATGACACGCGACGAAGGCTTCCAAATTTCGCAGATGCTGAAGGACAGCGGGCTGGTCGACTTCCTCAACGTGGTCCGTGGTCATATCGACACTGACGCCGGGCTGACGGACGTGATCCCTGTGCAGGGAATGCGGAATGCGCCGCACCTCGACTTTGCCGGAGAGATCCGTCGCGCGACCGGCTTTCCGACCTTCCACGCGGCCAAGATCCCCGACGTGCCGACCGCACGCCACGCCATCGCCTCGGGGCTGCTGGACATGGTGGGGATGACGCGGGCGCACATGGCCGACCCGCATCTGGTCCGCAAGGTGATCGAGGGGCGCGAGGACGACATCCGGCCCTGCGTCGGCGCGAACTATTGCCTCGACCGGATTTACCAAGGCGGCATGGCCTTCTGCCTGCACAACGCCGCGACGGGGCGCGAGGAGACGATGCCCCACGACATCCTGGCCGCCTCGACGAAGCGTCGCGTGACCATCGTCGGTGCCGGACCGGCGGGTCTGGAGGCCGCGCGCGTCGCGGCCGAACGCGGCCACGACGTCACCGTCTTCGAGGCCGCGGACAAACCCGGCGGACAGATCCGCCTGACCGCCCAGCAAGAGCGTCGGCGAGAGATGATCTCGATCATCTCGTGGCGGATGGCGATGTGCGAGAAGCACGGCGTGACGTTCAATTTCAACAGCTTTGCCGACGCGGACGACATCCTTGCGACCGACCCCGACGAGGTCATCATCGCGACGGGCGGGCTGCCCCATACCAAGGTACTGGCGACAGGCAACGACCTCGTCTGCTCGGCCTGGGACATCATTTCCGGCGACGTGAAACCAGGCGAGAACGTCCTTATCTTCGACGACGCTGGCGATCACGCCGCGCTGCAGGCCGCCGACGTCATCGCCGCGACCGGCGCGACCGTCGAGATCGTGACCCCCGACCGCAGCTTCTCGCCCGAGGTAATGGCGATGAACCTCGTGCCCTACATGCGCAGCCTCCAGCGCCGCGATGTCACCTTCACGGTCACCTGGCGACTGCTTTCGGTGGTCCGCGAAGGGAACCGGCTGCGCGCGACGCTTGGCAGCGATTATGGCGACGTGACGCGCGAACGGCTGGTCGATCAGGTGGTGGTGAACCACGGCACCAGGCCTCTGGACGAGCTTTATTTCGAGCTGAAGCCGCTGTCGAAGAACTTGGGCGAGGTCGATTACGACGCGCTGATCGCGGGTCGCCAGCAGGAGACTTCGCAGAACTCTGCTGGCAACTTTCGCCTGTTCCGCATCGGCGACGCGGTCGCCGCCCGCAATACCCATGCCGCCATCTATGACGCCCTGCGACTGGTGAAGGATCTCTAGACGGCGCGGGTCAGGAATCCCATGCGGGGGCATGATGCACGGCAGGGTCACAGGCGCGGCGTTGCCCAAGGGTCTGGCAGGGCGATCTCACAGGAAGGCGTGGCGGGGGCGCCGCGGCGCCAAGATGCAACGCGCCTCGACCAGGCTACAGATGTGACGATAATCAGGCCAAGTTCAACAGCGAGGAGGGGCCGAGCGAACCCTAAGCGACCTCTGACGCAACTCGACATCCCGTTCCATGACGGATTTGCGCGCATCGTCGCCGGGTCGGGGAAGATCGTTATCGGCGCGCTCATCTTCTGAACGGTAGCCTTCTCCGAAAACGCCTGCGTTCTTCTGAACGCCATCAATGCAGCGATCCCTGCCACGTTCTACTT
>JAYZBS010000053.1:0-9380 GCA_036338635.1 Pseudomonadota bacterium | reverse complement strand
CACAGATGGCCGCCGGCATGACCGGGCGTATGCATCGTACGCAGCGACCAGTCGCCGGTGGCGACGACCTGATTGTCCGTCAGAAGTCGATCTGGGGCGAAGTCGAGGTCCAGACCCTCGCCCCCGCCCACCAGCCCCTGCGCAGCCAGGTGCGTCATCAGCGGGGAACGGCCGGCCGTGGCGCATCCGAAGGCCAGCACAGGCGCACCTGTCAGGCGTGACAGTCGCGCCGCGCCTCCGCTGTGGTCGCGATGGGCATGGGTGACAAAGATGTGACTGATCCGGTCCCGGCCGGCGCGGGCCACGGCGTCCAGGTGGACCGGGTCGTCCGGGCCGGGATCGATGACGGCGACGTCATCTTCGCCGATCAGGAACGTCGTCGTGCCCGGCCCTGTCAGGGGCGAGGGGTTGTCGGCCAGGATGCGCAGCGGCTCTTTCACAGGGGCGGTCATGGGATTAGCCTAGCCCGCAAGGAGAACGCTTTCCATGTCGAACCACCTCGAGGGCCCGATTGCGCGGACGCTGGTGCCGCGGGGGCTCTATGCCCGTGCTGCCCTGATCCTCTTCCTGCCGGTCGTAGTGGTGACGCTGGTGGTCAGCGTCATGTTCCTGCAGCGGCACTTCGAAGGCGTCACCCGGCAGATGACATCCAGCATGGCGCATGAGCTGGAATTCGTGGCGCGGCAGGTGGAGCTGTCCGACAGTCCGGACGAGGCGCGTCTGGCCGGTGAGATCGTGGCGTCACCGCTGGAGCTGGAACTGCGGCTGCCGGCCGAACCCGAAGGTGGCGACCGCCGGCTGTTCTACGACTTTTCGGGCCGGGTCGTCACCGAGGTGCTGCGCGATGCCCTGCCGCAGGTTCTGTCGATCGATCTGGCCAGCAACGACAAGCGCGTCGACGTGGTGCTTGAGGGGCCGTGGGGGCCCTATCTGCTCAGCTTCGACAGACGGCGCGTCAGCGCGTCGAACCCGCACCAGCTGCTGGTGCTGATGGTATTCACGTCGCTGCTGATGTCGGGGATCGCCACGATCTTCCTGCGCAACCAGCTGCGCCCGATCCGCCGGCTGGCCTATGCAGCCGAGGAATATGGCAAGGGGCGGATGGTGCCATACCGGCCCTCTGGCGCGATCGAGGTGCGCAGCGCAGGTACCGCTTTTCTGGACATGCGCAACCGGCTGGAGCGTCAGAATGAACAGCGCAAGCTGATGATGTCGGGCATAAGTCACGACCTGCGTACGCCGCTGACGCGTTTGCGTCTGGGGCTGTCGATGATGTCATCCGACATGCCACCCGACGATGAGGATATCGCCGCGCTCGAGGCCGACATCGCCGAGATGAACCGCATGGTCGACGGCTTTCTCGATTATGCCCGCGACGACGCGCGGGACAGCCGGCCCGAGCCGACGGCTGCGGCGGCTTTCGTCGAAGCCGTCGTCGCGGATGCGCAGCGGGCGGGCCAGCGGATCGACCTGGTGCTGTTCGAGGGCGACCGCGACGGACTGGCGACATTCCGGCCCGACATGCTGCGCCGGGCGTTGGAAAACCTCATCGGCAATGCCGTTCGTTATGGCAGCCGGGCCGAGTTGGACTCGGCGCTCGGGCCACGAAGCCTGCGTATCGGCATCGAGGACGATGGCCCCGGTATCCCCGAGGACAGCCTGGAAACCGCGATGCGGCCGTTCACGCGGCTGGACCCCTCACGGCGCAGGAACAGCGCTCAAGGGGCGGGGCTGGGACTGGCGATCGCCGCGGACGTGGTGCGCGCACATGGCGGGCAATTGCGGCTGGGGCGTGGAGACAAGCTTGGCGGCCTGCGGGCCGAGATTGTCATTCCCCGGTGAAATAGGTGGTATTGTCCCGGTCGTATTGAACGCGGACGTCGCGAGCCTTAGATTGGCGCCATGCAGGGGCCGTGCGTCGCCATGACGGGGCCACGGCTTCGGGCGGAAAGGACAAGACATGACGGAATTCACCATTCAGACCTACCCGGTGCTGCCCTTGCGGGACATTGTCGTCTTCCCGCACATGATCGTGCCGCTGTTCGTCGGCCGCGAAAAGTCGGTGCGCGCGCTGGAAGCGGTCATGGAATCGGACAGCCCGATCCTTCTGGCGGCCCAGAAGGACGCGTCTGTCGACGAGCCCGACGAGGACGGCATCTATAGGACCGGCGTCGTGGCCAACGTGCTGCAGCTGTTGAAGCTGCCCGATGGCACCGTCAAGGTGCTGGTCGAGGGTCGCGAGCGTGTCGAGATCACCGGCTTCGTGCCGAATGACGACCACTTCATGGCGACCGCCCGCCCGCTCGAGGAATCCGAGGGCGACGAGGCGACCGTGACTGCGCTGGTACGCACGGTGGCCGAAGAATTCGAGCGCTACGTCAAGGTGCGCAAGAACATCCCCGAAGAGGTCGTCGCGGCCGTCGCCGAGGCGACCGAGGCCGGCAAGCTGGCCGATCTGGTCGCGGGCCACATGGGCATCGACCTGGACCGCAAGCAGGACCTGCTGGACACGCTGGTCGTGGCCGAGCGGCTGGAGAAGGTCTATGGCCACATGCAGGGCGAGATGTCCGTCCTGCAGGTCGAGAAGAAGATCAAGTCGCGCGTCAAGACCCAGATGGAGAAGACGCAGCGCGAATATTATCTGAACGAGCAGATGCGCGCGATCCAGAAGGAACTGGGCGACGGCGAGGACGGGCAGAACGAGCTGGCCGAACTGGAAGAGAAGATCCAGAAGACCAAGTTCAGCAAGGAAGCCCGCGAAAAGGCCGAAGGCGAGCTGAAGAAGCTGAAGTCGATGTCGCCGATGTCGGCCGAGGCAACCGTCAGCCGCAACTATCTCGACTGGCTGCTGTCGCTGCCCTGGGGCGTCAAGTCGCGCACCCGCAAGGACCTGCCGCGCGCCGAGGCGATCCTGGACGCCGATCACTATGGCTTGGAAAAGGTCAAGGAACGCATCGTCGAATACCTGGCAGTGCAGGCGCGCAGCCAGAAGCTGAAGGGGCCGATCCTGACGCTGGTCGGTCCTCCGGGCGTGGGCAAGACCTCTCTGGGGCGGTCGGTCGCGAAGGCGACGGGGCGCGAGTTCATCCGCATCTCGCTTGGCGGCGTGCGTGACGAATCCGAGATCCGGGGCCACCGGCGGACCTATATCGGGTCGATGCCCGGCAAGATCATCCAGGCGCTGAAGAAGGCCAAGACCACGAACCCGCTGATCCTGCTGGATGAGATCGACAAGATGGGCCAGGACTTCCGCGGCGACCCGGCCAGCGCGATGCTGGAGGTGCTTGATCCCGAACAGAACTCGACCTTCGTCGACCACTATCTTGAGGTCGAGTACGACCTGTCGAACGTCATGTTCGTGACGACGGCCAACAGCTACAACATGCCGGGCCCGCTGCTGGACCGGATGGAGATCATCAGCCTGTCGGGCTATACCGAGGACGAGAAGCGCGAGATCGCGAAGGGCCACCTGCTGGACAAGCAGATCCAAGCCAACGGCCTGCGCAAGGGCGAGTTCAGCGTCACTGACGAGGCGCTAACCCACATCATCCGCTACTACACCCGAGAGGCTGGCGTTCGCTCGCTGGAACGAGAGATCGCCAAGCTGGCCCGCAAGGCCGTGACCGAGATCCTCAAGGGCAAGGTCAAGTCCGTCGAGGTAACGCCTGAGAAGGCCGAGGAATACTTGGGCGTTCGCCGTCACCGCTATGGCTTGGCCGAGAAGGAGGATCAGGTCGGCGTGGTGACGGGGCTGGCATGGACTTCGGTCGGCGGCGACCTACTGCAGATCGAGGCGCTGCGCCTGCCCGGCAAAGGCCGGATGAAGACGACCGGGAAACTGGGCGACGTGATGAAGGAATCGATCGACGCGGCCTCCAGCTTCGTGCGGTCGGTGGCGCCGGAAATCGGCGTCAAGCCGCCGGAGTTCGACAAGCGTGATATCCACGTCCACGTCCCCGAGGGCGCCACGCCCAAGGACGGACCCTCAGCGGGCATAGCCATGGTCACTTCGGTCGTGTCGGTCATGACTGGCATCCCGGTCCGCAAGGACGTCGCCATGACCGGGGAGGTCACGCTGCGCGGCAACGTGCTGGCGATCGGCGGGCTGAAGGAGAAACTGCTGGCGGCCCTGCGCGGCGGCATCAAGACGGTGCTGATCCCGCAGGACAACGAAAAGGATCTTGTCGAGATTCCGGACAACGTCAAGCAGGGGCTGACGATCATCCCCGTCGCCAATGTCCGCGAGGTGCTGCGCCACGCCCTGGTCCGCCAACCGGTCGCGGTCGAGTGGGACGAGGCTGCCGAGGAAGCGGCCGAAGCGGCCCGGCTGGACCGCCAGCGGTCGAGCGAAGGCCCCGGAAGCGCCGTCGCTCATTGAGGTGGCGAACCGAATGACCAAGCCGGGGGCGCGCGACGCCCCCGGTTATTTCATGCATGGGCAAGGTTGACGTAAAGTCAGATCGCGCTAGGCTGTAGGGACATTTCCGGGAGGGGGAACCAGGAATGACCCATGAACCAGGCCAGCCATTTGCCGTGCAGGACCCGCACCCTGCTGTTGTAGTGCAGAAGCGAGACTTCATCGACCGCATCGTTGCCGCCACCGGCGCCCGCCGGACCGATGCCCGTCCGATTATCGAGGCGACGCTGGCCCAGCTGGGGTCCGTGCTTTCGGCGGGGCAGACGCTTGCCATTCCGCCACTGGGCCGGGCGCGCATCAACCTGGAAAAGGACGCTCGCGGCGGCGACGTGATCACGCTGCGCCTGCGCCGCAGACCCGCGCCGAACGAGACCGAAGCGCGGTAGAAAGCCGCGAAAGCCCTCTTGCAACCGCCTGTCGCTGACGCTAGAAGCCAGCGCGACGGGTGATTAGCTCAGTGGTAGAGCGCTTCGTTCACATCGAAGATGTCGGGGGTTCAAATCCCTCATCACCCACCATCCTTGCTCAGCGTTCCAGGATCAGCAGATCGCCTTCGAAGCTGACGCGTGCGAAGCGCCGCAGGTAGGACATTCCCAAAAGCGAATCCCGCAGCTCCGAATCGATCACCACAGCGGCGACGTTGCGGTCGACCGCGTCGCCAATGGCGAACCGGTCGATCCTGACCGAGGCGGTGGGGATGCGGCCGTTCGCGGTGACCGCAACGCCGTCGAAGCGCAGCCGCATCGGGTCAAGGCCGATGCGGATGGCGTCGCCCCGGCTGAGGGCGATGCTGCTGGCGCCGGTGTCGATGATGAACTCAACCGGCGTTTCGTTCAGTTGCGCGGTCAGGTGAAAATGGCCGTCGCGGGACACGGGGATCTCGATGCGGCTGCCGTCGGCAGAGATCTGCTGGGCCGGGGGGCGCATCCACCAGTCGGCGGCAAGCGCCAAGCCCACGAAGATCACCGCCCACAGCATCAGCTGGCGCAGTGCCTGGCCGCCGCGGCCCGACAGCTCGAATATCATGGCGCCGCCGATGATCACCAGAAGAAGACCGTACCAGAGCAGGCGGGTGACGTCGGCCTCGGTCATCCAAAGAGACCCGAGCCGCGGACCCCGTCGATCACGAACTGCACCGACAGCGCGGCCAGCAGCATCCCCAGAAGCCGCGTAACGACCATGACGCCCGTCCGCCCCAACGCCCGCGCCAGCGGCGTGGCCAAAACGAACAGCACCATGGCGATGGCCAGGACCGCCAGCATGGTCAGGTTCACCATCAGCAGATGCCCGATCCCCTGGCCTTCGCCCACCAGCAGGATCATGCTGGCCAGCGCCCCTGGTCCTGCCAGCAGCGGCATGGCCAACGGGAAGACCGACGGATCGTGGCCGGGGTCGTCGCCCTCGGCCTGGCCCTCGCGTCGTTGGGTCCGCCGTTCGAACAGCATGTCCAACGCTGTCAGGAACAGCAGAAGCCCGCCCGCGATGCGGAAGGCCGAGATCGAGATGCCGATGGCCGACAGGATCGTCTCGCCCGCAAGACCGAACAGAGTCAGCAGGATGGCCGCGATCACTAGCGAGCGCAGGCCGATGCGGCGGCGCTGCAGCCCGGACATGCCGGGCGTCAGCGCGATGAAGACCGGGGTCAGGCCGATCGGGTCGATGACCACGAACAGCGTGACGAAGGCGGTGATATAGGCCGACATGTCCATGGGCCCTTATTGCCTGCCTTTCGGGCGGTGCCAAGCGGGTGGATCCGGCGCTCACGGGAAAGGGCTTTGCAATTGCCGCCGCGAATCCGTAAATATCGGCAGCGGGCGGCCTTCTGGCCCCGCTATGGAGTCTTTCATGCTGAACAACATCGGCCTTCCCGGCCTTCTTCTGATCGCGGTCGTCGTCCTGGTCCTGTTCGGGCGCGGCAAGATCTCGTCGCTGATGGGCGAGGTCGGCAAGGGCATCACCTCCTTCAAGAAGGGCCTTAAGGACGGCAGCGAGGAACATGACGCTGCCACCGAAGATCAGGTCCGTCCCCTTCCCGGCGAACGGGCTCGCGACGTGACGCCGCACACCACGCCCGCCTCGGCCCCGCAGTCGACCGACCGCAGCTGAGCCACGGAAGGCACGTCCCATGCTGGATGTCGGCTGGACCGAACTGCTTTTGATCGGCGTGGTGGCGCTGATCGTGGTCGGTCCCAAGGACCTGCCGCACCTGTTCCATGCGCTCGGCCGGATCACGGCCCGCGCCCGCAGCATGGCGAGGGAATTCACCTCGGCCATGGAGGACGCAGCCAAGGGCAGCGGCCTGGATGAAGCGGCGGGTTCGCTGCGCGACATGAAGAACCTGACCTCGAAGAAGGCGCTTGGCCTCGACGCGCTGGACCGAGCGACCGAGCGGTTCGAGAAGTGGGACCCCAAGCTGCCGACCGCCCGCAAGACCGCGCAGCGTGACCCAGCGACACCACGGGCCGAGACGCCCGCGCCGCAATCCGCGGCGACGCCCGCGGCCGCCCCTCCGGCCGCAACCGATGCGGCGCCGGCACAGGCCTCGCCGCGCCGCTTGCGGGCGGTGCGCCGCAGCGACATGAAAGACGACTGACGTGGCCAGCGAGACCCAGAACGACGACGAGCTGGACGACAGCTCGGCCCCGCTGATCGAGCATCTTGCCGAACTGCGGACGCGCATCATCTGGTCGATGATCGCCTTCCTCACCGCCATGGTGCTGTGCTACACGATCTGGAACCCGATCTACAACTTCCTGACGCAGCCGATCTGCCATGCGCTGGAGACGCGCGGCCAGGAATGCGGGTTGATCCTGCTGAAGCTGCAGGAGGGTTTCTTCGTCGCGGTCCGCATCTCGCTGCTGGGCGGCTTCGTGCTGGCCTTCCCGATCATCGCCTATCAGATGTGGCGCTTCGTGGCGCCGGGGCTCTACCGTAACGAAAAGGCGGCCTTCCTGCCGTTCCTCGTCGCCTCGCCTGTGATGTTCTTCATCGGCGCGGCCTTCGCCTTCTACATCATCCTGCCGATGGCCTACGACTTCTTCCTGGGCTTCCAGCAGGGGCCGCTGCAGCTGCCTGACGACGCGACGGTGCCGGTGGCGGAAAGTCCGCTGGCGGCGATCGTCTTCCAGGGATCGGTGGACGAGTACTTGTCGCTGACAACCAAGTTCATCCTGGCTTTCGGGTTAAGCTTCCAGTTGCCGGTCCTGCTGACGCTGATGGGGCGGGCAGGCCTGGTTTCGGCCGAGGGGCTGGGATCGGTGCGCCGCTATGCGGTCGTGGCGATCCTCGTTCTGGCGGCCGTCGCGACACCGCCCGACGTGATCTCTCAGGTCGTCCTGTTTACGGTGGTCTATGGCCTCTACGAGGTTTCGATCCAGTTGGTCCGCCGCATTGAGAAAAAGCGCGAGGCCGAGCTGCGCGCCCAGGGGCTGTGGGTCGAGGACGACGAGTGACCGACCCGCTGGACCGCATCGCCGCCGCGCTGGAGCGTCTGGCCCCGCCACCCGTGCCGGTGCCGGATTTCAGCGGTGCCAGCGCCTATGTCTGGCACCCTGATCCCGACCGGCTGGAGCCCGTGGATCAGGTTGACCGCGTCGATCTGGTGCAGCTGATCGGCATTGACCGGGCGCGCAGCACGCTTCTGGCCAATACGCTGCAATTCGCGCGCGGCCACGGCGCGAACAACGCGCTGCTCTGGGGCGCGCGGGGGATGGGGAAGTCGTCCCTGGTCAAGGCGGTGCATGCCGAGGCCGTCGCCCAGGGCCTGCCACTGGTCCTGGTGGAGATAGCGCGCGATGACTTGGGCAGCGTCGACAGGCTGCTGGCGATCCTGGGCCGGGCTACCCACCGGCGGTTCCTGCTGTTCGCCGACGATCTGTCCTTCAGTCACGACGACACGCAGTACAAGTCGCTGAAGGCCGTCCTGGACGGGGGGATCAGCGGGCGGCCTGCGAACGTGATCCTCTATGCGACGTCAAACCGGCGCCACCTGATGCCGCGTGACATGATCGACAACGAACGCGCCACCGCCATCCACCCCGGCGAGGCGGTCGAGGAAAAGGTTTCGCTCTCGGATCGCTTCGGCCTGTGGCTGGGCTTCCACCCCTGCGACCAGGATCAGTACCTGGCGATGATCGACGGCTATTGCGCGTCCCACGGCCTGAGCATCGACCCGGACCGGCTGCGGGCCGAGGCCATCGAGTGGCAAGCCACGCGCGGTGGCCGGTCGGGGCGCGTCGCCTGGCAGTTCTTCACCGACCTGGCTGGGCGGCATGGGCTGGCGGTCTGATCCCGCGCGATGAGCGCGGGCCCCCATACCCTGACCGGCACCCGCATTCGCGAACGCCGCATGGCCCTGTCGCGCCGGCAGGCCGATCTGGCGCGGGCCGTGGGAATTTCTCCGGCCTATCTGAACCTGATTGAGCACAACCGGCGCCCCGTCAGCGCCGAACTGGTTGAGCGTCTGGCCGCCGAGCTGGAGGTTCCCGCCGACGAACTGGCCGAGGGCCGCGAGGAGGTCCGCATCGCCGCCCTGCGGGAGGCTGCCGTCCATCCCGCCGCGGCTGGCAGCGTCCCCGAGCTTGACCAGGTGGCCGAGTTCCTCGCACGTTTCCCGGGCTGGGCCGCCCTGCTGATCGCCCATGCCCGCCGCGCTGGCGCACTGGAACGTCAACTGGTCGACCTGTCCGACCGCATGACGCAGGACCCCTATATGCTGACCACGATGCACGAGGTGCTGTCGGCGGTCACGGCGGTCCGCTCGACCGCCGCCATTCTGGTTGAGGAGGACGAGATCGCGCCGGAATGGCGCCAGCGGTTTCATGCGAACCTGCATCAGGACAGCCAGCGCCTGTCGCTGACCGCGCAGTCGCTGGTCGCCTATCTGGACAGCTTCGAAGCGGAAGGCAACGCGGCGACCCCGCAGGAAGAGGTCGAGGCCTGGCTGGCGCAAGGGGGCGATGCG
>JAYZBS010000052.1:0-8737 GCA_036338635.1 Pseudomonadota bacterium | reverse complement strand
CTTCAGCTAGAAGCGCGTCCCGCCAATCTAGCAGATTTCGCTTTGTGATACGCCGGGCGTCAGCATGCCACAGAAATCCGATTAGGTGGATAATGGCCGTCTCCCACGCCACGGCGCCATCGCGGTGTTTTCCGAGAGCCTGCCGGGAAGCAATGTAGTCCTTGAAGAGAGGCTTGATAGGCACGGGTTCAGCGGTGTCGAACTGGGCCGCTGGGGGCTGCTTCACGATAGGGTCGGATGGCTGCCCGCCATAGTTCCCCTGATCCCGTTCTAGCGTGCGTTCCAGCGCTTCGATATCGGCCCTTAAGATCTGCCGCGCCAAAACCTTGCGCTCGGCCGAACCTCGCGGCGCTGAGAGGTTGCTGCGCTGAAGAAAGTCCTCGATTACATGCTCGACAAGATGGGTCCGGTCTGCGGCTAGGTCACGGCGTAGCGCATCGAGCTTGGCTGCACGCAGCGTCTGATCGACTGCCGCAGCGCCTTGTAGCCTGATTAGATCAAGCGAGGCGTCCAGCACCGCCAAAGGTTCAGCCGGCACAGTGCCGGTTTTCAGATGATCCAGCACGCGCGCTTGCTCGGCGTCGACTTCCCTCTGCGACGGATAGCCGGCGCGCGCAGCATCGTCGGCCTCTAGCATACTTTGGTAGTGCAGCCAGACCGCGCGCCCAAAGTCTGCTGTCGTGATCGGGCTGCGCAGGTTGTCCAGCCGAGCGCCTGCCTCGGACTGACCGGCAGCATCAAGTCGACGCTGAAGGGCTGCTACGGCCGCAGGAAGCGCCTTCATGGCTGCGCGACGTTCACCACCGAGAGGCGTGACCAGTTCCGTCTTGCCTACGATCGGCCGAAGCCGTGCAGGGACCGCGAGGCGGGCATAAAAGCGCCCGTTCTTTACCTTCAGATTCTTGACCTGCCCAGCCACGCCTGATCCCCATTCTGGCACCAACTAGGGCACCAAAAGAGGCACTAACCCTAGCAATGCAAGGGTTTTCTTTCCATTCAATAGGATGAACTGGTGCTGTGAGAGAGGATTGAACTCTCGACCTCACCCTTACCAAGGGTGTGCTCTACCACTGAGCTACCACAGCGCCGGTGAGGGGCGTTTAGACAATGAGTGGGGGGTGCGCAAGGGGCATCGGCCGATTTTTGGCGAAATCGTCGCTTGTCGCACTTGGGGCTCTGCGTTTGCTGGACTGCGGCGCGGGCGGGCGCTAACAGATGACCTCATGACCGACCGCCGTGATCCCAAACATCCTTCCGATAACCGCGAAGAGCGTCTTCGCCAGGCGCTGCGCGCGAATCTGGCGCGGCGGAAAGCGCAGGCTCGGGCGCGGGGGGCGGGCGAGAACAACGACAAGACCATCCCGGACGCGGATGGCGAGACAGGCAAGGACAGCTGATGGACCAGATCATTGTCGAGGGGAACGGCCCGCTGAAGGGAGAGATCCCCATCGCCGGCGCGAAGAACGCCTGCCTGACGCTCATGCCGGCAACTCTGCTGACGGACCAGCCGCTGACGCTGACCAACGCGCCGCGGCTGTCCGACATCCGCACGATGACCGCCCTGCTGCAATCTCTGGGGGCAGAAGTCGCGGGGCTTCAGGACGGGCAGGTCCTGGCGTTGTCCAGCCATGCGATGACCAGCCATCGGGCGGAGTACGAGATCGTGCGGAAGATGCGCGCCTCGATTCTGGTGCTGGGCCCGCTGCTGGCGCGAGATGGCGTGGCCGAGGTGTCACTGCCCGGCGGCTGCGCAATCGGTGCGCGGCCCGTGGACCTGCACCTGCGGGCTTTGGAGGCCATGGGGGCAAGCCTTGATCTGCGGGACGGCTATGTCCACGCGAAGGCGCCGTCGGGCGGGCTGCGGGGGGCCGAGTTCGAATTCCCCGTGGTCTCGGTCGGGGCGACCGAGAACGCGCTGATGGCGGCGACACTGGCCCGCGGCACCACGGTCCTGAAAAACGCCGCGCGCGAGCCCGAGATTGTCGATCTGGCCCGCTGCCTGAGGGCGATGGGCGCGCAGATTCAGGGCGAGGGCACCAGCACCCTGACGATCGAGGGTGTGGCGGCCCTGCACGGCGCCACCCATGCTGTCGTCACCGACCGGATCGAGCTGGGCACCTATATGCTGGCCCCTGCCATGTGCGGCGGCGAGGTCGAGCTGCTGGGCGGCCGCATTGAGTTGCTGGCGGCGTTTTGCGAGAAGCTGGACGAGGCCGGCGTCAGCGTCGAGGAGACGGCCCGCGGCCTGAAGGTCGCCCGCAAGAACGGCCGGGTCCGCGCAGTGGATGTCACGACCGAGCCGTTCCCGGGTTTCCCGACCGACCTGCAGGCGCAGTTCATGGCGCTGATGTGCATGGCCGAGGGCACCAGCGTGCTTGAGGAGACAATCTTCGAGAATCGTTTCATGCATGCACCGGAACTGACGCGCATGGGTGCGCAGATCGAGGTTCACGGTGGGCATGCGACCGTAACCGGGGTCGAGAAACTGCGCGGCGCGCCCGTCATGGCGACGGACCTGCGCGCTTCGGTCAGCCTGATCCTGGCGGGGATGGCGGCCGAGGGCACGACGACTGTCAGCCGCGTCTATCACCTGGACCGCGGATACGAGCATGTCGTGCGAAAGCTGCGCGGCGTGGGGGCCCATATCGAACGCGTGAAGGAGGATCAGGGATGACCGAAGACGCCCGTTTTGCCGATGCCGACCCGCGCCCGCTTGCGTTGAAGGCCGAGGACGAAGTCGACCTGCGCATCCTGTCCTCTCTGGTTCAGGACGCGGTGCTGACAGGGGCCGACATCAGCCACGACACCAAGGCGCGGCGGCTGGCCTTGCTGCTGACCCGGTTTCGGTGGGAAGACGCTGACGCCGCAGAGGCCGAGGGACGGGAGTTCGAGCGGGTGCGCTCGATTCTGGCGATCGGCGACGTCATGCGCGTCGTCAGCGACGGCATCGTCCGCGACGCCGATACCGTACTGGAACTGCTGGCGATCGGCTGGCAGGCCGGCGAGGATGGGACCGGGCGCCTGTCGCTTGATTTCGCCGGCGACGGAACGATCCGGGCAGAGGTCGAATGCATCAACCTGGATCTGCGGGATGTGACGCGGCCTCATCGCGCCGTCTCGGGTAAGGTGCCGCGGCATCCGGACTAGGATCATTGGGTATTTGGGCAAAGAAGAAGCCGTTCCGCCCATAGGTGGAACCGGGTCAGGGGAGGCGACATGCCGGTCTTTCTGAACAGCAGTGACAGTGACTTCGAGGCCGGTTTCCTGCGGATGCTGTCGGCCAAGCGCGAGGACTCGTCAGACGTCAACGACGCCGTTTCGGCGATCATCGCAGACGTCCGGGCACGTGGAGACCAGGCGGTCTGCGAACTGACGGCGCGCTTTGACCGGCTGGACCTGACGCCGGAAGGGCTGCGCTTTTCGGCTGCCGAGGTGGCGGCCGAGGTGGCAAAGGTTGGTGACGAGGATCGGGCGGCGCTGGCCTTGGCGGCCGAGCGCATCCGCGCCTATCATGCCCGCCAGGTCCCCGGGGATGCCAGCTGGACCGACCCCGAGGGCGCTATGCTTGGCTGGCGGTGGAGCGCGGTTTCGGCGGCGGGGCTTTATGTGCCGGGCGGGCAGGCGGCCTATCCCTCCAGCGTCCTGATGAACGCGATTCCCGCGCGCGTGGCGGGGGTGGATCGACTGGTGATCTGCGTTCCGACGCCGGACGGGGTGGTGAACCCGCTGGTCCTGCTGGCGGCGCAGCTGTCGGGGGTGGACGAGATCTATCGCATCGGCGGCGCGCAGGCGGTGGCCGCAATGGCCTACGGCACACAGACGATCGCGCCGGTGGACAAGATCACCGGTCCCGGCAATGCCTACGTCGCGGCCGCCAAGCGGCAGGTGTTCGGCCGGGTCGGCATCGACATGATCGCCGGCCCGTCCGAGGTTCTGGTGATCGCCGACGGCCAGCAGAACCCAGAATGGCTGGCCTGGGATCTGCTGGCGCAGGCCGAGCATGATGCCGATGCCCAGTCGATCCTGATCACGACCGATGCAGCCATGGCGCGCGCCGTCGCGGCAGAGGTCGAACGGATCATTCCGACGCTGGACCGTGCGGCCATCGCAGGTGCCAGCTGGCGCGACTATGGCACGGTGATCGTGGTGCGCGACCTTGCCGAGGCGGCGGCCCTGTCGAACAGGATCGCGCCCGAGCACCTGGAGCTGTGCGTCGCCGATCCGGACGGGCTGGCGGCGCAGTGCATCCACGCCGGTGCCATTTTCCTGGGCGCCCATACGCCCGAGGCCGTGGGCGATTATGTCAGCGGTCCAAACCACGTTCTGCCGACAGCGCGGTCGGCGCGCTTCTCGTCCGGGCTGTCGGTTCTCGATTTCCTCAAGCGCACGACGATGGCGCGGCTGACGCCCGGCGCACTGGCGGCCATCGGACCGGCGGCGGTTCGGCTTGCGGCATCAGAGGGCTTGCAGGCCCACGGCTCTTCGGTTCAGGCTCGGCTGGGGATCCTGAACGAGAGGCCCGTGGAATGAGCCGCATCATCCGCGTCGAGATCGACGACAGTGCCATCGCGCCCGCCACGCCCGAGATGGAGCAGGAGCGGCGCGTCGCCATCTTCGACCTTATCGAGGACAACAGCTTCCAGATCCCGGGGCGCGAGGGCGAACCTGTGCCCGACGGACCCTACGTGCTGGAGCTGTGCATCCGCGAGGGGAGGCTGGTCTTCGACGTGACCACCGAGGCCGCTGAGAAGGTTGTTGAGTTCCACCTGTCGTTTGGGCCGTTCCGGCAGGTCGTGAAGGACTACTTCCAGATCTGCCAGAGCTATTTCGACGCGGTAAAGCGCCTGCCGCCAGCCCAGATCGAAGCGATCGACATGGCCCGCCGCGGCATCCACAACGAGGGCGCCCGAACCCTGCAGGAGCGGCTGGAGGGCAAGGCCCATCTGGACATCGACACGGCGCGGCGATTGTTCACCCTGATCTGCGCGCTGATTCCGCAGGTGTGACGCGGATGTCGCAGGACAGGTTTCCATCCTCGGTGCTGTTCTGCTGCGATCACAATGCCATCCGCTCGCCCATGGCCGAGGGGATGATGAAGAAGTTCTATGGCCGTGCCGCCTATGTGCAGTCGGCGGGAGTCAGGAATGACATGGAGGTAGACGGCTTCGCCATCGCCGTCTGCGACGAAATCGGTGTTCCCTTGGGAAATCACCGCAGCCGCAGCTTCGAGGAGATGCAGGACTGGGGCGACGATCTGGGCCAGTTCGACCTGATCGTCGCCCTGTCGCCTGCCAGCCAGCGCATGGCGCTGGAAATGACGCGGCATGCGCATCTCGACATTGAATACTGGCCTATCATGGACCCAACAGGCCTGGCCGAGGGGCGCGACGCGCGGTTGGCTGCCTATCGGCAGACGCGTGACCAGATCCGCGACCGGATGCAGGACCGGTTCGGGCCGCCGCGAGAGGTCCAGGACTAGCAGCGGGCGCGCTCGGCTTGGCGCCAGTGGCGCGGCACGTCCCACATGGGGCGGGCGATCTCGGCTTCGACCTCGGGACGCGTCAGACCGATATCGCGCAGTTGCCTTTCCGACAGGCGCGACAGGTCGATCCGCGTGCGGTGGACGTCGAACATCGTCAACAAGCGCTCGACCCAGGCAGGGCGGGGCAGGATGCCGTGACCGGTGACGACACGGAGCAGGGCGGCTTTGGACATCGTTCAGATCCTTTGATGTTTTTCATCAATATTGAAGATGATATGTGAGTGTAGCATCTTCTGTATTGATGAATAAATGAGGGCGTCTTATCGTTGAAACGAATGTTTCTGATGCTTTTCATCAATGGTGGTGACGTATGCGAAATCTTGATATCGGGACCTTGAGATCGCTTCAGGCGGTGGCCGAATATGGCGCCGTCACCCGGGCGGCCGAGGCGCTCAACATGACGCAGAGCGCCCTGTCGATGCAGATGAAGCGGTTGGAGGAGCTGTTCGGCCGCCCGATGTTGCAGAAGGCCGGTCGTGGCGTAGTCCTTAGTGATTTTGCGCAGGACCTCCTGGGCGAAAGCCGGAAGCTGGTGGCGCTGAACGACGCGATCCTGTCGCGCTTCACGGGCGCGCGCCCCGAAACACGGTTGCGGGTCGGGCTGACCAGCGACTGGCTGTTCACCAAGGTGGCCCAGGCGGTGCGCGCCTTCCGTCTGGACCATCCAGCGGTCGAGCTGGTCATGAATGACGCGCGCAGCAAGGATCTGCGTGCGCAGATGGCGCGGGGCGAGCATGACGTGATCCTGACCACGGAATTCGACGCCCCGCCGGCGGCGATGCATCTGGCGAAGGTCGACCTGGCCTGGTTCGGGGCCACGGGTGGGCGGGCATGGCAACAGCGGCCGCTGCCAATCGCGAATTCACCGCATTGCGCGTATTACCCGGTGGGAATGGCGGCGCTGGAGATGGCCGGGATCGAGTGGCTGCAGGTCGTCAGCGACGGGGGGAGCGATACATGGCGGGTTCTGGCGGCGGCCGATTTGGGCGTGACGCTTCTTCCACGCGGCATCCAGCAGCCGGGGCTGGAAGTCATCGACCACCGTGGCGCCCTGCCGCCGCTGCCACCCACCTGGCTGAACATCTATGTCGCAGACGGACCCGCGCGGAAGGTGGCGTCCGACTTCGCGGGCTATCTGCGCCGCGTCGTCTGCGAGGTGGCGGCGGCCGCCTAGACCACCACGCCGGCGCCCTCGGTCGCGGGACCTGCCACGGCGCGGAAGGCCGCGAACAGTTCCCGGCCCAGGCCCACGCTGCTGTCGGCACCGTCGAAGGTGGCGGGGGCGCGGCCCTCGAAGTCGGGGGCGAGGCATTCCAATGTGCCGGCCGCTGCGTCCAGGCGGACAACATCGCCGTCGCGGAGGCGCGCCAGCGGGCCGCCCATCGCCGCCTCGGGCGAGACGTGGATGGCCGCCGGTACCTTGCCCGACGCACCCGACATCCGCCCGTCGGTCACCAGCGCGACCTTGAGGCCCCGGTCCTGCAGCACAGCCAGCGTCGGTGTCAGGGAATGCAGTTCGGGCATGCCGTTGGCGCGCGGCCCCTGGAAGCGGACGACGACGACAGTATCCTCGGTGAACTCGCCGTTGCGGAAGGCGGTCTTGACCGATTCCTGGTCCTGGAAGACACGTGCCTTGGCCTCTATCAGGTGCCTTTCCGGTGCGACCGCGCTGATCTTGATCACGCCACGGCCCAGATTCCCCTGCAGCTGCTTCAGCCCACCGGTCTTGGCGAAAGCATCACTGGCGGGACGCAGGATCTTGTCGTTGAGGCTGGTGCGCGGACCGGGTTCCCACCGGATGCGGTCGCCGTCCAGCTTGGGTTCGCGCGCATAGCCGTCTAGCCCGGTGCCGTTGATGGTCTTCACGTCCGGGTGCAGTAGCCCCGCCTCCAGCAGCTGGTCGATCATGTATCCGAGGCCACCGGCGGCATGGAAGTGGTTCACGTCCGCCAATCCATTCGGATAGACCCGCGCCATCAGCGGTACGTTTTCCGACAGGTCGTGGAAATCCTCGATGT
Source organism: Pseudomonadota bacterium (assembly GCA_036338635.1). Taxonomy (GTDB): domain Bacteria; phylum Pseudomonadota; class Alphaproteobacteria; order Rhodobacterales; family Rhodobacteraceae; genus Paracoccus. Next base: position 1,177 of record JAYZBS010000052.1, on the reverse strand, counting down.
CCAGGAGGACCCCGGCGGCACGCGCCATGGCGGGCAGGTGCAGGACTAGGTTCGTCGACCCCCCCGTGGCCATCAACCCGACGATGCCGTTGACGAAGGCGCGTTCGTCCAAGACCTCTCCGGCGGGCAGGTATTCGTTGCCCAGGTTCGTGATCGCCGCCGCCCGCTGCACGGCGGCCACCGTCAGCGCATCGCGCAGCGGTGTGTTCGGGTTCACGAAGCTGGACCCCGGCAGGTGCAGGCCCATGAACTCCATCAGCATCTGGTTGGTGTTGGCGGTGCCATAGAAGGTGCAGGTGCCGGGACTGTGATAGCTGGCCATTTCGGCCGCCATCAGCGCGTCGCGGTCGACCTCTCCGGTGGCGAACTGCTGGCGGACCTTCGACTTTTCATCGTTCGGCAGGCCCGAGGGCATCGGACCGGCGGGCACGAAGACCGCGGGGATGTGCCCGAAGGTCGCGGCGGCGATGACCAGACCCGGCACGATCTTGTCACAGACGCCCAAGTACATCGCCGAATCAAAGCAATCGTGCGACAGACCAACGCCCGCCGCCAGCGCAATCACATCGCGCGAAAACAGCGACAGCTCCATTCCGGCGCGGCCCTGGGTGACGCCGTCGCACATGGCCGGGACGCCGCCCGCGACCTGCACCGTCGCCCCCGCCGCCCGGCCCGCGGCTCGGATCACGTCAGGGAACCGCTCGTATGGCTGATGCGCGGACAGGATGTCATTATAAGCGGTGATGATGCCGATGTTCGGCTTGCGGGTGGTCGCCATGTCCTGCTTGTCGTCCATCGCGGCATAGGCATGGGCCTGGTTGCCGCAGGACAGATGCGCACGGGCCGGGCCTTCCTGAGCCGCGCGTGCGATCTTGCCCAGATAAGCAGCACGGCTCTCGGCAGAGCGTTCGCGGATCCGGTCGGTGACTCGGTCGATCGTGGCGTGAAGGGTCATGGCGGCCTCCTTTGGCTTTATCACTATATACCCTGTTAGCGTTAACGGTTCAACTGCGGTCATTTGCGGCGGGATAATCGAGGTGCTGCGGCTTGTGCGAGGCCTGTCGGCGTGCCAGATCGGCAGCGAAAGGATTTAACCTATGCCCGATCTGCCTGTCATCCGACTGCGTCCGAAGGCCAAGCCGCAGGCGATCCGCCACGGCTTTCCCTGGGTTTTCGC
>JAYZBS010000051.1:0-19137 GCA_036338635.1 Pseudomonadota bacterium | reverse complement strand
AACACCCGCTCGGGCTGGACCATGCCGCCCTGGTATCGTCCGATGCAGACGGGTCCCGTGGCATCGGACACCCAGACCAATTCGCCCCATTCAGCGCCGGTGGTCACCTCGCCCGGATTGCCGTTGCGGATGCGGGTCGCGCCTTCCGGCGTGGCGCGCAGCATCGGCAGGTCTGCCAGCCCGGTCTCCAGCGGCAGGACCTGGGTGTCCAGCCACTCCTGCGCCTCGCGGTCGATGCGGTCGAAGGCGACGCCGTTCTCGGCCTCGAAGGGTCCCGACCAGATGCGCCGCAGATGTGCCACATGGCCCAGACAGCCCAGCTTGCGCCCCAGGTCGCGGGCGATGGATCTGACATAGCCGCCCTTGCCGCAGACCATCTCCAGCCTTGCACTGTCTTGGCCCGCGTCCAGCAGCACCAGGCTTTCCACCCACAAAGGCCGGGCCACCAGCTCCATCTCGACGCCCTCGCGCGCCAGGTCATAGGCCCGCTCACCCTCGACTTTGACGGCCGAGAAGGCGGGCGGCACCTGCATGATGTCGCCGGTGAAACCGGCCAGCGCCGCCTCGATGTCGGAGGCGGTCGGGCGGGCATCAGACTGTCGCACGATCTGGCCCGAGGCATCGTCGGTGGTCGTCTCGGCGCCCCAGTTCACCGTGAAGTCATAGCATTTCAACGCGTCCGTCACGATCGGGACGGTCTTCGTCGCCTCGCCCAGGGCCACGGCCAGAACGCCCGTCGCGTCGGGGTCCAGCGTGCCGGCATGACCCGCCTTCTTGGCGTCCAGCGCCCAACGGACCTTGGCCACCACCGCGGTCGAATTGACCCCGGCCGGCTTGTCCACGATCAGCCAGCCGCTGATGTCCCGGCCCTTCTTGCGCGCCATGCGTCCCTCCTGCGAAACAGGCGCCGGGGCATAGCGCCGGCGCCTTGCGGGGTCAACCGGCCTCGCCGACCAGCCCGATGATCGGCCCCAGGCTGCGGCCGAAATCGGCCCGGTTCACCCCCGGCGCATAGAGCCGAGAGATTGAGCCGTCGAAGTAGAGCGCATTCCTGACGCCCAGCCCGTCGCGGAACAGCCGACCGAATTCGTGGAACGTCACCGGCCGGTCCGAGATGGCGAACCACGCGGTCTGCCCGTCCGGCGACACGCCGACGCCATTGCGGATATAGCGGCTGTCGCTGTCGGGCAGGAAGCGCGGGTGCAGTTCGCCATCGATGACCAACATCGGGCCGGACTGGGTGGCCAGCCGGCAGCCGGGGCGGTCCCCGGTAAAGCCGAGCGTCTCGATCACCTGGAAAGGAACCTCGCCGCCGGTGCAGAAGACCCCGTTCGGCAGCATGCCGAAGTTGTCGTGGCTAGCCCCGGTGACGATGGGCGACAGTTCCTGCCCGTCGACGACCAGCAGGCCCACGGGGCGGTAATCGGGGTGGAACATGCCGGCGTTCATGGCGAAGGCCAGCGCCTCGCCATCCGCCAGGGTCCGGCGGACGTTGCTGAAGTTGCGCAGCGGCGCGCCGTCCGCCCCGTCCTGCCACAGGCGCAGCGCGGGTTCCTGCGCGGCGGGAACCTCGCAAAGGACATAGCCCTGGCCGTCATGGCTCATCCGCTCGCAGGTCGCCGCGCCGGCGGGCAGCGCCAGAGAGACCAGCGCACCCAGGGCCACGGCCAGCCGCGACAGATCAAAGCTCATCGTCGTCCTCGTCAGCGGCCTCGACGTCGCGGCGCACGCGTTCGTCGGCAAACAGCCGGCGCGTGTCGTCCAGACGATCGAAGGTCTCGTCCAGCTGGAACTTGAGCGCGGGGGCGTATTTCAGCGTCATCCCCTTGGTGACCAGGTGCCGCAGCTCGGGCGCGTTGCGGCGTAGGGCGGCCAGCGCCTCGTCGGCGTTCTGCCCGAACAGCGGCAGTACATAGGCCGTCGCCACCTTGAGGTCGGACGCCATGACGACCTCACCCACGGTGATGGAGTGCCGGTTCAGGTCCGGGTCGTGCACGTCCCCGCGCGCAAGCACGTCGGACAGGGTGCGGCGGATCAGTTCGCCCACCCGCAACTGACGCTGCGACGGACCTCTGCCTTGGGAATTTCGGTTCTGTGCCATGATCCCCGATGTAGGGGGTCGCGGGCGACGCCGCAACGGGATATGACGCGGCAAAGCCAGCGGGGGTGCCAGATGAGCGATTTGCAGAACACCGATCAGCCGCAGCGTCCCGGCGTTGTCGTCACCGGCGCCTCGGGGCGGATGGGGCAGATGCTGATCCGGCTGATCCTGGACAGCCCGGACCTGCGGCTGGTGGGGGCGCTGGAACGCACGGGCCACGACTGGATCGGTCAGGACATCGGCACCGCGATGGTTGGCGCCCCGGCAGGCGTGGCGGTCAGCGACGACGCGGTGGCGGCCATCGCCCAGGCGCAGGCGGTGATCGACTTCACCGCCCCCGCAGCGACCGTGGCCTTCGCCGAACTGACCGCGCAGGCCCGCGCCGTCCACGTCATCGGCACCACCGGCTTCGAGGCCGAGCATCTGGCCGCGCTGAAGGCGGCTGCGCGCCATGCCCCGATCATCCGGGCGGGCAACATGTCGCTTGGGGTGAACCTTCTGGTCGGCCTGACCCGCAAGGTCGCCGCCGCGCTTGGCACGGACTGGGACATCGAGGTGGTGGAAAGCCATCACCGCCACAAGGTCGATGCACCTTCCGGCACGGCGTTGATGCTGGGCGAGGCCGCGGCCAGCGGCCGTGGCGCCACGCTGGCCGATCTGCGCGCGCCCGCCCGCGAAGGCATCACCGGCGCGCGTGAGCCCGGCAGCATCGGCTTTGCCGCCATTCGCGGCGGCGACGTCGTGGGCGAACACGACGTCATCTTCGCGACCGAGGGCGAACGCATCGTCCTGCGCCACCTGGCGACCGATCGCGCGATCTTTGCCCGCGGCGCGATCCGCGCCGCCATCTGGGGCCAGGACAAGGGACCGGGCGAATACGACATGCACGACGTGCTGGGCCTTTAGGCCGCCCGCGGCCGGACCCGTCAGGGCTGGATCGAGCAGCAGCCGGACAGCAGCCGCGGTTCCCCGCCTTTCAGCACCAGCAGCGCGTGCAGACCGTACAACCGGTCCGACATCCCGTCAGAACAGATTTGCGGCACCGCCGCCAGCGTCATGTCGCCCGCAGCGACCGCACGGGTCGGATCGCGGAAGATGCCGGTCGACAGAGCCGTGGCGTCACGGACCGCATCGGTCTCTCCGGGCCTCGACAGCGCGGCCTTGCCTTGATCCACGGACAGGCTCCAGAACGGTTCTGTGCCGAAGCAACGGAAGGACGATGGCAGCGCCCCGTCCTCCCACACGTCGGTGCGATAGTTGAGGTAGCGCGACGACACCCAGCCGGACCGCTCGGCGGTGTTGACGCGCGCCCAGCCGCGGCGCTCCTCGACCACCTCGATACGGGTCGCGTCGGGGGCCAGCGTACCGATGATCGGGGCGTCGGCCGACGGTTCGGCACGGATGTTCAGCACGTCGTCGGCAGCGACGCCAGCCACGTCGAACAGCGTGGGCAGGATGTATTCCTGCGTGGCGGCGGCCGGTCCGGCCAGTGCAAGGGTCAGGGCGACAGCAATGCGCAGCATGGGGTCCTCGTGGGTTGCGGTCACCTTAATGCGCCGCCGGGCGATCCGCATGCAACGGTTTCGCGACCTGTTCCCCCCGGCGCGCCAAGCCGCTAGAACACCGCCATGAGCACACGCCTGATCGCCGACGAAGCCCTGACTGCCGCCCTGGCACGGATGCTGGCCGCCGACCTGTCGCCGGGCCGGACGGTGCTGCTGGACGGGCCGGTGGGGGCGGGCAAGACCCACTTCGCCCGAGCCTTCATCCGCGCCCGCCAGGGCGATGCGGCCGAAGACGTGCCCAGCCCGACCTTCACCCTGGTGCAGACCTATGACGACCCGTTGGGAACCGAGATCTGGCACGCCGACCTCTATCGCCTGACCGACCCGTCGGAACTGTCCGAGCTGGGCCTGGACGACGCCATGTCGGACTCCATCTGCCTGATCGAATGGCCCGACCGGCTGGCGGCCCTGCCGGCGGGCGCACTGACCGTGGCGCTGAGCCCCCTGCCGGACCCCGACCTGCGCCAGGTCGTACTGGACTTCCCCGGGGCGCCGCGGCTGGCGCAGCGTGCAGCTTTCGTCGCCACCGCCGGGTGGGCTGGGGCGCGGGTGACGCCGCTGGCGGGCGATGCCTCAGCCAGGCGCTATTTCCGGCTTGAGCTTGACGGTGAAACCGCCGTCCTGATGGACGATCCGAGCGGCAGCATGGGTGCGTTCCTGGCCATGACCCGCTGGCTGACCGACCGCGGCTTCGGCGCCCCCGCCATTTGGGCCGAGGATGCCGGCCAAGGCCTCGCGCTCGTCCAGGACCTGGGCGACGACCTGCTGGCCGCGGTGCTGCGGGATGATCCGGCGCTGGCGCCCACCGCCTATGACCGGATCGTGGACCTGCTGGCGGACCTGCACCGCCACCCGGTGCCCAGCTTCATCCCGGCGCTGGACGGACCGGCGTTGGCCGAACAGGTCGGCCTCTTTGCGCTCTATCCCCAGGCCCTGGGGACCGAGGCGCCCCGGATCGGCCCCATCGTCGCGCAGCTTCATGCGGAATGGGCCGCCGACCTGCCGCCCGTGACCGCGCTGCGTGATTTTCATGCCGAAAACCTGATCTGGCGGGGCCCGGCGCCGCTTGGCCTGATCGACTATCAGGACGCTGTGACGGCGCATCCGGCCTATGACCTCGTCTCGGCGCTGCAGGACGCCCGGCGGGACGTGGGTCCAGAGGTCGAGGAACAGGCGATCGGGCGATACCTGTCGATAACAGGCCTCGACCCGGACCGGTTTCGCGCAGCCTATGCGCTGCTGGGGGCGCAGCGGAACCTGCGCATCATGGGCATATTCACACGCCTCGCCCAGCGGGACCGAAAGCTCCGCTATCTGGACCTGATGCCGCGGGTCTGGGGCCATGTGCAGGCCGACCTGGCCCATCCTGCACTGGCCCCCCTGGCCCGCGCGTTGCGCGACGTTCCCGGCCCCGACGTCCACATCCGCGAAAGGATCCGCGCCGCATGCCGCCCCTGATGATCTTCGCCGCGGGGCTTGGCACCCGGATGCGTCCGCTGACGGACGACCGCCCGAAGCCCCTGATCGAGGTCGCGGGCCGCACCCTGCTGGATCGCGCTCTGGATCTGGGCCGAACCGCCGGGGCCGCCCCCATCGTGGTCAACACCCACTACCTGGGCGCCCAGATCGAGCGGCACCTGGACGGGCAGGACGTCGCCATCAGCCACGAGGCGGGCCAGATCCTCGATACCGGCGGAGGGCTGCGACGGGCGCTGCCCCTGCTGGGGGACGGGCCGGTCATGACGCTGAACCCGGACGTCGTCTGGACGGGGCCGAACGTGCTGGCCCGGCTTGCCGCGGCCTGGGACGACCAGATGGACGCCCTTCTGTCGGTGGTCCCGCTGGAACGGGCAACGGCCCGCAAGGGTGCCGGCGATCTCAGCCTGGACGTCGACGGCCGGCTAAGCCGCCGGGGCGATTTCGTCTATGCCGGCGCGCAGATCATCCGCCCGGACAGACTGGCCGAGATCCCCGAGGACGTGTTTTCGCTGAACTGCCTGTGGGATCTGCTGATCGAGGACGGGCGCGCCTTCGGCATGGTCCATGACGGCGGCTGGTGCGACGTCGGGTACCCGGATGCCATCCCCCTGGCCGAGGCGATGCTGGGTGGCTGAGATGCGCGGCCTTTACGCCCTGCCACCCGGCGTGGACTTCGCGGCCTGTTTCGTGCGCGGCCTGCTGGAGCGGATGAAGGACCAGCCCCCCGAGGCGCTGGCCCGCGTGACGGTGCTGGTCAACGCCGCGTCCACGCGCGGTGCGCTCTTCAAGGCATTTGACAAGGCCGGTCCGCTTCTGCTGCCGCAGATCAGATCGATCACCGGCGTCGATCCGGGACCGCTGGTCATGCCTGATCCGCCGGAGGCGCCCCTGGCGCGGCGGCTGCAGCTGGCCCGACTGATCGCGCAGATGCTGCAGCTGCGGCCGGATCTGGCGGCGGGACATTCGATCCCGGTGCTGACGCAGTCGCTGTCGCAGTTGATGGTCGAGATGCAGACCGAGGGCCGGGACCTTGCCGCGCTTGAGGGGATCGACACGGGTGACCATGCCCGGCACTGGCAGAATGCGCTGGCCTTCCTGAAGATCGCGGCCGATTTTCATCTGGCGGACGCCTCGCACGACCGCGCCGCCCGCCAGCGCGCCGCGGCCGAGCTGGCGATGCGCGACTGGCCGCAGGGGATCGACCTGCCGCAGGGGCCGGTCATCGTCGCCGGCTCGACCGGGTCGCACGGCGCGACACGGCTTTACATGGAGGCGGTGGCGGCGCTGCCGAACGGGGCCGTGGTGCTGCCCGGCTTCGACTTCGACCAGCCGCAAGAGGTGTGGGACCGGCTGGACGAAGCCGCGGACGACCATCCGCAGGCACGCTTCGCACCGCTGATCCGCCAGGCGGGCTACCCGCAGCGCTGGACCAACGCGCGTCCGACCTCCGAAGATCGCAACAGGCTGGTATCGCTGGCCCTGCGCCCCGCCCCCGTCACCGACCAGTGGATCGCCGAGGGGCCGGCGCTGCCAGACCTGATCGCGCCCACCGACGGACTGACCCTGATCGAGGCCGACCAGCCGGGGCAAGAGGCCGACACCATCGCACTGATCATGCGCGACGCCGCTGAAAAGGGCGAGCTGATCACCCTGATCGCCGCCGACAGCGGCCTGATCCGTCGCGTCACCGCTGCGCTGGATCGCTGGCACATCCGCCCCGACGACAGCGCCGGCCAGCCCCTGCCCCTGACCGCCTCGGGCCTGTTCCTGCGCCAGGTCGCCGCGCTTTTCGGCGAGGCGCTGACCATCGACCGGCTGATCATCCTCCTCAAGCATCCGATGACGGCCACGGGGTCCGAGGCGATCGGCCGCAACGACATCCTTCGCCAGACCCGCGAACTGGAACTGAAGCTGCGCAATCATGGCCCCGCCTTTCCGGATGCCGGCACGCTGGCGGACTGGGCCACCAAGGGCGATGCCACGCGTAAGATCTGGGCGGACTGGCTCTGCGAGATGCTGAAGCGCATCACGCCCCTGGCCCGGGACCGCGCCCCGCGCCCGCTGTCCGACCGCCTGGCCGACCTGTTTGCCTTGGCCGAGGCGCTGGCCGCCGGTCCCGACGGTGATGTGGCGCGATCGCAGCTGTGGCAGGGCAAGTCGGGCCAGATGTCGCGCGCCATGCTGGATCACCTGGCCGAACATGCCCATCTGGGTCCCGACATCGGGCCGAACGACTTCTGCGCCCTTCTGATCACCGAACTTCAGGCCAAGGCTGTTCGAGAGGACGTGGCCGGTCATCAGTGCCTGCGAATCCGCGGCCCGCGCGAGGCGCGCCTCTACGGCCACGGCCACGTCATCCTGTCGGGGCTGAACGAAGGCGGCTGGCCGCAGGCGCTGTCGCCTGACCCGTGGCTGTCGCGGCAGATGCGGCTGGCGGCAGGGCTGCCGGTCCCGGAACGCCAGATCGGGCTGGCGGCGCACGACTTCCAGCAAGGCATCGCCGCCGGGCGGGTGATCCTGACGCGCGCCAAGCGTGACGCCGAGGCCGAGACGATTCCATCCCGCTGGCTGAACAGGCTGATGAACCTGATGGGCGGGCTGCCCGACCGGAACGGCCCGCAGGCGCTGGCCGCGATGCGGGCGCGCGGGAACGACTGGCTTGCCTTGGCCGAGGCCGTGGCGCGTCCGCCCGCGCAGACGGCCCCGGCGCGCAGGCCGTCCCCCGTCCCGCCCGCCCCGGCCTTCGACGAGCTGCCGGTAACCGACGTCTCGCTGCTGATCCGCGACCCCTACGCTGTCTATGCCAAGCGGGTGCTGAAGCTGCGATCCCTGCCCAGCCTGCGGCCACAGCCCGATGCCGCGCTTCGCGGCCAGACCCTGCACGCCATCGTCGAGGCGTTGCTGAAATCGCGCCCCGCCCCCGACACCCCGCCAGAGGTGCTGCGCTCGACCTTCCTGTCGCTGACGGCGCAGGTGCTGGAGGCCGAGGTTCCATGGCCCGCCGCTCGCGCCTTCTGGCAGGCCCGGATCGAGGGCATCGCCGACCGTATCGTGGCCGACGAACTGGCACGGCTGGCCGAAGGCAGCCCCATGGTGATCGAGAACAGGGGGCGGGTGTCTGTCACCGGCCTGGATGTCACCCTGACCGCCAAGCCCGACCGGATCGACCTGCTGCATGACGGGCGCGTGGTCGTCTATGACTACAAGTCCGGTACCCCGCCGACCGACGCGCAGATCCGGCATTTCGACAAGCAGCTGATGCTTGAGGCCGCGATGGCCCGCCGAGGTGGCTTCGATGCGCTCGGCCCCGTGGATGTGGCGGCGATCCGCTATATTCAGCTGGGCGGAGAGGGCGGAACCCATGACCGCAGCCATGACGAGACCGTCGAGGGCCAGACCTGGGACGGGTTCGTGGCGCTGATGGATGCCTATCTGCGGGGCGGGGCAGGCTTCACCTCAATGCGCGCGCCGGAACGGACGTCCTATTCAGGCGACTACGATCATCTGGCGCGCTACGGCGAATGGTCGCTGACCGATGCCGCCAGCCCGGAGAAGGTGGGCGAGCATGGATGAGGCGACGCTGAACCAGATCGCGGCGGCCGACCCGCGGCGGTCCACCTGGCTGACCGCCAATGCGGGGTCGGGAAAGACGCGGGTTCTGACCGACCGGGTGGCGCGTCTGCTGCTGGCTGGCACGCCGCCCGAACGCATCCTGTGCCTGACCTATACCAAGGCCGCCGCGACCGAGATGCAGAACCGCCTGCTCAAGCGCCTGGGTCAGTGGGCGATGCTGCCGGAACCGCAGCTGCGGGCCGAGCTGGCCGAGCTGGGCGAGGTGGGGGAACCGGACCTGCCCCAGGCCCGACGCCTGTTCGCCCGCGCCATCGAGACGCCCGGCGGGCTGAAGGTGCAGACCATCCACAGCTTCTGCGCGGCGCTTCTGCGGCGCTTCCCGCTGGAGGCCGGCGTGCCGATGGGCTTTGCCGAGCTGGACGACCGCAGCGCCAAGGCGATGCGGGCCGAGATCCTCGAGGACATGGCCGCCGAGGGCCATCCCGCCATCCGCGACCTGACGCGCCTGCATTCCGGCGACAACATCGACAGCTTCCTGGCCAGCCTGTCCGAGGCCGATTTCGCCGCCGAGCCGGACCCCGTGGCCATCTGGGCGACGCTGGACCTGCCCCCCGGCCTGACCGCCGACAGCCTTCTGGCGCAGGTGTTCCTGGGGTCCGAGGGTGATCTGGTCGACGCGCTTCTGCCGCTGCTGCGGGCCGGCAAGTCCACCGACGCCAAGCTGGCCGACCAGCTGGCCCGCTGCCGGATGCGCGACCCCGGCATGGGCGAGCTGTGGACGCTCTGCGGCTGCCTGCTCTATGGGGCCAAGGCGGCGCAACCCTTCGGCGCCAAGATCGGCAAGATTCCGACGAAGGACCTGGCCAGCGGCCCCTGTGCGCCCCTCATGGACGACCTGCACGCGCTGATGGAGCGGGTGGAGTTGGCCCGCCCGCAGGCGCTGGCCCTGTCGGCCGCCGACAAGACGCTGGCGCTGCACCGTTTCGGCCACGCATTCACGACGCGGATGGCGCGAGAGAAAGCGGCCCATGGCTGGCTGGACTTCGACGACCTGATCCGCCGCACCGCGCAGCTGCTCGAGGAATCCAGCATGGCGCAATGGGTGCTGTGGCGGCTGGACGGCGGCATCGACCACATCCTGGTCGACGAGGCGCAGGACACCAGCCCGGAACAGTGGCGCGTCATCCGCCGCCTGACCGGCGAATTCACCAGCGGCGCGGGCGCGCATGACCGACCCCGCACCCTGTTCGTGGTGGGCGACCCCAAGCAGTCGATCTATTCCTTCCAGGGCGCCGACATTGCCGTCTTCGAAGAGATGCGCGACCGCTTCGACCAGGACTTTCAGGCAGCTCAGCAGCCGATGCAGCGGCGCGGGCTGGCGCACAGCTTCCGGTCCTCGCCCGCGATCCTGCAGCTGGTCGATGCGGTCTTCCAAGACCGGGCGGCCGAAGGCTTGGGTGATCCACCCCGCCACGTGGCCTTCCGCCACGCCCTGCCCGGCAGGGTCGACATCTGGCCCACCCTGCCAGAACCCGACGCGCCCGAGCGTCCGGACTGGACTCAGCCGGTTGACGCGCCGGCTGAAAACGATGCGCGGACCGAACTGGCCCGCGCCGTCGCCCGACAGATCGGCGCCATGCTGGGCACGCCGATCATGGACGCGCGCACAGGCCAGACGCGGCCCATCGGACCGGGCGATATCCAGATCCTGGTCCAGCGGCGCAGCGACCTGTTCGACGCGCTGATCGGAGAGCTGAAGTCGGCGGGCCTGCCCGTGGCCGGTGCCGACCGGCTGAAGCTGGCCGCCGAACTGGCGGTGCGCGACATCACCGCGACGCTGGCGGTCCTGTCGACCCCCGAAGACGACCTGTGCCTGGCCGCGGCGCTGCGTTCGCCGCTGTTCGGCCTGTCCGAAGATGACCTCTATCGCCTGGCGGCAGGGCGCAGGCGGGGCGAATATCTCTGGGCGCGGCTGCGACAATCGCACCATCGCCGCACCTGGGATGTTCTTGACGACCTGGCCGACCACGCCGACTTCGTCCGACCCTATGACCTGATCGCGCGGTTGCTGACCCGCCACGGCGGTCGCGCGGCGCTGCTGGCCCGGCTTGGCCCCGAGGCCGAGGACGGCATCGACGAACTGCTGTCCCAGGCCCTCGCCTATGAGCAGGTCGAGACGCCGTCGCTGACGGGTTTCCTGGTCTGGCTGCAGGGCGATGACGTTCAGGTCAAGCGGCAGCTGCCCGGCGGGTCGGGCGGGCTGATCCGGGTGATGACCGTGCACGGGTCCAAGGGCCTGGAAAGCCCCGTGGTGATCCTGCCCGAGACTCAGAAGCGCCGCCCGGCAAACGGCCAGCGGCAGGTGCGGCTGGACGGCATGCCCGCCTGGCGCGGCGCGGCGTCGGAGCGCTGCGACGCGGTCGCCCTGGCCGTCGCCGACTGGGACCGCCGCCAGGAAGAGGAACGCCGCCGTCTGCTCTATGTGGCGATGACACGGGCCGAAAGCTGGCTGATCGTCGCCTCGGCCGGCGACACCGGGGAGGCGCTCGACAGCTGGCACGCGATGATCGCCGACGGAGCGGGGCGGACGGACCTTCGGCGCCACGACCTGCCGCTGGAGGAGCTGTCGCCCGCCTTGGGGACTGGCCTGCGGCTGTCCTTCGGCGACTGGCCGGCCGCGGCGGTGTCCGAACCGGCACCGGCCGCGCCCCTGCGCCAGCCGCCGGACTGGGCGCTGCGCCTGCCGCCCCCTGCGCCCGACTATCTGACGCCGATCACGGCGACGGGGCTGGGCGGGACGAAGGTGCTTCCCTCGGCCAGCGAGGGTGACCGCGAGGCCGCAATGCTGCGCGGCACCCGCCTGCACCTGCTGCTGGAACATCTGCCCGCCCATGCGCCCGGCGACTGGCCGTCCGTCGGCCGCGCCCTTCTGGCCGGGGCCGAGGGCGGCCTACCGGATGGCCCAGAGCTGGTCGAGTTGCTGGAGGAGGCCCGCCAGATCCTGACCGCGCCCGCCCTGGCGGAGGTTCTGCGGCCCCCCGAGGGCGCGCAGGTCCTGTCCGAAGTCGCGCTGACTGCGCCCCTGACCGGCCTGGGGACGCTCAACGGGGTGATCGACCGCCTGATCGTCACCGCGGCGGCGGTGACGGCGGTGGACTACAAGACCAACACCGACGTGCCGGCATCGCCCGAGGACGTGCCCCTAGGCATCCTGCGCCAGATGGCCGCCTATCGTGCGGCCTTGCGGGCCATCTGGCCCAACCGCGACGTGCGGGTGTTGGTGCTGTGGACCGCCAGCCGCAGCGTGATGCCCCTGCCGGACCTGCTGCTGGACCGGACCATGGCGGCGCTTCTGCCGGGGGTCGCGCCCCTTGACCATGCGCCTGCGGCTCCATAGCTGTAATCTCACCCCCGTTGCCGGTCCCGCCGGCCCATCATCGAAGGAGCCCCGCATGGCCACCGTGCATGTGAACGACGCCGATTTCGACGCCGAAGTGCGTCAGTCCGCCACCCCCGTGATCGTCGATTTCTGGGCCGAATGGTGCGGACCCTGCAAGCAGATCGGCCCCGCGCTGGAAGAGCTGTCGGACGAATATGCCGGCAAGCTGAAGATCGTGAAGGTGAACGTCGACGAAAACCCCGAACAGGCGGCGGCGCTTGGCGTCAGGGGCATCCCGGCGCTCTTCATGTTCAAGGGCGGAGAGGTCGTGTCGAACCGCATGGGCGCCGCCCCCAAGGCCGCGCTGAAAAGCTGGATCGACGAATCCGTCTGATCGCCTGACAGACCGACAGGGCGGCGGCCTTACACGGGCCAGCCGCCCTTTCTCATGGCCGCCAGCAGGCGGTCGTCAGCGTCCGGCGCCATCATGTCCAAGCTGGTGCGGCGCAGGAACCAGTCGAGGAACTGTTCGATCGGTGGGGTATGGTCCGGCGCGCGGTTCAGGGCCGCCTCGGCACCCAGTTCGGCCACGTTCAGCGCCACATGGTGGTAATCGCTCTGCCCGAAGAGCACGACCGGCTTTCCAAGGATCAGGCCGTCGAAGCCGACCGCGCTGTTTTGGGTGACGACGAAGGCGCAGTCGCGCAGCCGCGCCATCGTGTCGCCACCGATGGTCAGGTTCGGATGCGCACGGGCCAGCGCGTCCAGCGCTGCCCGGTCTTCGGCGTCATAGGTCTCTTTCGGATGCAGTGTGACGATGCATGGGCGCCCGGTGCGCGCGGCGGCCGCGACCATCGCGACGGGACTGGCGGTTTGGAAACTGCGCTGGCGGCGGATATGGCCCTGCAGCGGGATCAGGACGTGATCGCCCCTGACAGGCTGGACCCCCGGCAGAACCCGTGCCCGCAACCGTTCGGCAAAGCGCAGCGCGGCTTCTGCCTCGATCCGTTCGGCTTCGAAGGCGGTCAGCGCGATGGGCCAGCGCCAGCGCTCGGCCACGGATTCCAGACGCCAATAGGGATAGTGATAGGCCAGCCGGAAGGTCAGCGCCCGGTCATGCGTCGGACGCTCCATGTTGAAGAGCGCATAGCCCGGCCGCGACGGGGCCTTCGCCCGCGCATCCTGGCCCGAGGGATGGACCTCGACCCGCCATCCTCGGCTTTCCAGCAGGTGGCGAAGGCGGTTCAGGAAACCCAGTCTGCCGGCCCGTGCGGTCTGCAGGATCGGCGGGTGAAGATAGACGTTCAGCAGCGGATCGGCGCTCATCCACGGGACGCTAGGGCGCCTCGGCGGCCTTTTCAACGGGTTGCACAGCGGTGAGCGCGCCCATATCTGCTGGCGGAACGAAGAAAGACGGAGCCTTTCATGGCAGAGGACAAATTTCCCGGCTGGCATGGCACGACCATCCTGGCGGTGCGTCGCGGCGGCAAGATCGTCGTCGCGGGCGACGGTCAGGTCAGCGTCGGGCAGACTGTAATGAAGGGAACGGCCCGCAAGGTGCGCCGCCTGTCGCCCGGCGGGCGCGACGTCGTCGTGGGCTTCGCCGGATCGACCGCCGATGCCTTCACCCTGCTGGAGCGGCTGGAGAAGAAACTCGAGGCCGCGCCGGGACAGTTGCAGCGCGCCTGCGTCGATCTGGCCAAGGACTGGCGCACCGACAAGTATCTGCGCAACCTGGAGGCCATGCTGATCGTCACCGACGGCACCGACCTGCTGGTGGTGACCGGGGCGGGCGACGTTCTGGAACCCGAACATGACGTGGCCGCCATCGGATCGGGCGGCAACTTCGCGCTCGCCGCCGCGCGGGGCCTGCTGGAAAGCGACCTGGACGCCGAGGCGATCGCCCGCAAGGCGATGGCGATCGCGGCTGATATCTGTGTCTACACCAACGGCCGCCTGACCGTCGAAGCCATCGGCTGAACCGCCCCATGTCCGTCCAAGACAATGGGGCGGCCGCCGCCCCGACCGGAGAGAACCATGAGTGATCTGACCCCCCGCGAGATCGTGTCCGAACTGGACCGATTCATCATCGGGCAAAGCGGTGCCAAGCGTGCGGTGGCCGTGGCCCTGCGCAACCGTTGGCGCCGCAAGCAACTGGGCGACGACCTGCGCGACGAGGTCTATCCCAAGAACATCCTGATGATCGGCCCGACCGGCGTCGGCAAGACCGAGATCAGCCGCCGGCTGGCGAAGCTGGCCAACGCGCCATTCATCAAGGTCGAGGCGACCAAGTTCACCGAAGTCGGCTATGTCGGCCGTGACGTGGAACAGATCATCCGCGACCTGACGGATGCGGCCATGACCGACACCCGAGAGCGGATGCGCGAAGAGGTGAAGGCCCGCGCCCACAAGGCGGCCGAGGAACGCGTGATCGAGGCCCTGGCCGGCAAGGACGCCCGCGAGGGCACCCGCCAGATGTTCCGCGACAAGCTGAAGCGCGGAGAGCTGGACGACACGGTAATCGAGCTTGAGGTCCAGGACAATTCGAACCCGCTCGGCGGGATCGAGATGCCGGGCCAGCCGGGGCAGCAGTTGGGCGGGATGATGGACCTGTCGGGGCTGATGAAGGCCTTCGGCGGTCGGCGCGTACGCCGCAAGGTGACCGTCGCCGAAAGCTATGACCTCCTGATCGGCGAAGAGGCGGACAAGCTTCTGGACGATGAGACGATCAAGGCCGCCGCGCTGGAATCGGTGCAGGAGAACGGTATCGTCTTCATCGACGAGATCGACAAGGTCTGCGCCCGCACCGATGCGCGGGGCGGCGACGTCAGCCGCGAGGGCGTGCAGCGCGACCTGCTGCCGCTGATCGAGGGCACGACCGTCAGCACAAAGTACGGCGCGGTTCGGACCGATCATATCCTGTTCATCGCTTCGGGCGCGTTCCATGTGGCCAAGCCGTCGGATCTTCTGCCCGAACTTCAAGGTCGCCTGCCGATCCGGGTCGAGCTGCGCGCGCTGAGCGAGGAAGACTTTATTCGCATCCTGACCGAAACGGACAATGCCCTGACGCGGCAATACACTGCCCTGATGGCGACCGAGGGCGTCGAGGTCGCGTTCACCGACGACGGCATCCGGGCGCTGGCGCGCATCGCGGCCGAGGTGAACGCCTCGGTCGAGAATATCGGCGCGCGGCGGCTCTATACCGTGATCGAGCGGGTCTTCGAGGAACTGTCTTTCACCGCCCCCGACCGCAGCGGCGACAAGGTCGGCGTCGATGCGGCCTTTGTCGAGAAGCACCTGGGCGATCTGGCGCGGTCGACCGACCTGTCGCGGTACGTGCTTTGACGGAACCGGCGACCGGGCAGGTGGGTTCGGTCGCTGGAAACCTGCAGGGGGCGCGACATGCGGTGGCTTTTCAGCATCATCGTTTTTGCACTGGATGTCTGGGCAATCGCCTCGATCATCAACACCGACGCTTCGAACAAGAGCAAGATCCTGTGGATCCTGCTGATCGTGATCCTGCCCATCTTGGGGCTGATCATCTGGTATTTCGCCGGGCCGAAGGCGAACTACCGGCGCTAGGCCGGGCGGCGCAGATAGACGTAGTAGGCGCCCTCGCCTCCGTGGCGGAAGTGGGCGGCGCCGACCTGCTGCACGACGGCCGATAGGGGCGGGCTGTGCAGCCAGTGCGGCACTTGGTGGCGCAAGGCCCCCGGACGCGTCGGCAGAGGTCCGTGATCGCCCCGTCCCTTACCGGTGATCACTAGGACGAGGCGCAGCCCGTTGCCGTGGCATGACAGGATGAACTGCATCAGCCGCGGCTGAGCGGCGGCCAGCGTCATGCCGTGCAGGTCCAATCGCGCCTCGGGGCGTAGCTTTCCCTGCGTCATCTTCCGATGCGTGCGCGCATCCATCCGCAGGTCGGCGGTGGCAAGACGCTCGGCCGGTGTTTGGGGCTGGGGCAGTCGTGCCGAAGAGACTGGCGCTTTCTGTCCCACCCTGAAGCGCGGCAGGGCAGGCGCAGGAACAGCAGGAACGACCGAAGCAGCCGACCCCAAAGGAGTGGACTGCGGATGATCGGCCGGGATCCTTGGGTTCAGCGGCTTGGCGGTCCGGGCGACGCGGGACCACAGCTCCGCGTCCTCGGGTGACAGGCCCTTGCGCCGGCGCATCAGCCGGTCGCGACGAGCTGCCAGTTCGGGTCGTCCTGACCCATAGTCCGGGCGAAGGTCCACAGGTCCTTCTGCTTGCGCGGCGTCTTCGGATCGCCTTCGACCACATCGCCCTCGGCGTTGCGGGTGGCCGCGATCAGTTCGCCCACGAACCGGACCGAGATTTCGGCCATACCGGTCGAGGGATCGAATTCCGCCGACGCCAGCGCCGTGTCGCGGGTGCCCAGATACTGCGCCTGGACCGTCTGGCCTTGGGCCGTGCGCTGATCGATCACCGACTGGAAGGCCTCGGCCACCGGGTCCGAGAGAAAGGGGCGCACCTCGGACAGGTCGCCGCGTTCGAAGGCCATCAGGATCATCTCGTAGGCCTGGCGCGCGCCGCCGAGGAAGTCGTGGACACCGAAGGATCTGTCCTGCCGCTTCATCGCCGCCAGCGCCTTCGCGGTGGACGAGCCTGCTTCGGCATGGTCCAGCACGTCATGGTCGACCTCTTCGGCGCTGCCCTCGATGACTTCGAAGCGAGCCGGCTGCCGCGCCGGCTGATCAACCTGGGGCGGCTCGAAGCCGTCGCGCGTGCCCAGCACGTTCCTCAGCCTGAGGATCAGGAAGATCGCGATCCCGGCAAGGACAAGAAGCTGGAGTAGCGGGTTGGACATTCGGGCAACCTCTGGGGCAAAAACGGGTCGTTGGTATCGGACGGTCGAACCATTATGTAGGGAGTGGTCAGGCGCAAGTCCAGTTTCCGCGCCTGCAGGAAGGGGAAAACGCATGCGGCTGTTGATCTTGTTTCTGGCGGTGCCGATCATTGAGATCGCACTGTTCATCCAGGTCGGCGGACTGATCGGTCTGTGGCCGACATTGGCGATCGTGGTGCTGACCGCCATCGCGGGTTCGGCACTGATGCGCAGCCAGGGCGCCCATGCCTGGGCCGAGGTTCAGCGCAGCTTCAGCGAGATGCGCGATCCGACCCGCCCCCTGGCCCATGGAGTGATGATCCTGGTGGCGGGCATGCTTCTGCTGACGCCGGGGTTCTTCACAGATAGCGTCGGCCTTCTGCTGCTGATCCCGAAGGTGCGCGATGCGGTCATGCGGCAGGTGGCGCGGCATGTCACGGTGACCCGCGTAGGTGCGTCGATGGGCCGCGACGCCCACCGTCCGCCCTATGGCGACGGCGTCATCGACGGCGACTTCATCGTGACCGAAGACGAACGCCCGGCCCGCCCGCCGGTCGATCTTCCACCGGACCTCGATGACGAGGATCCGCGCCGCCCCGGCCGCGGATCGGGCTGGACCCGGCATTGAGGGCTTGCGGCGGGCCTGCTAGACATCGGCCAAGTCTTTAAAACAGCAAGGTAGGAACATGGCCGAAGAAAATACCCAGAACGGCAGCACGCAGCAGCCCCAGCCCGCCGCGCAGCCGCGCATGCAGATCCTGGCGCAGTTCATCCGCGACCTGTCGTTCGAGAACGCCGTGGCCCAGAAAGGTGCCCCGCAGGGCGAGGTCCAGCCGGAGATCACCGTGCAGGTCAGCCTGGACGCCCGCAAGCGCGGCAGCGAGACCCAGTACGAGGTCATCACCAAATACCGCGTTACCTCGACCAACAAGACCGAGGGCAGCACGCTATTCTTGGCCGAGCTGGATTACGGCGGGGTCTTCCAGATTGAGGGTGTGCCGCAGGACCAGCTGCACCCGTTCCTGATGATCGAATGCCCCCGCATGCTGTTCCCGTTCGTTCGTCGCATCATCTCGGACCTGACGCGGGATGGCGGCTTTCCGGCGTTCAACATGGACCCGGTCGATTTCGTGGCGCTCTATCGCCAAGAACTGGCACGCAGGGCTCAGGCGGCGCAGACCGCCCCGGCAGACCAGAAGCTGTCGTAAGGCGCGATGACCGCGCGACGTCCCCGGGCCTGGCAGCGGATGCTGTCGGGCCGCCGGCTGGACCTTCTGGACCCTACGCCGCTGGACATCGAAATCGGCGACATCGCCCACGGTCTGGCTTTCGTCGCGCGCTGGAACGGCCAGACGCGCGGCGACTGGCCCTATTCGGTCGCAGAGCATTCGCTGCTGGTCGAGGACATCCTGACGCGCCTGAACCCCGGTATCGCGCCGCAGTGGCGGCTGGCGGCCCTGCTGCACGACGCGCCCGAATACGTGATCGGCGACATGATCTCGCCGGTGAAGGCGGCACTCGGGCGGGAATATGGGGCGATGGATGACCGCCTCAGTTCGGCCATCCATCGCCGCTTCGGACTGCCCGCGGTCCTACCGTTGGCGATCAAGCGCAAGATCAAGGCCGCAGATCGCGTGTCGGCGCGGCTCGAGGCGATCACCATCGCGGGCTTCGACGTTGCCGAGGCTTTTCGCCTGTTCCCGGTGCCGGATGCGCATCTGCTGCCCGATCTGTCCATTGATCTGCGACCGCCAGCCGAGGTTCGGGAAAACTATCTGCGGCGCTTCGAGCTGCTGATGGAGCTGATCGACACGTCAGGATCAGAGGCCTGAGAAAAAGGGCGCCACCCGGCGCCTCATCAGTAGTCGGCTGTGAACAAGTTCTACTGCGTTGATTTTTTGCGGTGAAGCTTCGGTTCTGCCCGCTTTGGATTGCAGGGTTTCGTATGCTTTGGCCATAAACCCTGCGATTTCCGGTCGCCGATGAAGCCCCATTCCCGCGCCCTTGAGCAGGGTGACCTGCTCCGCCCCCCGACTGGTCGGCATGATCGACACGCGCCACGGGCTGGTGAAGCTTGCGGCACTGGTCGATCGGGAGGTTTTCGGTCGGGAATGGGCAACCTCCCTCCCGTCGCATCTAGGCCGGCCTGCGACATCGCCACGCGTGGTGGCCGGGCTCATGTATCTCCGGCATG
>JAYZBS010000050.1:0-30599 GCA_036338635.1 Pseudomonadota bacterium | reverse complement strand
TGACGGGCGGCCCTATCAGCTTTACGACGACCATGCGCTGATGCTGGAGGAATCGCGCTGCTTCGTCGCGCGCAAGGTCTGGCCCAAAGCCGAACGGCTGCTGAACACCTTTCCGGTGCCGCCCCGCGCCGAACCCGACCTCGGCCCGCCACAGCCTCAGCGGATCGAGCGGCTGATCAACCGCACGGTGCGCCGCCGGCTGTTGGGGCGCCCGGGTCTCTACATGCAGAGCCGCTTTCCCCGCAAGGACGCCGAGAACGGGAAGACCTCGGCGCCGTACGCGGTCTTTCAGGGATTCTCGGACGTTTTCCCAGATTTCGAGACCTGGCTGGGCGGCATTGTCGACGCCGATGTCCATGGCCACCTGCTGGGGCCCGAGATGGTCGAGTTCGCGGGACGCCCGAAGGTCGGGCCTGGCGCCATCTCGACCAGCACGCTGGTGCGCGACCACGACCCGCAGGGCTTTCTGACGGCGCTGATCCGGATCACGCCGCGCATGCAGGTGTTCCAGTTCAGTCCGCGTGACAATCAGGCGCTGAACTGGTTCATGGCGACCGATCCGAACGCCCATATCCACGTCATCACCGGTGCCTGGATGCTGCCGCTGCTGGATTGCGACATGCCCTTCGATGACATCCGCCGCGTCACCGCCCTGCTGCAACGGGCCGAGCTTCAGCACCTCGAGGTGCTGAACTCGGTCTGGGTCAAGGCACGGGTGCAGGTTCACGAACTGACCGACTTCCTGGCGCGGCCCCAGGGGCTGCTGCTGCAGGCGCTTCAGGGGCTACCTGTCCAAGGGCACCACGACGCGCTGCCGCGCATGCGAAACCTAGACGGTCTGACCGACCTTCTGCGCCGTCTGCGCAATTCCGGCCTGCGCCCGCGCCTGTCCGAGGATGGGCTGCCGCTTCCCGAAATCACCCTCTCCGAAAGGACCGCCGCCGAATGACGGAACCGTTCCGCCGCTTCGTGATCTTCGCCGAGATGCGCACCGGGTCGAACCTGCTCGAGGCGACGCTGAACGCGTTGAAGGGCATCACCTGCTTCGGCGAGGCGTTCAATCCCTACATGATGGGCTGGCCCGACAAGGACGAACTGCAGGGCATCACCCGTGCCGAGCGCGAGGCCGACCCGACGCGCCTGCTGGGAAAGCTGTTCGACAAGCCAGACCACCTGCCGGGGTTCCGTTATTTCCACGACCACGATCCACGCGTGCTGGACGCCATCCTGAACGATCGTGGATGTGCCAAGATCGTCCTGACGCGCAACCCCTTGGACAGCTATGTCTCGACCTGCCTCGCGCGTCAGACGAACCAGTGGAAGCTGAACGAGACCGAGACGCCGATCCCCGCCGCCATCACCTATGACGGCCCCGAGTTCAGGGACATGCTGGCCGCGGTGGAACGTTTCCAGCAACAGGTGATGCACCGGTTGCAGGTCACGGGGCAGTCGGCCTTCTGGCTGGGATACGAAGATCTGCGCGACGCGGACGTGATGACCGGCCTTGTCCACTGGCTGGGCCGCACCGACATTGCCCGCGTCGAACCGGCGACCGACCAGGTGCCGCAGAATCCGCGCGAACTGGCCCAGAAGGTCGCCAACTTCGACCAGATGCAGCAGGACCTGCACCGCCTGGACCCGTTCATGCTGCACCGCATCCCGAACTTCGAACCGCGCCGCGGCCCGTCGGTGCCCAGCTTCCGCGCGGTCGAGGCGGGACGCGGGCTGCTGCACATGCCCATCCCCGGCGGTCCCGATCTGGCAAGCTGGATGGCCGCCTTGGGTGAGACGCGGGGTGATTTCACGCAGACCACCCTTCGCCAGTGGAAGCGCCAGCACCCCGGCCATCGCAGCTTCGCGGTGCTGCGCCACCCCCTGCCTCGCGCCTGGGCCGCGTTCCGCCACCTGCTGCAGCGCGCACGGCCGGAACTGCGCCAGTTGCTGCGCGACGTCCACCGCGTGGACCTGCCCGCCGATCTGGCCCTTGCCGACCTGCCGCAGTCGCGCCAGCTGGAGCTGTTTGCTCAGTTCCTGGCCTTCCTGCGCCGCAACCTGAATGGACAGACGACGTTGCCGACGCCCGCCGGATGGGCCAGCCAGTCCGAGGTGGTCGCGGGGTTCGCCCGCTTCTCGACGCCTGACATGCTGATCCGCGAGGACCGGCTGGCGGCCGACATGGCGGCGCTGTCGGGCGCTGCGGGAATCGCCAGTGCAAGCCAACCCCCGTCCCAGGACATCCCGTCGTTCCTGCTTGAAAAGCCGTTGATCGAGGCTGCGCGGGCGGCCTATCTGCGCGACTACGTGGCCTTCGGCTTTGCCGATCCGGCCTGAACGGGCCGCGCCCGAAGGCGCGGCCCAAGGCATCAGCCCTTCAGGATCGCCGCCAGTTCGGCCTTCTTCTCGGCAACCAGGGCCGCATCACCGTCGGATTCAACGTTCAGGCGCACGACCGGCTCGGTGTTCGACTTGCGCAGGTTGAAGCGCCACTTGCCGAAGTTCAGCGACACACCGTCCAGGTCGTCACGGCTTACGGCCTTGTCCTCGTAGGTCTCGATCAGCCGGGCGATGGCCGCATCGGGATCGTCGATCGTATAGTTCGTCTCGCCCGACGACGGATAGAGCCGCATCCGCTCCTCCAGCAGCTCGGCCAGCGTCTGGCCCTTGCGCGAGAGCAGCTCGATCATCAAGAGCCAAGGGATCATCCCGCTGTCGCAGAAGTAGAAGTCGCGGAAATAGTGGTGCGCCGACATCTCTCCGCCATAGATCGCGCCCACATCGCGCATCTTGCGCTTGATGAAGGCGTGGCCGGTCTTGCTGACCACGGCCTCGCCACCGGCCTCCTCGATCATGGCGCGGGTGTTCATGATGACGCGCGGGTCATGCACGATCTTTTCGCCCGGCGACTTTTCCAGGAAGGCCGCGCCCAGAAGGCCGACGATGTATTCGCCGGGAATGAAGCGGCCGTTTTCGTCGAAGAAGAAGCAGCGGTCGAAATCGCCGTCCCATGCCACGCCCAAATCGGCCTTTTCGGCGATCATGCGCTCGACTGTGGGGGGCTGGTTCTCATCCAGCAGCGGGTTCGGGATGCCGTTGGGGAAGCTGCTGTCGACGTCGTGGTGCATGCGCACGAAGGTCAGCGGCGCACCGCGGCGTTCCAGTTCGGCCGCGATGGCGTCGAAGGTCGGGCCTGCAGTCCCGTTGCCGGCGTTGACCACGATCTTCATCGGACGCAGGGCCTTCACGTCCACGAAATCGGCCATCCGCGAGGCATATTCCGCGCGGGCGTGGCTGAAGTCGGTGACGCTGCCCTTGGTCGCTGGCGCAAATTCGCCGCTGGTCGCAAGCTCCACGATGGGCGGCAATTCGGTCGCCGGGTCCAGCGGCGCCGAGCCGCGTCCGACGATCTTCATGCCGTTGTAGTTGATCGGGTTGTGGGACGCCGTGACCTCGATCCCGCCGTCGGTATCCTGGTTCCCGGTGTGGAAATACACCTCTTCGGTGCCGGCCAGGCCCAGATCCAGCACGTCGGCGCCGCCGTCGGTCAGCCCCTCGATCAGGGCCTTGGCCAGCTCGGGGCTGCTTTCGCGGCTGTCGCGGCCCACGACGACGCGTTTGGCCGCGCGGGCCTGGGCGAAGGCGCGGCCGATGCGATAGGCGACATCGGGGTCCAGGTTCTTGCCCAGTTCGCCCCTTACGTCATAGGCCTTGAAGCAGGTGATGTCGCGCCTGCCAAGCTGATCCTGTCCGGTCATTCGGTTCTCTCCGATACTGATATGTCCAAGCGCTAACAGGTTCGGCCCCGGATTCAAGCGCATGCAACCTTGGGCGTAGGTGACGCGGAACCGGAATCGCGCTATCCGTCGCACGAACCGCAAGGAGACACCGATGGACACCAAGGCCTTGATCGCCGCCTATTACGAAGCCTTCAACGCCGGCGATACCGCGGGGATGCTGGAATTCCTGCACCCCGAGGTCGAGCATCACGTGAACGAAGGCAAGGTTCGCAAGGGCCGCGACCTGTTCGCGGAATTCAACAGGCACATGACCGAAAGCTACAAGGAAGAGCTGACGGACATCGTGGTCTTCGCCAACGAGGCCGGCGACCGTGCGGCGGCCGAATTCGTCGTGAACGGCACCTATCTGAAGACCGATGAGGGCCTGCCCGAGGCGCGGGGCCAGACCTACATCCTGCCGGCGGGCGCCTTCTTCACCATCCGCGACGGTCTGATCGCCCGCGTCACGACATATTACAACCTTGCGGACTGGACCGCGCAGGTCAGCGCATGAGCGTCACGACCCGCGTCCTGACCGGAGACGGCCTTGCGGCGGCGCTGGACGATGTCGCCCGCCTGCGCATCGCCGTCTTTCGGGACTGGCCCTATCTCTACGACGGCGACCGCGACTATGAACGTGACTACCTGCGCGCCTATCAGTCGCCGGGCGCCATCGTCGTGGTGGCCGAGGATGCGGGGCGGATCGTCGGCGCCTCGACCGGGGCGCCGATGGCGGATCATGCTGCCGATTTCGCCGCCGCCTTCGCGGACCGGCCCGAGCCGCTGTCCGAAATCTT
The DNA here is from genome assembly GCA_036338635.1 of Pseudomonadota bacterium. GTDB lineage: Bacteria > Pseudomonadota > Alphaproteobacteria > Rhodobacterales > Rhodobacteraceae > Paracoccus. Next base: position 26,029 of record JAYZBS010000050.1, on the reverse strand, counting down.
CTACTTTGCCGAATCGGTGCTGCTGCCCGAATACCGGGGCCACGGACTGGGCCACGCCTTCTTCGATGCCCGAGAGGCCCATGCCCGCAGTCTTGGCGCCCGTCATGCGGCCTTCTGCAGCGTGGTCCGCCCTGCCGACCATCCGGCGCGGCCTGCCGATTATCGCCCGCTCGACGGATTCTGGCGCAAGCGCGGCTATGCCCCGCTTCCGGGGGTGATCGCCCATTATTCGTGGCGCGACCTTGGTGAAGACGCGGAAACCGAAAAACCCCTGCAATTCTGGATGAGAGCGCTGTGAAGATCGCCTCGGCCGCCTATCCGATCGACTGGTTCGACGATTTCGACGCCTATCGGGCCAAGCTGACCCACTGGGTGGAAACGGCGCAGGCTGATCTGCTGGTCTTTCCCGAATATGGCGCGATGGAGCTGGCCTCGCTTGGCGGGCGCGATGTCGCCGGCGACCTGGAGGCGAGCCTGCACGAGGTCGCCCGCCACGCCCCGGCCGTCGAGGCGCTGCACCAGCAGCTGGCCGCGCGGCACGGGTGCCACATCCTGGCCGCATCGGGACCCGCCTTCGAAGGACCGCGTCCGGTGAACCGCGCCATCCTTCATGGCCCGGACGGTCGGATCGGTCATCAGGACAAGCAGATCATGACCCGGTTCGAGCGCGAGGACTGGGACGTCGTCGGAAAGCCGGGTCTGCGGATCTTCGACACCGCCCTGGGGCGCATCGGCATCCTGATCTGCTATGACAGCGAATTCCCGCTGCTGGGCCGCGCCTTGGCCGAGGCGGGGGCGGAACTGCTGCTGGTGCCCAGTTGCACCGACACGGTCGCAGGGTTCCACCGCGTGCGGATCGGGGCGATGGCTCGCGCGCTGGAAAGCCAGTGCGTCGTCGTGCAGGCGCCCACGGTCGGCGATTGCGACTGGATGCCGGCGTTGGACGAAAACCGGGGTCGCGCCTCGATCTATGGTCCTCCGGACGGGTTCTGGCCCGAAACCGGCATCATCGCCGAGGGCGCTATGGACGCGCCGGGGTGGGTCCGGGCCGAGATCGACCTCGCCCGTGTCCGCGACAGCCGCCGCGACGGTGCGGTGCTGCCCTTCGCGCACTGGCCCGAACAGAAGCTCTGCCTTTCCTGAGGCCAGCCGGCGATTTTTAAAGTTGTATTAACCGGTTTGCGCTTTAACCGGTCACGAACCTCGCCCTATCCTGCCGGTATGTTGCACGTGACCGAAACCATCGTCATCCAGGAATGGGAGCTTTCCGAACAGTTCACCCGGTCGCAGGGACCGGGCGGGCAGAACGTGAACAAGGTCGAAACCGCAGTCGAACTGCGGTTCGAGGCCGCGCGGTCACCGAACTTGCCCGACCCCGTCAAGCGCCGCCTGCAGCGCCTGGCCGGACGGCGTTGGACCCAGGACGGGGCTATCGTGCTGCTGGTTCAGGACACCCGCAGCCAGGCCCGCAACCGCGACCTGGCGCGAGAGCGATTGGTGGAACTCATCCGCCGCGCATTGGTTGCACCCAAGAGGAGGATTGCGACGCGGCCCACGCTCGGCAGCCAGAAACGGCGGCTGCAGGCGAAGGCCGTGCGCGGCGAAGTGAAGACGCTTCGGGGCAGGGTGGACGACAACGAATGAACATGTGGCGCAGGTCACTGCAGATGATGCTGGGGCGCCGGCCGACGGCGATGCAGGTGGGTGCGATCTGCCGCAACCGGGTCACCGGGCAGGTCTTGCTGATCACCAGCCGCGATACCGGCCGGTGGGTGATCCCCAAAGGCTGGCCCATGAAGGGCCGCAGCCTGGCCGGCGCGGCCGCACAGGAGGCTTGGGAAGAGGCCGGCGTGCGTGGCAGGATCGGGCAGGGCGAAATCGGCAGGTTCGACTATGATAAGGTGCAGGACGAGGGGTACTCGGTCCCGATCGAGGTGCGGGTCTTTACCCTCGATGTCCAGGAAGAGGCCGACGATTTCCCAGAACGCGGCCGCCGGAAGCGGCGGTGGTTCGACCCCGCCGATGCCGCGAGGATGGTGGTCGAGCCCGGACTGCAACGGATCCTAACCGGCCTCGGCGATCATGCCGCATAAAACTGACGGCACGGGCTTTCACACGCTGCACAAGGACCTCGACCGTCTCAGTCATGCCGAGATCGCGCAGATGCACGCCTTTCGGCCGGTGTGGCGGCTGGGGCTGACGGTTCTGGGCGTCGTGGGTGCGCTGATGCTGTTGCTGGCACTGTCCGGTGCATCGCCGGGGCTTCTGGCGGTCGGGTCGGGCCTCGTCGTTGCGGCTTGGCTGGGCATGGCGATCGGTGCAAACGATGTCGCGAACTCTCTGGGTCCGGCGGTGGGTGCGGGGGCGATCCGCTTGGTGCCGGGGTTGGCCTTGGTGGCCGCCGCAGGCATCGCAGGGGCGGTGCTGGCGGGCGACGCCGTGACGGCGCGGCTGGCCGGTGGCATCGTCAGGCTGGCGCCGCTGGCCGGGGGGCCACAGGCATCGATGGCGATGCTGGCGGCACTGATCGGCGCGGCGTCCTGGATCACCCTGGCGACCGGGATCGGGCTTCCAGTCAGCACGTCGCATTCCATTGTCGGCGGGATCACCGGGGCCGGGGCGGTGACCTTGGGGATCGGCGGCGTCGACTGGGCGACCGTGGCGATGATCGCGTCGGTGTGGGTGGCGACGCCCGTTCTGGCCGGGGGCATCGCGGCCGGACTTCTGGTGCTGCTGCGAACGCAGGTCGTCGAGGCCACAGATCGTGGCGCGGCGGCGCTGCGCTGGCTGCCGGCGATGGTGGCGCTGATGTGCGGGCTTTTCGTGGCCTATGTCGTCCTTCTTCTGATTGGACGGTCATCCTTCGCAATCGAGCTTCCGGCGGCGGCGGCGGCCGCGGCGGCGGGGTTCCTGGTGACCCGGCGGCGTGTGCTGCGCGAACTGGCCGAGCATCCGCGAAAGCCCAGCATCAAGCGGCTGCTGCGGCCAGCCCTGCTGGCGGGCGTCGTCATCCTGGGCTTTGCCCATGGTGCGAACGATGTCGGCAACATCGCGGGGCCCCTGTCGGTGATCCTGCAGGGGCGGATCGCCGCCTCGGCCGGGCTGGTGCCGGCGCTGGTCTTGGCGGGGGGCGGACTGGCGATCGCCACCGGCACCCTCTTCTTCGGGCGGCGGCTGGTGAACATGGTCGGCAGCGGCATCACCAAGCTGAACGCGGGGCGCGCCTTCTGCGTGACGCTGGCGACGGCAGTGACGGTCCTGGGGGCCTCGCACCTGGGGCTGCCGGTATCCACCACCCATGTGGCGGTGGGCGGCGTCTTCGGCGTGGGGTTTGCGCGCGAATGGCTGGACCGCCGCCGCAACCGCCAGGCGCAGGCCATGCCGGCCGAGGAAACGCAGCGCCGCGTCCTGGTCCGCCGCAGTCACGTCATGACGATCACGCTGGCCTGGCTGGTGACGCTGCCGATCACGGCGACGCTCGGCGCGCTGACCCGTGCGCTGGCCCTGTGGGCCACGGGGGTCTGACCCGTCAGACCATGACCGGCTGCGACGCCTGCTGCCCGATGCCAAAGACCCGCTTGTAGCGGTCGATCTGGTCAGCGGGACCGGTGGCCTTGGAGGGGTTGTCCGACAGCTTGACCGTCGGGCGGCCGTCTGCCGCCATCGCCTTGCAGACCAGGCTGAAGGGCGCCAACGCATTGTCCGGCACAAGGCCGCGGAAGTCGTTCGTCAGAAGCGTGCCCCAGCCGAAACTGACCTTGACGCGGCCGTGGAACTGCCGGTGCAGCGCCACGATGCGGTCGACGTCCAGCCCGTCCGAGAAGATGATCAGCTTTTGCCGCGGGTCCTCGCCGCGCGACTGCCACCAGCGGATCGCGGTCTCAGCGCCCGTGGCGGGGTCACCGCTGTCGATGCGGATGCCGGTCCAGCCCGCCAGCCAGTCGGGGGCACCTGCCAGAAAGCTCTCGGTGCCGTAGGTGTCGGGAAGTATGATGCGCAGGTTGCCCTCGTGCTCGTCATGCCAGTCCGCAAGCACGTCATAGGGCGCGCGGCGCAGCGTCGTGTCGTCCTCGGCCAAGGCGGCATGGACCATGGGAAGCTCGTGTGCGTTGGTGCCGATCGCCTCGATGTCGCGGCGCTGCGCGATCAGGCAGTTCGAGGTGCCGGTGAAGCGGTTCCCCAAGCCCTCGATCATCGCCTGCACGGCCCAGTCCTGCCACAGGAAGCTGTGGCGGCGCCGGGTGCCGAAATCGGCGATGCGCAGGTCCGACAGCTCTCGCAGCGTCTCGATCTTTTCCCACAGGCGGGTCATTGCGCGGGCATAAAGGACCTGCAGCTCGAAACGGCCCATGTCCTTCAGCACGGCGCGGGACCGCAGCTCCATCAGGATAGCCAGGGCCGGGATCTCCCACAGCATGACCTCGGGCCAAGGCCCTTCGAAGGTCAGCTCGAACTGGCCGTCTCGACGGTTCAGGTGATAGGCGGGCAGGCGCAGCCCTTCCAGGAACTCCATGAAGTCTGAGCGGAACATCTGGCGCTTGCCATAGAAGGTGTTGCCCCGCAGCCAAGTGCTTTCGCCGCGCGTCAGCGACAGGCCGCGGACATGGTCCAGCTGTTCGCGCAGCTCACCTTCGTCGATCAGCTCGGCCAGGCGGATCTGCTTGCTGCGGTTGATCAGGCTGAAGGTCACGCTGGTATCGGGGCGATTGCGGAACACCGACTGGCACATCAGCAGCTTGTAGAAGTCGTTGTCGATCAGCGACCTGACGATCGGATCGATCTTCCACTTGTGGTTGTAGACGCGCGTGGCGATGTCGGCCATGTCGGCGGAACCCCGTGATGTTTCGTTCTTGGTGCCCGGAATGGGCGGATCGCGCAAGGCTGCCCTCAGGCCATTGTCACGCCAGCCTCGGACATCGAACGGCGGGCGGCGGCCAGACTGCCGTTCAGGTCGATGGCGCGGCAGGCGCCTTCCACCACATGGGCGCGAAATCCCAGGCGGGCGGCGTCCATCGCGCTCCAGGCGACGCAGAAATCCAGCGCAAGGCCTGCGAAGGTCAGGTCGGTGATGCCGCGGTCGCGAAGATATCCGGCAAGGCCGGTGGAGGTCCGGTGATCGTTCTCGAAAAACGCCGAATAGCTGTCGATAGCGGCGCGGAACCCCTTTCGAAGGACCAGATCGGTGGCCGGGACATTCAGCCCCGGATGAAACGCCGCGCCCTCGCTGCCGATCACGCAGTGGCGCGGCCACAAGACCTGCGGGCCATAGGGCATCTGCACGGACGAAAACGCTTCAGCGCCAGAGTGGTTGTCGGCAAAGCTGGAATGGTCGGCCGGATGCCAGTCCTGGGTCAGGATCACCGCGTCGAAACGGTCCATCATCCTGTTGATCGGGTCCACGATCGCATGGCCATCCGCAACGGCCAGCGCCCCGCCGGGGCAGAAGTCGTTCTGCATGTCGATGACGATCAGGGCGTGGCTCATGACGATCTCCGGCTATGAGGACCCCAGTGAAGCGCCGCTGCCGCCGGAACGCAACCCGGCCCCCGACTGCGCCTGCGAACTTTGCCGCGCGACCTGCCCATTGGAAGCGCGTGACCCCCGGCATCCGCAAGCCGCCATTCTAATCTTGCACCGCCGCGCGTCGTCGCGCTAGGGCAGCGCCATGCTGACCGTTGCCGCACTCTATCACTTTGCCCGCCTGCCCGACCCGGCCGCCCGGCAGGCGCCGCTGCTGGCCCTGTGCCGGCAGGGCGGGCTGTGCGGCACGCTTCTTCTGGCGCCCGAGGGGATCAACGGCACCATCGCGGGACCGCGCGACGCGGTCCTGGCGGTGATGGACCATATCCGCGCCTGGCCGGGCTTCGACAGCCTTGGCTGGAAAGAAAGCGCGGCCCAGACGCCGCCCTTCGGCCGCATGAAGGTCCGCCTGAAGGCCGAGATCGTGACGATGGGGCAACCCGATGTCGATCCCGCGGCTGCGGTCGGCCGCTATGTCGCACCGTCCGACTGGAACGCGCTGATCTCGGCCCCCGACGTCGCCGTCATCGACACGCGCAACGACTATGAGGTGCAGATCGGCACGTTCAGGGACGCGATCGACCCCGGCACCAAGAGCTTTCGCGAATTTCCCGCATGGTGGGCCGACAACGCCCACCGCTTCGAAGGCAAGCGCATCGCCATGTTCTGCACCGGCGGCATCCGTTGTGAAAAGTCGACGAATTTCCTGATGTCGCAAGGCGTCGACCAGGTCTATCACCTGCAGGGCGGCATCCTGAAATACCTCGAGGAGGTGCCCGAAAGCGACAGCGCGTGGCAGGGCGAATGCTTTGTCTTCGACCAGCGCGTCAGCCTGACCCACGGCTTGGCGCAGGGGCGCCACGGCATGTGCCGCGCCTGTCGTCGCCCGCTGGCGCCCGAGGATCGCGACCGCCCAGAATACGAGGAAGGCGTCTGCTGCCACCGCTGTGCCGGCGAATATACCGACGCCGACCGCGCCCGCTTCCGCGAGCGACAGCGGCAGTTCGACCGCGACGTCTGAGCGTTCCGGGGGGCCTCAGCCCTGCAGACCGCCCGCCGCGATGGCCGCCATGTTCAGGATGTCGTTCACGGTCGAGTTGGTCGAGCAGATCTGGATCGGCCGTGCCACGCCCGTCAGGATGGGACCGATGACCGTCGCGCCCGCCATCTCCTGCAGCAGCTTGACCGAAATCGACGCCGAATGCCGCGCCGGCACCACCAGCACGTTGGCCGGGGCGGTCAGGCGGCTGAACGGGTAGCGCGCGGCGGATTCGGGGTTCAGGGCGACATCCACGGTCATCTCGCCCTCGTATTCGAAATCGGCACCGCGGCGGTCCAGGACCTTTGCGGCCTCGGCCATCTTGATGGCGCGTTCGCTGACCGGATAGCCGAAGTTCGAAAACGACAGGAAGGCTACCCGCGGATCGAGCCCCAGGCCCCGCGCCACGGCGGCGCCGCGCGTGGCGATGTCGGCCAGATCCTCGGCCTCGGGCCATTCATGGACCAGCGTGTCGCCGATGAGCACGATCCGACCGCGATGCAGCACGGCGGTGATGCCCACCGCCCCGTCCTGCGGGCGCACGTCGAAGACCCGGCCGATCTGCGCCAGCACCGGCGCATTCTTGCGGGTGGCCCCGGTCACCAGCCCGTCGCCATGCCCATGGGCCAGCATCAGGGCTGCAAAGATGTGGCGGTCGCGGTTCGCCAGCTTGGTCGCGTCCTCGCGGTCGACGCCCTTCCGCTGCAGCCGCTGATAGAGGAAGTCGTGATAGGCCTCCATGTGGCGGCTGTTGGCGGCGTTGACCACGGTGATCTCGCGGAACGCGTCGCCCATGCCCAGGGCCTGAAGCTCGGCCTTGACCTCGGCCTCGCGGCCGACGACCAGAGCTTGGCCCATGCCGCCACGTTGCCAGGCGACGGCGGCGCGCAGCACGCGCGGATCGTCACCCTCGGCAAAGATCATGCGGGCCTGTTTCTGACGCGCGCGGGCGTGGATGCCCTGCAGGATCGCCGCCGTCGGGTCCATTCGGGCCTGAAGCGACTGGACATAGCCCTCCATGTCGATGATCGGCCGGCGCGCGACGCCCGTGTCCATGCCGGCACGCGCCACCGCGGGCGGCACGACATGGATCAGTCTCGGGTCGAAGGGCGTCGGGATGATGTAGTCGCGACCGAACTGAAGCTTGCGGCCATAAGCGATGGCCACCTCGTCGGGGACATCCTCGCGCGCAAGGCGGGCCAGAGCCTCGGCGCAGGCGATCTTCATCTCGTCGTTGATGGCGCGGGCATGGATGTCCAGCGCGCCGCGGAAGAGGTAGGGGAACCCCAGGACGTTGTTCACCTGGTTCGGATAGTCGCTGCGCCCGGTCGCCACGATGGCATCGGGGCGGACGGCATGGGCGTCCTCGGGGGTGATCTCGGGGTCGGGGTTCGCCATCGCGAAGATGACCGGGTTATCGGCCATGGATGCCACCATGTCCTGCGTCACGGCCCCCTTGGCACTGACGCCCAGGAAGACGTCGGCACCCTTCATCGCGTCCGGCAGGCTGCGGGCCTCGGTCACGACCGCATGGGCCGACTTCCACTGGTTCATCCCCTCGGTGCGCCCTTGGTAGATGACGCCCTTGGTATCGCACATGATGCAGTTTTCCTGCCGCGCACCCATGGATTTCAGCAGTTCAAGGCAGGCGATGCCTGCGGCCCCCGCGCCGTTCAGGACGATCCTCACGTCCTTGATCTTCTTGCCGGACAGCTCCAGCGCGTTCAACAGGCCTGCGGCGCAGATCACCGCCGTGCCGTGCTGGTCGTCGTGGAACACCGGGATGTCCATGATCTCTTTCAGGCGCTGTTCAATGATGAAGCATTCCGGCGCCTTGATGTCTTCCAGGTTGATGCCCCCGAAGGTCGGGCCCATCAGCTTGACGGCATTGATGAATTCGTCAGCGTCCTCGGTGTCCAGCTCCAGGTCGATGGCGTTCACGTCGGCAAAGCGCTTGAACAGCACCGCCTTGCCCTCCATCACGGGCTTCGAGGCCAGCGCGCCCAGATTGCCCATCCCCAGGATCGCCGTCCCGTTCGAGATCACCGCCACCATGTTGCCCTTGGTGGTATAGTCATAGGCCGTTTCGGGGCGGTCGGCGATGGCCTGCACGGGCACCGCGACGCCCGGCGAATAGGCCAAGGACAAGTCGCGCTGCGTGGTCATGGGGGTCGATGCGACGATGTCGTACTTTCCCGGTCGCGGCTCCATGTGATAGGCCAGCGCCTCCTCGGGGGTGATGCGGGTGCGGCTGGTCTTGTCGGTCATGATGTCCTCGGGCAGGCTGTGCCCGATCTGCTTAACGCGGCGGCAGGGACGGTTCAACGAGGTTGAGGTGCCGTGGTGCTGTCAGCTCCGAACGCGTCAGAGAGAGATGTTGACGAAGCTGTCGCGCAGGGCGGCGGACCAGGCGGCGCTCATTTGCGCGAAATCGGGATCGCCGTCCTGAATGCGGCGGCGGATGGTGACGGCGCAGGCGCCACGCTCGATCACGGCCAAGTCCAGCGGCATGCCGACCGACAGGTTCGACCGCAGGGTCGAGTCCATCGACAGCAGCACCGCCTTTTGCGCGTCCGCGAGGTTCGTCTGCGGGGTGACGACGCGGTCGAGGATCGGCTTGCCGTACTTGTGTTCGCCGATCTGCAGGAAGGGCGTGTCGTCGGTCGCCTCGATGAAGTTGCCCTCGGGATAGATCAGGAACATCCGCATGTCGCCGCCCTGTCGCTGCCCCGCGACGATCATGCTGGCCGAGGCTTGCTGTTTCAGGTCGCGGCACTGTTCGGCGATGTCGCGGCGCGTCCGGGACAGCGTGTCGCCGATGATCGTCGCCACCCGCAGCATCGTTGGCGCCCTGAGGATCGAGGTCGACTCGTCGGCCATCTCGTCCTCGATCGCCTCTTCCAGCCGGGCGATGGTCGTCTGCGTCACCGACAGTGATCCGGCCGTCATGATCGTGATGATCCGTTCGCCGGGATTTTCGAAGAAGAACATCTTGCGATAGCACGAGATGTTGTCGAGGCCCGCGTTGGTGCGCGTATCGGACAGCAGCACCAGCCCGGCGTCCAGTTTCAATCCGACGCAATAGGTCATCGGCGGTCTTTCCAAGCATAAGTCCAGCGGGCACAGTAGGGCCGCCGGGTCGGTGCCGCAATGCGAAAGCTGTCACGGGTCTGTCAGGCGGCCTTGGATGGGGCCGCTGTGCGAACCGCCAAGGCAGGCGGCGTCAATTGCCGGTCCGACCAGCGGCAGGGCGCGATTGGAACGCGGGACACCAACATGGCGCTTTTACAAGCGAGCTCGGCAGGACATTCGGACAGCCGACCTGCGGCCTACTGCGCCATCTCCTCGACCTGGACGCGGACGTCCAGCTCTTCGGCCCCGGTGCCAAGCGCCACGCCCTTGATCGGGGCCGCGTCGGCGGCGTCCGCGCCAGAGCCGAGCCTGACATAGCGTTCGTCGGGGCAGCATCCATTGGCGGCGTCGAAGCCCACCCAGCCCAGCTGGCCGACATGGATCTCGGCCCAGGCATGGGCGGCGTCCTGCGCCTTGCCGTCGATCGTGGAATGCAGATAGCCCGAGACATAGCGCGCCGGCAGCCCCCGCGCGCGGGCAAGCGAGATCAGCGCGTGCGTATGGTCTTGGCAGACGCCTTCGCCCAGGGCCAGGGCCTCGGCGGCGGTGGTGCCCGACCGGGTGACGCCGGGGCGGAAGGCGATGCGGTCGCCGATCAGGTGCGACAGCTTGTGCGCCAGATCCAGCGAGTCCGTGCCGGTCGCCTGGCCGGCCAGATCCAGCAGCGCATCGTCGGCCTTCGTGGCATCGCTGTCGCGCAGATAGACCATCGGATGGATCGCCTCTCGGTGACCGCGCACGACGCCCGCCGTGTCACGCGTGTCGACGCGGCCAGTGATGCGGACCGTGACCTCCTCGGCAGGGCCGCGCACGGTCCAACCCTCGATCCAGTCGCCGGCGCCGTCGCGGAAGCCGGGGCCGCGGATGCCGCCCGACACGTCGATCAACCATTCGTGGGTCTTCTGCCCTTCGAAGGTGGACGGGGTCAGCCGCAGGCTCTGGACCAGATTCCGGATCGGGCGCCCATAGCGATAGACGGTTTCATGGGAAATCCGAAGCTTCATCGTCATACCCCTCCCAGAAGGTAGTCCTGGTGGACCAGGTTCGACACCTCGGCCAGTTCGCGGATGAACCAGCTGAGGAACTCGTGCAGGCCCTCGTCGAAGATCATGTCGATGTCGCGGCCCTGCAGCGCGGCCAGCACCTCGCGCCCCTTGTCGCGCGCCGTCGTCGGCACCCCCTCGCCATAGCGCCGCGCCAGACCCTCGAGCTGCCAGACAGATTCATAGAGCGAGGTGATCAGCGACCGCGGGCTTTCGCCATTCAGGATCAGGAAATCGGCGACTTTCTCGGCCGTGATGTCCCCGCCATAGGCCCAGTGATAGGACCGGTGCGCTGACAGCGCGCGCAGGATCACCTGCCACTGATAAGTATCCAGACCCGATCCCACGAACTCGATCCGGGGCAGCAGAACGAAATACTTGACGTCCAAAAGGCGCGCGGTCGCGTCGGCGCGTTCCAGGCCATAGCCCAGGTTCATGAAGTGCCAGCCGTCGTTGCGCAACTGCGTCGCATTGATGGCGCCGCGCACGGTCGAGGTATGGCCTGTGGTGAAATCCGTCAGCAGCCCCGTGTCGAGGCTTGCGCGCGGCTGGCGCTCGATCTTGCGCAGGTCCTGATAGGCCATGTTCAGCGCGTCCCAGACCTGACTGGTCAAGGCGGTCCTGACGATGCGTCCCGCCTCACGCGCCTTTTCAAGGCAGCAGGCCACGGATGACGGGTTGTCGCGGTCGAAGAAGATGAATTCCTCGATCTTCTCCTGAGTGACCTCTCCGTATTTCTGCGCGAAAAGCTGCGCCGTGCCAGAGGCCTGCAGAAGCGAATTCCATTCGTTCTGATACCCTGCTTCGGTGTTCGGCAGCAGCGTGATGCGCTGGCCCACGTCCAGCAGGCGGGCGGCGGTTTCGGCGCGTTCCAGGTGGCGGCCCATCCAGAACAGGTTCGAGGCGGTGCGGCTGAGCATCGTGTTCCTTCCCCTCATTCCGACAGGACCCAGGTGTCCTTGACGCCCCCGCCCTGCGACGAGTTCACGACCAGCGAACCCTCGCGCAGCGCAACGCGGGTCAGGCCACCCGGAACCAACTCGATCCGGTCACCGCAAAGACAATACGGCCGCAGGTCCACGTGCCGGGGCGCGATGCCTTCCTCGACGAAGGTGGGGCAGGTGGACAGGGCCAACGTCGGCTGCGCGATATAGTTCGACGGGTTCTTCTGGATCTTTGCGCGGAACGCCTCGATCTCGGCGGCGGTCGACTTCGGGCCGACCAGCATGCCATAGCCGCCCGATCCGTGAACCTCTTTCACGACCAGTTCGGGCAAATGGTCCATCACGTACCGGTAATCGTCGTCCTTCCACAGCGTCCAGGTCTGGACGTTGTTCAGGATCGGCTCCTCGCCCAGGTAGAACCGCACCATCTCGGGGACGAAGGTATAGACCGCCTTGTCGTCGGCCACCCCTGCGCCGGGGGCCGAGCAGATCGAAACCCCGCCCGAGCGATAGACATCCATCAAGCCTGGGACGCCCAGCATCGAATCGGGGCGGAAGCACAGCGGGTCCAGGAACGGATCGTCGATCCGGCGATAGATCACGTCCACCCGGCGCGGACCGGTGGTGGTGCGCATGTAGCAGAACTCTCCGTCGACGAACAGGTCCTGCCCCTCGACCAGTTCGACCCCCATCAGGTTCGCCAGAAAGCTGTGTTCGTAATAGGCGCTGTTGTAATGACCCGGAGTCAGGATCACGCAGGTGGGCCGGTCGCGGCATTTGGCGGGGGCGACGGATTCCAGCGTGCGGCGCAGAAGTTCGGGATACTGGTCCACCGGCTCGATCCGGTTGCCGCGGAACAGCTGCGGGAACATCCGCATCATGATCTCGCGGTTCTCCAGCATGTAGCTGACGCCCGACGGCGTGCGGCAGTTGTCCTCCAGCACATAGAACTCGTCCTTGCCGGTGCGGACCAGGTCGATGCCGATGATATGGGAATAGACGCCGCGCGGCGGCACAACGCCCACCACGGCTTTTTCATAGGCGTCATTCTGATAGACCAGGCGGGCCGGGATGCGGCCGGCGCGGATGATCTCTCCGCGGCCATAGACGTCACGCAGGAAGGCGTTCAGGGCGCGGGCGCGCTGCTTGATGCCGCGTTCCAGCTTGCGCCATTCGGCCTGCTCGAAGACGCGGGGCATCATGTCGAAGGGGATCAGCCGGTCTGGGTCGCCCCCCTCGCCATAGACGGCGAAGGTGATGCCGATGCGCCGGAACAGTGCCTCGGCCTCGGCCTGCTTCATCTGGCGGAAGTCGTCCGGCATCGTCTCGACCCAGTCGCGTAACCGGGCATAGGGATCCCTGACGTGATCGCCTTCGTACATCTCATTATAGGAACTCATGACCCCCCCATCTCCGCGTCCTTTCGCGGGTCTGCGTTGATCCGATGATCCGCACCCCGGACGTCGGTGTCCACAGTGGAACCGGCAAATCTGCCCGAGGGTTCCGCAAAGGCTAGGTCTGCGTGCTGCCGGGATGGGCAATCCCGCGGCGGGCTGCGTCTTTGCTGAGCAGTTCAGACCAGCTCGACCGCCAGGGCCGTGCCTTCGCCGCCGCCGATGCAGATGGCGGCCACGCCGCGGCGCAGACCGCGCGCCTGAAGGGCATGGATCAGCGTCACGATGATGCGGGCGCCGGATGCGCCGATCGGATGGCCAAGCGCGCAGGCCCCTCCGTTGACGTTCACGCGGTCATGGGACACCCCGGTGCGGGCCATGAAGGCCATGGGAACGACTGCGAAGGCCTCGTTCACCTCCCACAAGTCGACGTCCTCCTTGGACCAGCCGATGCGGTCCAGCAGCTTTTCGGCGGCGGGCACGGGGGCGGTCGGGAACTGCCCCGGCGCCTGTGCGTGGCTGGCGTAGCCGACGATCCGGGCAATGGCGTCCTGCGGATGCGCCGACAGCACCAGCGCCGCCGCCCCGTCCGAGATGGACGAGCTGTTGGCCGCGGTGACCGTCCCGTCCTTGCGGAAGGCGGGCTTCAGGTGCGGGATCTTGTCGGGCCGCGCCTGTCCGGGCTGTTCGTCCGTATCCACCACCCTGTCCCCGTCGCGCAGCGATACGGTCACCGGCGCGATCTCGGCCGCGAAGGCGCCCGAGCCGATGGCTTCTTGCGCACGCGTCAGGCTGGCCAGCGCATAGTCGTCCTGCGCCTGGCGCGAGAAGGTGAATTCGGACGCGCAGTCCTCGGCGAACGTGCCCATCAGGCGGCCCTTGTCATAGGCGTCCTCGAGCCCGTCCAGGAACATGTGGTCCAGCGCCTGTGCATGCCCCAGCCGCGCGCCGGCCCGCATCTTCGGCAGCAGGTAGGGGGCGTTCGACATGCTCTCCATCCCGCCGGCGACGACCAGGTCGGTATGGCCCGCCAGGATCATGTCGCCCGCCATCATGGCCGCCTGCATGCCGGACCCGCACATCTTGTTCAGCGTCGTCGCCGGCAGCGATTGCGGCAGGCCTGCGGCGAAGCCTGCCTGCCGCGCGGGGGCCTGGCCCTGGCCCGCCGGCAGCACGCAGCCCATTAGCAGCGCCTCGGGCGCGTCTGGCGCGACCCCTGCCCGCGACAGGGCTGCGGCGATGGCCGTCCCGCCCAACTCTGCCGCGGTGGCGCCCGACAGCGCCCCCTGCAGCCCGCCCATGGGCGTGCGCGCGGCGCCGCGCACGAAGATCTGTCGATTTGTCATGGTTTCCTCCGGCTCTCCCGACCATCACGCTTACCGGATGGTAACCTTTCCCGTCTAGTCAGGCTGCACCAGCGCCGAAAGGACCCGATCATGCAGTTCATCGTCGAAGACGTCGTCACCCACCTGGCCGTCAAGGTGACCGAGCCGCGAATCGACGCGGCCATCGCGACACCCTTCAAGGACAAGCTGCGCGAGATCGTCGTCAAAAGCCGCAAGCCTGTCCACCTGGACATGGCAAGCGTCGACTTCATGGACAGTTCGGGCCTGGGCGCGATGATCGCCGTCCGCAAAAGCCTGCCGCAGAATATCGGGATGGTCCTCTGCGCGCTCACGCCCAACGTGGAACGCGTCTTCCGCCTGACGCGCATGGACAGCGTCTTCGACATCCGCCCCCTCACCGCTCAGAAGGAGCATCGTGAATGACACCCATCGAACGGTCGGAGCCCGAGCGCGGCACCCGCGCCTCGGCGCAGGTCCAGCCGATGTTCCACCGCGTCCTCAGCGCCCAGCCCGAAACCGTGCGTGACACGCTGCAGGACGTCCGCCGCCGCTTCCACGGCGAGGTCAGCGACGACACGCTCGGCCGGCTGGAGCTGGTGCTGGCCGAGGTGATGAACAACGTCGCCGAGCACGCGCCCGCCGGAGCGGGCAACGCAGACGACAGCGTTCGCCTGCCGGTGATCCATCTGTGCATCGTGCGCCACACCAACGGTCTGGCCTGTGCACTGACCGATGACGGCGTGTCGCTGCCCGATGAATGCATCCTGCCGCGCAGCCTGCCCGCGCTGGTGATGGACGACCTGCCCGAAGGCGGTTTCGGCTGGTTCCTGATCCAGGACCTGACGCAGGCGCTGTGCTATTACCGCGAAAGCCAGCGCAACTATCTGGCCTTCAGCATCCCGTTTGCACAGTCCGGCGCCGCGTGAGCGGCTGTCAGTTGACCGGCGCCGCCAGGAAATAGCGACCGTCCTCGAAGGCGCCGAACATGTCGCCGACTTCCGGATGGTCCAGCGGCTCGCCCGAACGGTCCAGCTCCAGGTTCTGCTCCGAGACATAGGCGACATAGAAGGTCGCCTCGGTTTCAGCCAGAAGGTGATAGAAGGGCTGGTCCTTGTCGGGGCGCGAATCCTCGGGGATGGATTCGTACCACTCCTCGGTATTGGCAAATTCGGGATCGACGTCGAAGATGACGCCTCGGAAGGGGCGGTTGCGGTGCCGGACGACTTGGCCCAGACAATATTTCGCAATGCGGCTTTGCACCTGGTAAGGCTGCATCGGGCGGCTTCCGTCATCCTGATTCACAGCCGGCCTTCTAGCGCGGCGGCCATAGGCTGTCCACTGGCCGCCCCGTCACGGGGCGCGGTCCTCGGGCAGAAGCGGCACCGTGGCCAGAGACATCTTGGCCGATCCTTCGGTGACCTGCGCGCCATGCGCCAGATAGATCAGCACACGGTTCTGATCGTCATAGATGCGGCGCACCTCAAGCGACTTGAAGATCAGCGACCTGCTCTGGCTGAAGACCTGGTCGCCGTCCTCTCCGGGCGTCAGGCCGGACGCGTCGATGGGACCGGTGCGGGTGCATTCGATGGCGCTGTTCGACGGATCCTCGAACCAGTTCCCCTGGCTCAGCCGATCCAGGACCGAGCGGCTGAAATAGGCCAGATGGCAGGTGACGCCGGGCACTTCGGGGTCCTGGATCGCCTCGACGATCACGTCGTTTCCGACCCAGTCGACCCCGACCCGCGCGACCTCTTCGGCTTGGGCCGCAGTGGCCAGCATGATCGTGGCGGCAAGAATGGTGCGCATCGTTTATTCCTTCTCAAGGGGAACGCGGCCCGTGTCGGTCAGCAGATGGACGGCGCCCTTCTCGATGACGACAGCAGTCAGCGGCCGACCATAGGCGGCGCCGCCGTCCAGGTTCAGCCGGTTGCGATAGAGGACCGGACGCTCCAGCGCGGTATGGCCGTGCACGATTAGCGGGCCGAAGTCCGCGTCGCTTTCCAGGAACGGCTTGCGGATCCAGACCAAATCGTCCTCGGCCTGATCACGCAGGTCGATACCAGGCCTGATGCCGGCATGGACGACCAGCGCAAGCGGGTGCAGGAACCACAGGGGCAAGGATGCCAGGAAACGGGCATGGGCGGGCGGAACGGCCTGCCGCGTGGCCTGCAGCAGCGCATTTCGGGGTTGGTCGGGGTCGACGCCATAGGACCGCAACGTCGCCGCCGCCCCCAGCCCCGGATGATCCACCCAGTGCTGCCCCGAGGACACGCCGGGGTCGATCCAGTCGGGCCGGTCGATGAAGGCTGGCAGGAACCGGTCGTGATTGCCGCGGGTAACGATCCAGGGGCGGCCAGCGTCCCGGCCGCGCAGCAGGTGTTCGACTACGCCGCGGGAGTCGGGGCCCCGGTCGATCAAATCGCCGACATGGGCGATCGTGGCATCCGGCCCGCCGTCGTCGAATATCCGCTGGTGTGCGGCCTTCAGAAGGTCCAGCTGCCCGTGAATGTCGCCGATCGCATAGAGTCGCATCCGTCACCTGAACATCGCGCGCGGCAGGAAAGGTCCGCACGCCCCCATGGCTAGGGACGTGCGGCGGCAAGGTCAAACCTCGAATTGCAGCCGGCGGGCCTGCAGGAATTTGCCCGTACTCTCAAGCGCGGCCAGCGCCTCGTCGCCGATAGGCTCGTCCAGGTACAGGATGGCGATGGCGTCGGCCCCGTTCGCGGCACGCCCCAGCGTGAAGTTGGCGATGTTCACGCCCAGGTTGCCAAGCGTCATCCCCAGCGCGCCGATCACGCCCGGCACGTCCTTGTTGCGGGTGTACAGCATGTTGCTGCCGACCTCGGCATCCACGTTGATCCCGCGGATCTGGATGAAGCGTGGTTTGCCGTCGCTGAAGACCGTGCCGGCGATGGATCGTTCGCGGGTCGCGGTGACGCAGGTCAGCTTGATGTAACCCTCGTAGACGCCCGCCTTGTCCTGCCGCGTGGTCGAGACCTGAACCCCCCGCTCCTTCGCCATCACCGGCGCCGAAACCATGTTCACGTCCGGGTTCGTCGCCTTCATCACCCCGGCGATGACCGCCGCGTTCAGCGCGTTGAGGTTCATCTCGGAGACGACGCCATCATAGAGCACGTTGATTGCCTTGATCGGCTCATCCGTCATCTGACCGACAAAGGCGCCTAGATGCCCTGCCAGCTTGATCCACGGCCCCATCACGGCAGCCTCCTCGGCGGTGACTGAGGGCATGTTCAGCGCGTTCTGCACAGCGCCCGTCAGCAGATAGTCCGACATCTGCTCGGCGACCTGCAGGGCCACGTTCTCCTGTGCCTCGGTCGTGGATGCACCCAGATGCGGCGTCACAACGACGTTCGGCAGGTTGAAGAGCGGGCTCTCGGTCGCGGGCTCGACCGCGAAGACGTCAAAGGCGGCGCCAGCCACGCGTCCATCCTTCAGCGCTTCGGACAGCGCCTCTTCATCGACCAGCCCGCCGCGCGCACAGTTGATGATCCGCACGCCCTTCTTCAGCTTGGCGATGGCCTCGCGCGACAGGATGTTGCGGGTCTTGTCGGTCAGCGGCACGTGGAAGGTGATGAAGTCGGCCTTCCCCAGCAGGTCGTCCAGCTCGACCTTGGTCACGCCCAGTTCCTTGGCACGCTCCTCGGACAGGAAGGGATCATAGGCCAGCACTTTCATGTGCAGCCCCAGTGCCCGGTCTATCACGATCGAGCCGATGTTGCCCGCGCCGATCACGCCCAAGGTCTTGTTGAACAGCTCGACCCCCATGAAGCGGTTCTTCTCCCACTTGCCGGCATGGGTGCTGGCGCTGGCTTCAGGCAACTGACGCGCGACGGCGAACATCATGGCGATGGCATGCTCGGCCGTGGTCACGCTGTTGCCGAAGGGCGTGTTCATCACGATGACGCCCTTCTTGCTGGCGGCCGGGATGTCCACGTTGTCCACCCCGATCCCGGCGCGGCCGATGACCTTGAGATTCGCGGCCTCGGCCAGCAGCTTCTCGGTCACCTTGGTCGCGGAGCGGATTGCCAGCCCGTCATACTGCCCGATCACCTCGGCCAACTTTTCCTTGTCCTTGCCCAGATCGGGCATGTAATCGACCTCGACACCGCGGTCGCGGAAGATCTGAACGGCGGTTTCGGACAGCTTGTCCGAGACAAGAACCTTCGGCATGTCATTCATCCTTGTGTGGGAGCGCCCGGGCATGGCCACGCTGGCGTCCGGCTTCTTCTTTGGGAAATCCCCTGCGGGGGGCCGGGGGCGCAAAGCCCCCCGGCTGTCAGGTCATTGCGCGGCCAGTTCGGCGCGATAGGCCCATTCGATCCATGGCATCAGCGCCGCCACATCGGCCATCTCGACGGTCGAGCCGCACCAGATCCGCAGCCCCGCCGGCGCGTCGCGATAGGCGCCCGCATCCAGCGCCACGCCTTCCTTTTCCAGCCGTTTCGCAACGGCCTTGGCAAAGGCGGCGCCGTCCTTGATCGCCGGATCGGTGAACTTCAGGCACACGCTGGTGGTCGAGGCCGTCGCCGGATCCTCGGCCAGATCGGCGATCCAGTCCTTGCCGGCAATGAAGTCCCGCACCGCGCCCGCATTGGCATTGGCCCGCGCGATCATCTCCGGCAGGCCGCCCAGGGATTGCGCCCATTTCAACGCGACCAGATAATCCTCGACCGCCAGCATCGAGGGGGTGTTGATCGTCTCGCCCTTGAAGATGCCCTCGATCAGCTTGCCGCCCTTGGTCATGCGGAAGATCTTCGGCAGCGGCCAGGCGGGTGTATAGGTCTCAAGCCGCTCGACCGCGCGCGGCGACAGGATCAGGACGCCATGCGCGCCTTCACCGCCCAAAACCTTCTGCCAACTGAAGGTCACCACATCCAGCTTGTCCCAAGGCAGGTCCATCGCAAAGGCCGCACTGGTCGCGTCGCAGATGGTCAGGCCGTCGCGATCCGCGGGGATCGCATCGCCGTTCGGCACGCGCACGCCGCTGGTAGTGCCGTTCCAGGTGAAGACCACATCGCCGTCGAAATCGACCTCGGCCAGATCGACGATCTTGCCATAGTCAGCCTTGCGGACGGTCGCGTCCAGTTTCAGCTGCTTGACCGCATCGGTGACCCAGCCCTCGCCGAAGCTTTCCCAGGCCAGCATCTCAACCGGACGGGCGCCCAGCAGCGACCACATCGCCATCTCGACCGCACCCGTGTCCGAGCCGGGAACAATGCCGATGCGGTAATCCGCGGGCACGCGCAGGACCTCGCGCGTCAACTCGATCGCCTCGGCCAGCTTGGCCTTGCCGATGGCGGCGCGATGCGAGCGGCCAAGAGGCGCGTCCGACAGCATGTCCAGACTGTAATGGGGGATCTTGGCGCAAGGGCCAGAGGAAAAGCGCGGATTTTCCGGCCGCGCAGCCGGGATCGCATGATCGGTCATGTGACTAGCCTTCCAGCTAAAAGCCCCTCGTTGGGGAGGGGTGTCCCACTGACCGACGTAAGGCCACGCCTGCTCTGGCGCAAGAAAAATCTTTGGCCTACATCCCGAGGCAGCCGAAAAGGATGCGCCCCATGTTCACCGTCTCGCTGATCGCCTCGCCTCATGCCGCAAATCTCGACAGCGATCTGCCAGGCGGGCTGTCGGCGCAGTGGCAGGGGGGCGCGCCGCGCATCCTGGCCACCGGCATCGCGGCCGAGTTCGACATCCCCCAGGCGCCCGCCGATGCCGATCGCGTGTGGTCCGATCTTCAGGCCATCGGCATCGACCTGGCGATCCAGCCGGCCGAGGGGCGGCGCAAGCGCATCCTGATTGCCGACATGGATTCGACCATGATCGACCAGGAGTGCATCGATGAACTGGCGGATTTTGCCGGCGTGGGCGGACGCGTGGCGGACATTACCGCCCGTGCCATGAATGGCGAGCTGAATTTCCACGAGGCGCTGGTCGAGCGCGTGGGCCTGCTGGCGGGGCTGGACGAAGGCGTCATACCCACCGTCCTGCGGGACCGCATCACGCTGGCATCGGGCGGTGCGACGCTGGTTGCCACGATGCGCGCGCACGGTGCCTATGCCGCACTGGTCTCGGGCGGCTTCACTGCCTTCACCGAAGCGGTCGCCGGCCGGCTGGGCTTCGACGAACACCGCGCCAACACGCTGATGGTCGAGGCGGGCGTCCTGACCGGCCATGTCGCCCTTCCCGTCCTGGGCCGAGAGGCCAAGGTCGAGGCCCTGCAGCAGATCGCGGCCTGCCTTGGCACGACGCCGCAGAACGCGATCGCCGTGGGCGACGGCGCGAACGACCTCGACATGATCGGCCTGGCCGGAACAGGTGTCGCACTGCACGCCAAGCCCGCCGTCGCCGCGCAGGCCCAGATCCGGATCAACCACGGTGACCTGACAGCGCTTCTCTACCTGCAGGGCTATTCGGCCCAGGACTTCGTCACCGTCTGACCGCCATTTTTGCAGGCGGCAGCCGCCCGCCTCCTGCAGCGGTCCGGGAATATCAAAAGGGCGCGGGGGTGTAAGCCGCCCGCAGCGACGGTGCCCCCGACAGAATGGCCAGCATGTTCGAACTCACTCTCGACCTGATCCCGTTGCTGATGGCGGCAGCTTTTGCCGCAGGCTTTGTCGATGCCATCGCTGGCGGCGGAGGGCTGATCACCCTGCCGGTGCTGATGCTGGCGGGGGTTCCGCCCGCGCAAGCCTTGGCCACCAACAAGGTCCAGGGCGTCTTCGGTGCCGGCACTGCCGCGCTCAGCTATGCTGCGCGGGGCCTCGTGGATCTGCGCAGCCAGTGGAGATCCGCCCTTCTGGCCTGTGCGGCGGGGGCCGCCGGCGCAACGCTTGTCAGTGCGATCCCGACCGACGGGCTGCGGCTGATCCTTCCGGTGATCCTGATCGGCATCGCCCTGTTCTTCGCGCTGAAGCCGGGGCTGAACGACCTTGATCGAGCCCGACGGCTGTCGGCCTCGGTCTTCGCGGTGACCGTGGTTCCTTTCATCGGGTTCTATGACGGGTTGATCGGGCCGGGGGCGGGCGCGTTCTACATGATCGGCTTCGTGACGCTGGCCGGTTACGGCGTGCTGAAGGCCACGGCGCATACCAAGCTTCTGAACTTCGCGTCGAACCTGGGCGGGCTGGGGGCTTTCGCCCTGGTCGGTCAGCCGCTGTGGCTTCTGGGCATCGCCATGGGCGCGGCGCAGATCGCCGGTGCCACGCTTGGGGCAAGGCTCGCCTCGCGGATCGGGGCCAGGCTGATCAAGCCGCTGCTGGTCGTAACCTCGACCGTCCTGGCGCTGCGGCTGATCTGGCAGATGATCTGAGGTGGTTGCCGGCGCCCGCTCTGCCAAGGGGCGCCGGCCGGTCATGCTTGGGGCACAGGCGCGGGTGTGGTCCTGCAGGCTGATGGAACCACGACATCACGTCGTTTTCGTGACGATCCGCACCTGATCGGCTCAGCTTGGAAAGCCCGGTGATGTCCTCAGGCTGCCGGTGACCATACCCCGCCAGTTCCGGATCGGCCCGTTCAGATAGCTGTTCGCGACTGGATCGCCAGCGTCCAGAACACCCAGATGAATCAGGATCGCGGTGATGGCGGCCTCGCTGGCGCGGGTGGCGCCGTCTGTGATCTTCAGCGCGACGCCCAGGCCCTGCTGGGGCAGGATGGCCACGAAGACGGCCTCGGCCCCGGTCTTGACCGCCACTGCGCCGCCCGTTGCGCGCATCAGCGCCGTGCAGGACCGACCCTCGCCTGCGACCAGTTCGGGATGCGCGCGCATTGCGTCCACCAGCCGCTGCATCGCCCGGCCGCGCCGGTCCTGCCCCGGATTGGCGAACCGCGCCATCGCCCGCGCCAGCCCCTCGAGCGAGCAGGCCCAGTTCGGGGCCGAGCATCCGTCGATGCCGAAGCCGGGGCTGGTCTCCCCGGTCACATCCTCGAAGGCCGCCTTGACGGCCTGCTGGACGCGATGATCGGGCGCCACGTATTCGGCGCTTCCCTTCAGGTGCCGGTTCAGCGTCAGAAAACCTGCGTGTTTGCCCGAACAGTTGTTGTGCAGTTGGCACGGATTTTCGTCTGAACAGGTCAGGCGTCGGTTCTCGGCCGGGTCGCCAGGCATGTGACTGCCGCAGCGCAGGTCGCCTTCGGCCATCCCCAGCCCTTGCAGCCAGTCGGCCACACCCCGGACGTGCACCGCGGCGCCCGAGTGGCTGGCGCAGGCCAGCGCCAACTGGCGGTCGGTCAGGCCGGCGGCGTCGGCCGCCCCGCTCTCGATCAGCGGCAGCGCCTGGATCATCTTGCACGACGACCGCGGATAGATGACCTGCGATGGCTTTCCCCAGGCCTCGACGACGCCATGCGCATCGCAGATGATCGCGTGGCCACGATGCAGGCTTTCCCGCATGTCCCCCCGCCACAGTTCGATCATCTCGGCTGAACGCATGGAAAATTCTCCCTGACAATTGCGCGATTTTGCTCGCATGACCTTTTGCGGGCAGCGAATTTCGCTATTCTGGCGGCAGATGGTTGAAAAGACCACAGCAATCGGGGAACAACGCCGGGCAAAGCGGCGAAATGAATGGCAGGAGGCCAGAGCATGAATACCACTAAGCTGCGCGGCATAGGCGCCGGCCTGGTCCTGATCGCCGGGCTTGGCACGGCGGTTGCGCAAGAGACCAGCAATGTCGTGGCGACCGAGGGCGACTGGACAGTCTTTGCGGCCGACAGCCCGCGGGAATGCTGGGCGGTGTCCCCGCCCAAGTCGACGATCAACACCCGCGACGGCCAGCCGACCGAGGTGGCGCGCGGCGACATCCGCCTGTATGTCGCCTATCGCCCCGGCCAGAACGGCGAGGTCTCCTTCACCGGCGGCTATCCCTTCGCGCCTGACAGCACGGTCGAGGTCGACGTCGGCGGCCGCAAGTTCAACCTGTTCACCGAAGGCGAAAGCGCCTGGACCGGCAGCCCGTCCGAGGATGAATCGCTGATCGGCGCGCTTCGGGCCGGATCCTCGGCCGTGGTGACCGGGCGTTCGTCGCGCGGCACGACGACGAAGGACACGTTCAGCCTGTCGGGCATCACCGCCGCGACCAACACCGCCAAGGAACGCTGCCAGTAACGGCGCCGACGGACGCCGCAGGCCGATTGTCCGGCGGATATTTCGACGCCAGGGACGTGGCCGGTTGAAAAGCCGGCCCGTTTCGCTTATTTGCGGGTCTTCGCTTACATTGCCGGTGACGACATGAACGCCCCGATCACGCAGGACGTGCTGACCATTCCCCGCAAGCTGCCCCAGGGCGGCCTGACGAACATCGTCGGGCTGACGAGGGAGCAGTTGCGCGACGCCCTCATTGCGGCCGGCACGCCCGAAAAGCAGGCCAAGATGCGCGTGGGGCAGGTCTGGCAGTGGATCTATCACTGGGGCGTGCGCGATTTCGCGCGGATGACCAACCTGGCCAAGGACTACCGTGCCCTGCTGGCCGACCGGTTCGAGATTGTCCTGCCAGAGATCGTGACCCGGCAGGTCAGCGCGGACGGGACGCGCAAATACCTGCTGAAGATTGCCGGCGGCCACGAGGTCGAGGCGGTCTATATCCCCGAGGAAGGCCGCGGGACGCTCTGCGTCAGCAGCCAGGTCGGCTGCACGCTGACCTGTTCGTTCTGCCACACCGGCACCCAGAAGCTGGTGCGGAACCTGACCGCCGCAGAGATCGTGGGCCAGCTGCTGGTCGCGCGCGACGACCTGGGCGAATGGCCGGTCCAGGGCGCGCCCAAGGACGAAACCCGCCTGATCAGCAACATCGTCCTGATGGGCATGGGCGAGCCTCTCTACAACTTCGAGAACGTCCGCGACGCCATGAAGGTCGTGATGGACGGCGAGGGGCTGTCGCTGTCGCGCCGCCGCATCACGCTCTCCACCAGCGGCGTCGTGCCCGAGATTGCCCGCACCGCCGAAGAAATCGGCTGCCTTTTGGCCGTCAGTTTCCACGCCACGACCGACGAGACCCGTGACAGGCTGGTGCCGATCAACAAGCGCTGGAACATCGAGACCCTGCTGGAGGCGCTGCGCGACTATCCCCGGCTGTCCAACAGCGAACGGATCACCTTCGAATACGTGATGCTGGACGGCGTGAACGACAGCGACGACGACGCGCGCCGGCTGGTGCAACTGATCCGCGGCATCCCGGCGAAGATCAACCTGATCCCGTTCAACGAATGGCCCGGCGCACCCTACAAGCGGTCCAGCAACAACCGCATCCGGGCCTTCGCCGACATCATCTACAAGGCCGGCTATGCCAGCCCGATCCGCACGCCCAGGGGCGAGGATATCATGGCCGCCTGCGGTCAGCTGAAGTCGGCCACCGAACGCGGCCGCAAGTCGCGTGCGCAGATCGCGGCCGAGGCAGGCTAGGGCAGGGCCGCCAGCAGCCTCGCCAGAAGGTCGTTCAGCGTCGCCCGATCATCGGGCGGCACACCCGCCAGCAGGCGGGTTTCGTTTTCCGCATGCGGGCCTATGGCCGTGTCGATCAGCGCCACGCCTTGGTCGGTCAGCTCGATCAGCGTTCCGCGACGGTCCTGCGGGTTCGGCAGGCGGCGGATCAGCGACCGCGCCTCGAGCCGGTCGAGCCGCGCCGTCATCCCGCCGGAGGTCAGCATCGTGGCCTCATAAAGGGCTGTCGGCGTCAGGCGGAATGGGGTGCCCGCCCGCCGCAAGGTTGCCAGCACGTCGAATTCGCCGCCCTGCAGGCCGTGCGCCGCGAAGACCGGTTGCAGCGCCCGGGTCAGCAGCGACGACAATTCGTTCAGCCGGCCGATGATCTCCATCGCCTCGACGTCCAGTTCCGGTTTTTCGCGGCGCCAGGCGGCCGCTGCGCGGGCGGCGCGGTCAGGAAGCATGATGTCTTGCCATCAAGATAATTCTCAGCAAGATGATAGCCGCGACAGCAAGGGGATGACAATGACCGAAGCGCAGGGCCGGCTGGCGATCCTTGGATGCCTGGTGACGGCAGGGGCCGCCCTGGCCGTCACCATCCTGATCTCGCGGATGGCATCCGATGCCGGGGCGCCGATGATCTGGTTTCTGGCCGCCGTCATGGCGGGCAGCGGCGCGGTCCAGCTGGCGCTGGCGGCGGCCCTGGGGCAGTTGGCGGGGGCGCTGCGGATGCTGCCTTTCGCCGCCGGGGCGGGGCTGCTTCTGGCGGGGCCGATGGCGCTTGGTTATCTGGCGGTGGCGCATGTGGGGGCGGGATACATCGCGCTGACATTCGCCTTCCCGATCCTGCTGACCTGGGCGCTGGCCCGCCTGCTGGGGCTGGAGCGTGCGGACCCCCGCCGTGCGCTGGCCGTGGGGCTGGGCCTGGCTGGGGGCGTCACGCTGGCGCTGGCCAAGCTGACCGACCTGCCGGCGGGGGCAACCGGCTGGCTGGTCGCCGCGACGGCCATGCCGGTGGTGATCGCCGGGGGCAACATCTATCGCTCACGGTACTGGCCCACAGGGGCACGGCCCGTGGCGCTGTCGGCGCTGACGCTGCTGATGGGCGGGTTGGCCTGCGTGCCGCTGGCGATGGTGCTGGACGGCAGCGCCATGGGACTGTGGCGCGAT
>JAYZBS010000049.1:0-22356 GCA_036338635.1 Pseudomonadota bacterium | reverse complement strand
TTCGTCATCCACCTGGTCGACCTTGTTCAGGTAGACGACCATGTAGGGGATGCCGACCTGGCGGCCCAAGAGGATGTGCTCGCGCGTCTGCGGCATCGGGCCGTCGGCGGCGTTCACGACCAGGATCGCGCCGTCCATCTGAGCGGCACCGGTGATCATGTTCTTCACGTAGTCGGCGTGGCCCGGGCAGTCCACGTGCGCGTAGTGACGCGACTCGGATTCGTATTCAACGTGCGCGGTCGAGATCGTGATCCCGCGGGCCTTCTCTTCGGGCGCGCCGTCGATCTGGTCATAGGCGCGGAAATCGCCGAAATACTTCGTGATCGCAGCGGTCAGCGTCGTCTTGCCGTGGTCAACGTGACCGATGGTCCCGATGTTGACGTGCGGTTTGTTCCGTTCAAACTTTGCCTTTGCCATGGAATGGCTCCTTGTTCGTCAATGCAGGTGAAGTGGCGGGGCCGAGGCCCCGCCGCAAGATCAGGCGTATTTCTTCTGGATCTCGTCCGAGATGTTCTGCGGCACGGCCTCGTAGTGGTCGAACTGCATCGAGAACACGGCCCGGCCCGAGGACATCGAGCGCAGGTTGTTGATGTAGCCGAACATGTTGGCCAGCGGCACGAAGGCGTCGATGACGTTGGCATTGCCGCGGCTGTCCTGGCCACGCACCATGCCGCGACGGCTGGTCAGATCGCCGATGATCGAACCGGTGTATTCCTCCGGCGTCACGACCTCGACCTTCATGATCGGCTCCAGCAGCTTGGCGCCGGCCTTGCGCAGCCCTTCACGCATTGCAGCGCGCGAAGCGATCTCGAAGGCCAGGACCGACGAGTCGACATCGTGGAACGCACCGTCCGTCAGCGCGACCTTGAAGTCGATCACCGGGAAGCCTGCCAGCGGCCCCGAATCCATGACCGACTTGATGCCCTTCTCGACGCCGGGGATGTATTCCTTCGGCACCGCACCGCCCACGATCTTGCTTTCGAACGAATAGCCTTCGCCCGGCTCGGTCGGGGTGATCGTCAGCTTCACGCGCGCGAACTGGCCGGTACCACCGGTTTGCTTCTTGTGCGTGTAGTCAATGTCAGCTTCTTGGCTGATCGTCTCACGGTAGGCCACCTGCGGCGCACCGATGTTCGCCTCGACCTTGAACTCGCGCTTCATGCGGTCGACCAGGATGTCGAGGTGAAGTTCGCCCATGCCCTTCATGATCGTCTGGCCCGACTCGATGTCGGTCTCGACGCGGAAGGACGGGTCCTCGGCGGCCAGGCGCTGAAGGGCGAGGCCCATCTTCTCCTGGTCGGCCTTCGACTTCGGCTCGACGGCGATCTCGATGACCGGCTCGGGGAAGGTCATCGTCTCCAGGACGACCGGGTTCGCCGGATCGCACAGGGTGTCGCCGGTGGTCGTTTCCTTCAGACCGGCCAGCGCGATGATGTCGCCTGCAAAGGCCTCCTCGATCTCCTCGCGGTTGATCGAGTGCATCATCATCATGCGGCCGACGCGCTCGCGCTTGCCCTTGGTGGCGTTCAGCATCTGATCGCCCTTCTTCATCACGCCCGAATAGATGCGCGTGAAGGTCAGCGAACCGACGAACGGGTCGTTCATGATCTTGAAGGCCAGGCCCGAGAAGGGCTGCGCGTCATCGGCACGACGCTCAATGTTGCGGGTCTCGGACTCGTCGCCCGGCAGGAAGCCCATGTAGGGGGGCACGTCCAGCGGGTTCGGCAGGAAGTCGATGACCGAGTTCAACAGCGGCTGAACGCCCTTGTTCTTGAACGCGGAACCGGCGGTGACCGGGAAGAACGACAGCGACAGCGTGCCCTTGCGGATCAGCTGGCGCAGGGTCGCCTCGTCGGGCTCGTTGCCCTCGAGGTAGGCT
This sequence comes from Pseudomonadota bacterium, assembly GCA_036338635.1. GTDB lineage: Bacteria > Pseudomonadota > Alphaproteobacteria > Rhodobacterales > Rhodobacteraceae > Paracoccus. Next base: position 20,477 of record JAYZBS010000049.1, on the reverse strand, counting down.
TCCATCGCGGCATCGTCCTGCTCGACGACCAGCTCAAGCAGGTTCGTGCGCCATTCGTTGGCCAAATCCTGCAGCTCTTCGCGGATCGGCTGACGGGTCCAGGACGCACCCAGATCCTCGCCGCGCCAGGTCCACTCTTCCATCTTGATCAGGTCGATGATGCCTTCCAGCTTGTCCTCGGCGCCGATCGGCAGGGCGATCGGGCACGGGGTGCCGCCGGTGCGGTCCTTGATCATCTTGACGCAGTTGAAGAAGTCGGCGCCGATCTTGTCCATCTTGTTGACAAACACGATCCGCGGGACCTTGTAGCGGTCGGCCTGACGCCACACCGTCTCGGTCTGCGGCTCGACGCCGGCGTTGGCGTCCAGAAGACAGATCGCGCCGTCCAGAACGGCCAGCGAACGCTCGACCTCGATGGTGAAGTCGACGTGGCCCGGCGTGTCGATGATGTTGAAGCGGTACTTCGTGTCCGAAGTCCCTTCCGAGGTCGGGTCTTCCTGACGCTGCCAGAACGTGGTGGTCGCGGCAGACGTGATCGTGATGCCGCGCTCCTGCTCTTGCTCCATCCAGTCCATGGTCGCGGCGCCGTCATGGACTTCGCCGATCTTGTGCGACTTGCCGGTGTAGAAGAGGATACGCTCGGTCGTCGTCGTCTTGCCGGCATCGATGTGGGCCATGATGCCGAAGTTACGGTAACGCTGCAGCGGATAATCGCGTGCCATGGTCTGGATCCTTTCGCCTTACCAGCGGTAGTGGCTGAACGCCTTGTTGGCGTCGGCCATCTTGTGCGTGTCTTCGCGCTTCTTGACGGCGGTGCCGCGGCCGTTGACGGCATCGGACAGCTCGCCCGCCAGGCGCTCTTCCATCGTGTTCTCGTTGCGCTTTGCCGCAGCGGTGATCAGCCAGCGGATCGCCAGCGCCTCGCGGCGGATCGGGCGCACTTCGACGGGGACCTGGTAGGTCGCACCGCCGACGCGGCGCGAGCGCACTTCGACGGACGGCTTCACGTTGTCGAGCGCCTCGTGGAAGACCTCGATCGGCTCGCGCTTGAGGCGGGCCTGAACGCGGTCGAGCGCGTTGTAGACGATCCGCTCGGCGGTCGACTTCTTGCCGTCAACCATCAGGTTGTTCATGAATTTGGTCAGCACGCGATCGCCAAACTTGGCGTCGGGCAGGACTTCGCGCTTTTCAGCTGCGTGACGACGGGACATTGATGCCTCTCCTTACTTCGGACGCTTCGCGCCGTATTTCGAACGACGCTGGCGACGATCCTTGACGCCCTGGGTATCCAGCACACCGCGCAGGATGTGGTAACGGACACCCGGAAGGTCTTTCACGCGGCCGCCGCGGATCAGCACGACGCTGTGTTCCTGCAGGTTGTGCTTTTCGCCCGGAATGTAGGAGATGACCTCGAAGCCATTCGTCAGGCGCACCTTGGCGACCTTACGCATAGCGGAGTTCGGTTTCTTAGGCGTCGTGGTGTAGACGCGCGTGCAGACGCCGCGCTTCTGCGGGCAGCCCTGAAGGTGCTGCGACTTCGAGCGCTGCACTTTCGGCTGCCGCGGCTTGCGGATCAGCTGTTGGATCGTCGGCATTCGGTTCCCCGTCTTGCTCTGTCAATACTCGCAACCACCCGGTTGCGCCGCTTCTCGACGGCACCTTGCGCGAATCGCAAAATGCCAAGCCCGTCCGGCCCATATCGGGCTGACGGGCGTAATTCCAGAGGATCGGGGCAAATTCGGCCCGGATCGTGACCTCACAGGTTCTGGCACCCGATACGGTTTCCCGCCGGGTAGCGGGGCTATAGGGTGAATCCGGGATGCTGTCAACAAGCCCCCCCTGAGCGGCCCGCGTCCAGCCGCCGCGCCAGATCGGCCAGATCACCCCGGCGCAGGCCGAAACGCTGCCGCAGGATGCGGTTCAGGGCTCCGCCCTCGGGCTGCCAGGCCAGACCCGGGCCCATGTCGCCCGAGTCGCTGTCGGCATGGATCGACCGCAGGAACATCGGCTGCCGGTTCACCTGAACGCCCGGCATCCATTGCGCCAGCTTCGTATGGTTGAAGTGCAGCGCCGTTTCCTCGGCGTCGGGACGCAGGAAGATGGTCAGCGCGACCCCCATGTTGTGGCAGATGCGCGGGGTGATCTTCAACTGGCCGTCCCGCGCCTCGACCATGAAACCGCGCCCATAGTCCAGCGACAGCCTGCCCTCGGCCTGCCAGAGGGCGCTGACCCGCGCGAAATCCGCCCGCGCCTCGGCCACGTAATCCAGCGCGACGGCGTCGTCGTCGTCGTGGCGAAAATGGCCGATCGCGTCAGCTGCCGGATCGACATGGGGGGCCACCGCGGCACGGCAGGCCTGCAGGTGGTACTCCATCGGCGGGACCAGCGACAGCCGCATCTGCGGGACCCGGACACAAAGCCCTCGCAGCCGGTCCAGCCAAGGCTGCGGCAGGTCGGGGCCGGTCATCACCACCAGCATGAAGTCCGGGTCGGTCTGTGCCAGCCAGCCCGGCAGCGCCATCGTTGTGAACCACTGCCACCGCCGCTCCAGCCGTGCCGGGTCATAGAGATAGGCCCGCCGCGCCGCGATGCTGTCGTGCTCGACCTGGTAGCCGCGCATCCCCAAATAGGAAAACCGGCAGAGGCCCAGCATCTGCACCCGCATCAGCGCCGCCGCCCCAGCTGCGCCTCGCGCCAGATGGTATAGATCCCGGCGCCCACGACCAGCACCGCGCCGGCCCAGGTCCAGAGGTCGGGCCAGTCGCCGAAGACCACGAGGCCCAGCACGATCGCCACCAGAAGCGAGGTATAGCGGAAGGGCGCAACGACCGAGATCTCGCCGATGCGCATGGCGGCCACCGCTGACAGGTAGGCGATGGTGAGGAACGATCCCGACAGGACCAGCAGAAGCGCTTGCCGAAGGTCCGGCACCACCCAGCCCTGCCCCAAGCTGAGACCGAGACCTACCGCCGTGACGGTCACCGCTGCATAAAAGGCGATGGTCGAGGATTTGACGTCGCTGGTGAAGCGCCGAGTCGACAGGTCACGCAGCGCGACCAGAAGCATCGACCCGAGCGCCACCAGCGACCAGATTCCGAAGGTGCCGCTGCCCGGCCTCAGGATGACCAGCACGCCCAGCATGCCGACCCCGACGGCCGACATCCGGCGCCAGCCCAGGGTCTCGCCGAAGAACAGCGCTGCGCCCAGCATGACGACCAGCGGCAGGGACTGCATCACCGCGTTCAGATCGGCGATCTCCATCCGGGTCAGGGCGTTCAGGAACAGCAGGGTCGATCCGACCTCGCCGATCAGTCGCAGCGCCATGGGGATGTGCATCGGCCGTGCGATCCGCAGGCGCAGACCGCCGCCCCGCTGCGCCAGCACGGTCAGCGCGACGATCACCACAAGGCCGCGCATGGCGATCGCCTGATAAAGCGGGATATCGGCGGTGACATACTTGATGATGGCGTCGTTGCAGCCGAAACCCATCATCGACAGCGTCATCAGCCCCGCACCCCGCATGTTGTCGCCGGGCTTCAGCGGCGCCGGACGGACCGAGGCTGGGCGGGTCCGCCGCAGGGGCGAGATGATCGAGGCTGGCATTGGGTCGCTCCGTCGCGTGGGCAGGTCAAGGTCGCAGGTTCAGGCAACCCTCGGCCCCTGCCACGGGCGCAGCACCCATGCCGGCCACGGCTGCCCCGACGCGCCCGACCAGCCCTGACAAGGCAGAGGCAGGCGTGGCGGCCAGAGGGCAGGACGGCGCATCGTCGATCCTTTGGAAAGTCCGGGCCAGTATCTTCAGCGGCAGAAACAACGCAACCCAAAAGAGAGCGCGCCTGTGATGATGCCTGCCCCCCCTACGCCGTCGCAGCGCACGGCTGCTTCAAATGGTCTAGGGCCGTTCAGTGCAGCGGATACCATCGTTCTTGCCGGTCGGATCTGATGGCCGAGTGCCAGAGGCGCCGCTTCGAGCGGGCAGACAGATCAGGCGAAGTCGACAGGTTCAGCCTTGGCGACGTGGTCTCCCCCTTTGGGGAAGCGGGACGATCAGCAAGCGCCGTGCTGCTTGAAGGCCTCAGCTTATGCTAAATTGGCCGGCGAAACTCGCCCAGCATGACCCTTAAATATCAATGTACAAAGGGCCGGCGCTTGGCAGACGTATTCCGCGCGCTGCACCGCAGGCCATCATGCTGCAACGAAACTCGGCTTTGTTGCACAAATAGCCTCGGGTCCTCCGCGCTTCGGACGAAATTATCCCACGGCCTCTGTGACGGGTGTGCCGAGCGCGATGCAACCGTTCAGGACGGCGATGCGGATCTGGACCTTTGCAAGCTGGCGGTCAGAGGCCCCTGCCGTGAGCCGCTGGACCAGCCGTTTTGCACAACGCATCCAATTGCCGGAAAAGTAGCCCGCCGGTCTGTTTGCTGGGCCGCGTCATGTCTCGACGCGGCTCCTGCGGCGATATTCGCTCCATCGTTGCCAGAAAGCTCGTCCAAGATATTTCCTTGAGGCTTCATGTCTTTCGACCGCACCGGCGGTAATGGTCTTGCACGGCCTGGCGTTCTTGTGCGGCGCTATGATGGCATGGTGCGATCGCATCGTGGCACTTGCGCATGTCGTAGGCCCATCTGCCATGACCCTTCCGATCTGTTGGTTTCCCGTGACCTAACCAAGAAGATCGCGCAGCACCGGTGCATCGCCGATGTGGCTGCCGGTAACATCGACGGCCCGGATCTCCGGTGTTTCCTCGTGAAGGGATCCCGGAGCCGTGATTCATGGCCCGCCACTGGTCCGCGCAACCATGGCGAACGCACCGTCCGGCATCGCCATGCCTGTGCGCATGCCACTCACCTTCTTCAAGACCATCGAGCCGGAGCTGATCCGGCAGGTCACACGGCATTTCTGCCGGCAGGCCGAAAACGCCGGCGCCAGATCCATCGACGGGTTCCATAGTCCCATCAGGTCGGGCAAGTCCGGACAGCATGGAAAGGCAGGTCTGGATGGCGAAGTCGCCGCCGCTTTGCTCGCGGCCACGCCTGACCGTCGGCGCGGCTTTCCAGATCATCGCGGGGTAGAACCACATCATCAGCGAGTCCCGCCGCTTCTGCGCTTCACTGCAAGCCGGCCAGTTCCTCGTTTTGCATGTCGTGGGTGCGGGCATGCTCACGCATCGCACCAACCACGCTGGCTTCGCGAAATGAATACACCCGACATTCGTGGGTTAAGCCGCGTGACTACCCTAACTAGGGAAATGCTCCCGCTCTGTTCCGTTGTTCATATTACGGAACAGGAAGCGACCCTACCGCCTCTGCTACTGCATGTTTTCCGTGAGGAGATTCGAAAAGATCGGATGGCGAGCCTCGTGATGACCCTAGATAAGAAAGCAACGATGGACCTGCACCGGTTTCGTTCCGGTCAGGTCCACGATGCCGGAGAAGCCTGGGAGGTCGAAAGATTATCGCACGGCGCGAATGCATCTCCACGACGACGACATGTATACCGGGCGCTTGTCGAAGTGCCGGTGCGAGGGCCCGCCTGTCATCCGTCGGAGGCAATACTGCCCGTGGCTCTTCATGGGCACTACGCTGCGGATCCGGTTCGAGAGGCGAGAGGTTAACGCAGGATCAAACCTGCTGCATCCTCAGGGACCGGTCGCGCAACATTGGGAAAACCGACATGATAAGGCCGCGCCCCTACGAGGCGCGGCCTTTGACGTTTTGCTCAGAACTTCGGATTGGCCCTACCACGCGAAATGCGTCAGCACGTGGCGGGGACCTTCACGGTTCTTTTGCGGGACGATCACTCGTCACCGTTGTCCTCGCGCCGCTCGAACAGGGCATCGGCGCTGGTGCTGGTCGTCATCGAGCCTTCAAGGTTCGGCTCGGGCGCCGCAAGGGCGGCCGCGGCCTCGGCCTCGGCGCGACGCGCCTCGATCACCTCGGCGTCGCGCTCGGTCGCGATGCGACGGACCCGAGAGGTCGCGCCACCGGTACCCGCCGGGATCAGGCGGCCGACGATGACGTTCTCCTTCAGGCCCACGAGCTTGTCGCGCTTGCCTTGGACGGCAGCCTCGGTCAGCACGCGCGTCGTCTCCTGGAAGGACGCCGCCGAGATGAAGCTGCGGGTCTGCAGCGACGCCTTGGTGATGCCCAGAAGGACCGGCTCGCCCGTGGCGGGACGTCCGCCGCGTGCCTCGACCTTGGCGTTCTCTTCCTCGAACTCGTCGCGCTCGACGTGCTCGCCCTTCAGCAAGGTGGTTTCCCCGCTGTCGAGGATCTCGATCTTCTGCAGCATCTGGCGGACGATCACCTCGATGTGCTTGTCGTTGATCTTCACACCCTGCAGTCGATAGACGTCCTGCACCTCGTCGATGAGATAGTCGGCCAAGGCCTCGATCCCCATGATGCGCAGGATGTCATGCGGCGCCGGGTTGCCGTCCATGATGTAGTCGCCCTTCTGCACGAAGTCGCCTTCCTGCACCGGGATGTGCTTGCCTTTCGGCACCATGTACTCGACGGGCGAGTGTCCTTCTTCCGAGGGCTCGATGCTGATGCGGCGCTTGTTCTTGTAGTCCTTGCCGAAGCGCACATAGCCATCGATCTCGGCGATGATCGCGTGATCCTTGGGGCGACGGGCTTCGAACAATTCCGCCACGCGGGGAAGACCCCCGGTGATGTCCTTGGTCCGGGCACCTTCGCGCGGGATCCGCGCTACCACGTCGCCGGGACGGATGTCCTGGCCATCCTCGACCGAGAGGATCGCGTCCACCGACATCGGATAGCTGACCGGGTTGCCCTGGTCGTTGCGCACCGGTTCGCCGTTCGCGTCCATGATGATGATCTCGGGCTTGAGGTCGTTGCCCTTGGGCGCGGACCGCCAGTCCGTGACGATCTTCTGGGTCATGCCGGTGGCATCATCGGTCTCGTCGCGGACCGAGAGGCCCGACAGCAGGTCGACGAACTTGGCCACGCCACCCTTCTCGGCGATGATCGGCAGTGTGTAGGGGTCCCATTCGAACAGCTTGGCGCCACGGGTGACGCTTTCGCCGTCCTTCACGAACAGCTTCGAGCCGTAGAACAGCTTGTGGGTCGCACGCTCCTGCCCCTGCTCGTCGATGACGACCAGCTGCATGTTGCGCGACATCACGATCTGCTCGCCATTGGCGTTGGTCAGGATGCTTTCGTTGCGGAACTCGACCTTGCCCTCGTGAGACGCGGCCTGGAACGACTGCTGGCCGCCCTGCGCGATGCCGCCGATGTGGAAGGTCCGCATCGTTAGCTGCGTGCCCGGTTCGCCGATCGACTGCGCAGCGATGATGCCGACAGCCTCGCCAATGTTGACCAGCGTGCCGCGGGCCAGGTCGCGGCCATAGCAGAGCGCGCAGATCCCGTCCTCGGATTCGCAGGTCAGCGCCGAACGGATGCGAACGGACTGCACGCCCGCCGCCTCGATGGCGTCGGCCTTGCGTTCGTCGATCACCTCGTTCGCACGGACGATGATCTCGTCACCGCCAGGCACCAGCACATCCTCGGCCGAGGTGCGGCCCAGCACGCGTTCGGACAGCGGGCTGATCACCTCGCCGTCGTTGACCGCGGCGGATGCCGTGATCGCGCGCTCGGTGCCACAGTCGTGTTCGCGAATGATGCAATCCTGTGCCACGTCGACCAGTCGGCGGGTCAGATAACCCGAGTTCGCCGTCTTCAACGCGGTGTCCGACAGACCCTTCCGGGCGCCGTGGGTCGAGTTGAAGTATTCAAGGACGGTCAGACCTTCCTTGAAGTTCGAGATGATCGGCGTCTCGATGATCTCGCCCGAGGGCTTGGCCATCAGGCCGCGCATGCCACCCAGCTGCTTCATCTGGTTGACCGAACCCCGCGCACCGGAATGCGCCATCATGTAGACCGAGTTCGGCTCCATCTCGGCGCCGTTCTCGTCCCGCTTGTTGGCCGAGATGGTGGACATCATGGCCTCGGTCACGCGGTCGTTGCACTTCGACCAAGCGTCCACGACCTTGTTGTACTTCTCGCCCTGGGTGATCAGGCCGTCCAGATACTGCTGTTCGAACTCCTTCACCTGCTCCTGGACTTCCTCGACGATCGACCACTTGTTGTCGGGCACGACCATGTCGTCCTTGCCGAAGCTGATGCCGGCACGGAACGCTTCCTTGAAGCCCAGACCCATGATCTGGTCGCAGAAGATCACCGATTCCTTCTGCCCGCAGTAGCGGTAGACGGTGTCGATGACGTGCTGGACGTCCTTCTTGCGCAACAGGCGGTTGACCAGTTCGAACGGCGCCTTGGCATTCATCGGCAGAAGCGCACCAAGCCGCATCCGGCCCGGCGTGGTTTCATACCGCTTGACGACCTCGATGCCGTTCTCGTCCACCTGGCGGATGCGCGAGGTGATCTTGGCATGCAGGTGCACCTCGCCCGCGGCCAGGGCGTGCTCGACCTCCTCGATGTTCGAGAAGGTCATCCCCTCGCCCTTCATCCCGTCGCGCTGCATCGAAACGTAATAGAGGCCAAGGATCATGTCCTGCGACGGCACGATGATCGGCGCACCGTTGGCGGGCGACAGGACGTTGTTCGTCGACATCATCAGGACGCGCGCTTCCAGCTGCGCTTCCAGCGACAGAGGCACGTGCACGGCCATCTGGTCGCCGTCGAAGTCGGCATTGAAGGCCGAGCAGACCAGCGGGTGCAGCTGGATCGCTTTGCCTTCGATCAGGATCGGCTCGAACGCCTGGATGCCAAGACGGTGCAGCGTGGGCGCACGGTTCAGCAGGACCGGGTGCTCGCGGATGACCTCGTCCAGGATGTCCCAGACCTCGGGACGCTCTTTCTCGACCAGCTTCTTGGCCTGCTTGACGGTGCTGCTGAGGCCCTTCGCTTCGAGCCGCGAATAGATGAACGGCTTGAACAGCTCGAGCGCCATCTTCTTGGGCAGGCCGCACTGATGCAGCTTCAGCTCGGGGCCGGTCACGATGACCGAGCGGCCCGAGAAGTCGACGCGCTTGCCCAGAAGGTTCTGGCGGAAGCGGCCCTGCTTGCCCTTCAGCATGTCCGACAGCGACTTCAGCGGGCGACGGTTGTTGCCCGTGATGACGCGGCCGCGACGGCCGTTGTCAAACAGCGCATCGACCGATTCCTGCAGCATCCGCTTTTCGTTGCGGACGATGATGTCGGGCGCGCGCAGCTCGATCAGCCGCTTGAGGCGGTTGTTCCGGTTGATCACCCGGCGGTAGAGGTCGTTGAGGTCCGAGGTCGCGAAGCGGCCGCCGTCCAGCGGGACCAGCGGGCGCAGTTCCGGCGGGATGACCGGGATGACGGTCAGGACCATCCATTCCGGACGGTTGCCGGATTCCAGGAACGATTCGACGATCTTCAGGCGCTTGATGATCTTCTTGGGCTTCAGCTCGCCCGTGGCGACCTTCAGATCCTCGCGCAGCTGGTCGGCCGTGGCCGCCAGGTCAATATTGGCCAGCATGGCCCGGATCGCTTCAGCGCCGATATCGGCCTGGAACGCGTCGGCGCCATAGTTGTCCTGCGCGTCGAGGAACTCCTCTTCGCTCAGCAACTGGCCGTAGGTCAGGTCGGTCAGGCCCGGCTCGATGACGACATAGTTCTCGAAATAGAGGATCCGCTCCAGATCGCGCAGCGTCATGTCCAGCATCAGGCCGATGCGCGACGGCAGCGATTTCAGGAACCAGATGTGAGCCACGGGCGCGGCCAGTTCGATATGGCCCATCCGCTCACGGCGGACCTTCTGCAGGGTCACTTCCACGCCGCACTTCTCGCAGACGAGGCCGCGATACTTCATGCGCTTGTACTTGCCGCACAGGCATTCATAGTCCTTGATCGGACCGAAGATGCGCGCGCAGAAGAGGCCGTCACGTTCAGGCTTGAACGTACGGTAGTTGATGGTTTCCGGCTTCTTCACCTCGCCGAAGGACCAGGCGAGGATTTCTTCCGGGCTGGCCAGAGAGATCTTGATTTCGTCGAACTGCCGCGGCGGAGCCAGCGGGTTCAGGAGGTTGGTGGCGAGTTCCTGGTTCATTTTTCAATCCTTGAAAGGGCGCGTTGGGGGTGGAGGAGGGCCAAAGCCCTCACTCCTCTTCCTCCGCATCCAGGAGTTCCATGTTGAGGCCCAGACCCCGGACCTCCTTGACCAGCACGTTGAACGATTCCGGCACGCCGGCCTCGAAGTTGTCCTCGCCCTTGACGATGGACTCGTAGACCTTGGTGCGGCCGGCGACGTCGTCCGACTTGACGGTCAGCATTTCCTGCAGGGTGTAGGCGGCGCCATAGGCTTCAAGCGCCCAGACCTCCATCTCACCCAGACGCTGGCCACCGAACTGCGCCTTGCCGCCCAGGGGCTGCTGCGTGACAAGGCTGTACGGACCCGTGGACCGGGCGTGCATCTTGTCGTCGACCAGGTGGTGCAGCTTCAGGACGTACTTCATCCCGACGGTGACCTTGCGAGCGAACTGGTCGCCCGTGCGGCCATCGAACACCACCGACTGCCCAGAGCTGTCGAACCCGGCACGCGTCAGCGCGTCGTTCACGTCAGCCTCCTTGGCGCCGTCGAAGACCGGCGTGGCGATCGGCACGCCCGTGCGCACCGTTCCGGCGTGCTCGCGCAGCGTCTCGTCGTCCATGTCCTCGAACGTCTCGGAGTACAGCTCATCGCCATAGCCGATGCGCATCGCCTCGCGGACCGGAGTCATGTCGCCGTTGCGGCGATACTCCTCCAGCGCCTCATCAATCTTCAGGCCCAGTCCGCGGCTGGCCCAACCCATGTGGGTCTCCAGGATCTGCCCGACGTTCATCCGCGACGGCACGCCGAGCGGGTTCAGAACCAGGTCGACCGGGGTGCCGTCCGCAAGGAACGGCATGTCCTCCATTGGGACCACCTTGGACACGACGCCCTTGTTGCCGTGACGACCGGCCATCTTGTCGCCCGCCTGCAGCTTGCGCTTCACGGCGACAAAGACCTTGACCATCTTCATCACGCCCGGCGGCAGATCGTCGCCCTGACGGACCTTCTCGACCTTGTCCTCGAAACGGGCCTCAAGCAGCTTCTTCTGGGTGTCGTACTGGCCGTTCAGCGCCTCGACGTCCTTGGCGGTCTCCTCCTCGGACACGGCAAGCTGCCACCACTGGCCGCGCGACAGCGTGCCCAGCAGGTCCTCGGTGATCTCGGTGTTGGCCTTGATGCCCTTCGGGCCCTTCAGCGCCACCTTGCCCAGGATCAGCGACTTCAGACGCGCATAGATGTTGCGGTCCAGGATCGCCTGTTCGTCGTCACGGTCGCGTGCCAGACGCTCGACTTCCTCGCGCTCGATCTGCAGCGCGCGTTCGTCCTTGTCGACGCCGTGGCGGTTGAAGACCCGCACCTCGACGATGGTGCCATAGGCACCCGGCGGCAGACGCAGCGAGGTGTCGCGCACGTCCGATGCCTTTTCGCCGAAGATGGCGCGCAGAAGCTTTTCTTCCGGCGTCATCGGGCTTTCGCCCTTGGGTGTGATCTTGCCCACCAGGATGTCGCCCGGCCCGACCTCGGCGCCGATATAGACGATGCCGGCTTCGTCGAGGTTGCGCAGGGCTTCCTCGCCGACGTTCGGGATGTCGCGCGTAATCTCCTCGGGCCCCAGCTTGGTGTCGCGGGCCGCCACTTCGTATTCGTCGATATGGATCGAGGTGAACACGTCGTCGCGGTGGATCCGCTCAGAGATCAGGATCGAGTCCTCGTAGTTGTAGCCATTCCAGGGCATGAACGCGACGACCACGTTCCGGCCGATGGCCAGTTCACCCTGATCGGTCGAGGGACCGTCGGCAATGACCTGGTTGGCGACGACCTTCTCACCCACCTTGACCAGCGGACGCTGGTTAATGGTCGAGGACTGGTTCGAACGCTTGAACTTCCGCAGACGATAGATGTCCACGCCGGCGTCACCCGCGCCCATGTTCTCGGTCGCGCGAACGACGATCCGCTGCGCATCGACCTGGTCGATGATGCCGCCGCGGCGCGCCATGATCGCGGCACCCGAATCGCGGGCCACGGTCGCTTCCATGCCGGTGCCGACGAACGGCGCCTCGGCCCGCAGAAGCGGGACCGCCTGACGCTGCATGTTGGAACCCATCAGCGCGCGGTTGGCGTCGTCGTTTTCCAGGAACGGGATCAGCGCGGCAGCGACCGACACCAACTGCTTGGGCGACACGTCGATCAGATCGACGGCATCAACCGGATTAAGCATGAAGTCGCCTGACTGGCGCGTGCTGATCAGCTCGTCGACGAAGTTGCCGTCGGCATCCAGCGTCGCGTTGGCCTGCGCCACGGTGTGGCGCATTTCCTCGGTCGCGGACATATAGACCACGTCGTCGGTGACCTTGCCCTCGACCACCTTGCGGTAGGGGGTTTCGATGAAGCCGTACTTGTTGACCCGTGCAAAGGTGGCAAGGCTGTTGATCAGACCGATGTTCTGACCTTCCGGCGTTTCGATCGGGCACATCCGGCCATAGTGGGTCGGGTGGACGTCGCGAACCTCGAATCCTGCACGCTCACGCGTCAGACCGCCCGGCCCGAGGGCCGACAGGCGGCGCTTGTGCGTCACTTCGGACAGCGGGTTCGTCTGGTCCATGAACTGCGACAGCTGAGAGGAGCCGAAGAATTCGCGCACCGCCGCCGCAGCCGGCTTGGCGTTGATCAGGTCCTGCGGCATGACGGTGTCGATCTCGACGCCCGACATCCGCTCGCGGATCGCGCGCTCCATGCGCAGCAGGCCGACGCGATACTGGTTCTCCATCAGCTCGCCGACCGAACGCACGCGGCGGTTGCCCAGGTGGTCGATGTCGTCGATCTCGCCCTTGCCGTCGCGCAGCTCCACGAGGCCGCGGATACAAGCCACGATATCCTCGTGGCGCAGCGTGCGCTGCGTGTCGGGGGCATCCAGGTTCAGGCGCATGTTCATCTTGACCCGGCCAACGGCGGACAAGTCGTAACGCTCGCTGTCGAAGAACAGCGAGTTGAACAGGGTCTGCGCGGCCTCGACGGTGGGCGGCTCGCCCGGACGCATGACGCGGTAGATGTCCATCAGCGCACCTTCGCGGTTCATGTTCTTGTCGGCCGCCATCGTGTTGCGGATATAGGGGCCCACGTTGACGTGGTCGATGTCCAGGACCGGAACGTCGTTGATGCCGTTGTCCAGCAGGACCTTCAGAAGACCGCCCGACAGGTCGCCTTCCTTGTTGTATTCGGCCGTGATCTCGTCGCCGGCCTCGGCATAGATGAAGCCGGTCTCGTCATTGACGATGTCCTTGGAGACGAAGCGGCCGACGATCCGCTCGAACGGCACGAAGAGGTTCAGCTGGTCGCCCGATTCCAGCAGCTTCTTGACCAGGCGCGGCGTGACCTTCTCTCCGGCCTTGGTGATGACCTCGCCGGTATCGGCATTGACCAGGTCATAGGACGGACGGGTGCCGCGAACGCGCTCGGGGAAGAAGCGCGTGACCCAGCCCTGCTCGCGCCCCTCGCGACGCAGGGTATAGTTCACGGTCTCGTAGAAGGCATCCATGATGCCCTCCTGGTCCATGCCAAGCGCATAGAGAAGCGTCGTCACCGGCAGCTTGCGGCGCCGGTCGATGCGCGCGAAGACCAGGTCCTTGGCGTCGAATTCGAAGTCCAGCCACGACCCGCGATAGGGAATGATACGGCAGGCGAACAGCAGCTTGCCCGAGGAATGGGTCTTGCCGCGGTCATGATCGAAGAAAACGCCGGGGCTGCGGTGCATCTGGCTGACCACCACGCGCTCGGTCCCGTTCACGATGAACGTGCCGTTCTGCGTCATCAAGGGCATGTCGCCCATGAAGACGTCCTGTTCCTTGATGTCCTTGACGGACTTCGCCCCGGTATTCTCGTCGACATCGAAAACGATCAGGCGCAGGGTGACCTTCAGCGGCGCGGCATAGGTCATGTCGCGCTGCTGGCACTCGTCCACATCGTATTTCGGGCGCTCGAGCTCGTATTTCACGAACTCCAACGTCGCGGTCTCGTTGAAGTCCTTGATCGGGAAGACCGACTGGAAGACGCCCTGGATGCCCTCTCCGTCGGTATGGGCCGTCCCCTCGCCCGAGTTCAGGAACAGGTCATAGGACGATTTCTGAACCTCGATGAGGTTCGGCATCTGCAGGACTTCACGGATGTTGCCATAGTAGCGCCGGATACGCTTCTGGCCGACATAAGCTTGCGCCATGGGGTCTTGTCACCTTTCGTCTTCGCGCGGGTCCGGGTCGGGGCCCCCGGAACACGCCTACGAAATCAGGGGTGAGGTTCCATTCGTGCCACGCGTCCCACCGCGCCGCTCCCGAACCTCGAACATGCCCTGAAGGAATGTCTGATCCCAGACCGCCCTTCAAGACAGGTTCGGCAGGGACCGGGGAATCCCGGACCCTGCCCTGTTCAGATCGATCCGGGGACCGATTACTTCAGCTCGACCTTGGCGCCAGCCGCTTCGAGCTTCTTCTTGATCTCTTCGGCATCGGCCTTGGCCGCGCCTTCCTTGACCTTGCCGCCGGCTTCGACCAGGTCCTTGGCTTCTTTCAGGCCAAGACCGGTGATGCCGCGCACTTCCTTGATCACGTTGATCTTGTTGGCGCCGGCGTCGGTCAGGACGACGTCGAATTCGGTCTTTTCTTCTTCGGCTTCGGCAGCAGCGGCCGGGCCAGCCATCATGACGGCGCCGCCAGCGGCCGGCTCGATGCCGTATTCGTCCTTCAGGATGGTCTTGAGCTCCTGGGCTTCCAGCAGGGTCAGGCCCACGATTTGTTCGGCGAGTTGTTTCAGGTCAGCCATTTTTCCGTTCTTTCCAGTTAATGTTCCAACGTCGTGCGTTCAACCACGCGACGGGATGGGGTTGCTTACGCAGCCTCACGTTCCTCGAGGGTCGTGAGGATGCTCGCGATGTTCGAAGCAGGCGCGCCGATGGCACCGGCGATGTTCGAGGCGGGCGCACCGAGGCACGACACGATCTGAGCGATCAGCTCTTCACGCGACGGCATCGAGGCGACGGCTTTCACACCGGCCGGATCCAGCGCCGAGTCACCCATGGCACCGCCCAGGATCACGAAGCGTTCGTTATCCTTGGCGTACTTGTCGGCGATCCGCGCAGCAGCGGTGGGATCTTCCGAGTAGGTGAGCACGGTCATGCCCGTCAGGTAATCGGCGATGCTTGCGCAAGGCTTACCTTCCAGGGCGATCTTGGCGAGCTTGTTCTTGGCAACGCGAACGGAACCGCCGGCTTCGCGCATGCGCGCCCGCAGGTCCTGCATATGTGCAACCGTCATCCCCTCGTAGTGGGCAACCACCACGACGCCAGAGCTTTCAAAGATCTGGCCGAGTTCGTCGACCACCTGTTCTTTTTGTGCTCTATCCACGGTTTCACTCCAAGTTGGGGGTTTCCCCCCGCTCTCACTTTTCCCGGTCACCAACGGGACCGGGTCGGGTCCGCTAGGGCAAGATCACCCGAAGGACGAACCTTCGGAAAAATGCTTCCCCATCTCAGGAAGGACATTAAGCGGGTTTCCCCGCACCCTCCGTCTCGGACAGGACGGGGCCGATGGCCCCGCCATCCCCGGATCGCTCCGGGAAATTCACTGACCTCAGGCCTGAGCGGCCGAGACCACGTCGACCGACACGCCCGGCCCCATGGTCGAGCTGATCGAGACCTTCTTCATGTAGGTCCCCTTCGCACCGGTCGGCTTGGCGCGGGTCACCGCCTCGACGAAGGCGCGCAGGTTCTGGGCCAGCTTGTCCTCATCGAACGAGACCTTGCCGATGCCGGCATGGACGACGCCCGCCTTCTCGGCCTTGAACTGGACCTCACCGCCCTTGGCGGCCTCGACGGCCGACTTGACGTCCATCGTCACCGTGCCGACCTTGGGGTTCGGCATCAGGTTGCGCGGGCCCAGGATCTTGCCCAGGCGACCGACCAGCGGCATCATGTCCGGCGTCGCGATGCAACGGTCGAACTCAATCTTGCCGGCCTGGATGGTCTCCATCAGGTCTTCGGCGCCGACGATGTCCGCACCGGCGGCCTTGGCTTCGTCAGCCTTCGGACCGCGGGCGAAGACCGCGACGCGGACGTCCTTGCCGGTGCCGGCGGGCAGCGTCACGACGCCGCGGACCATCTGGTCGGCGTGGCGCGGATCGACGCCCAGGTTCAGCGCGATCTCGACGGTCTCGTCGAACTTCGCCGAAGCGGCCGACTTAACCAGCTTGACCGCATCCTCGACCGACAGGTTGGCCTTGCCGTCGAAGGCGGCGCGGGCGGCGGCTTTCTTCTTGGAAATCTTTGCCATGACTTAGCCCTTCACCTCGATGCCGATCGAACGGGCCGAGCCGACGATGATCTTCATCGCGGCGTCGATATCGGTCGCGGACAGATCCTTCATCTTGGTCTCGGCGATCTCGCGGACCTGCTTGACGGTCACGGAACCGGCGCTGGCGCGACCCGGCTTGTCCGAACCCTTGGCGCGGTTGCGCTTGCCGACCGGCTTCAGGCCGGCTGCCTTCTTCAGCAGGAAGGATGCCGGGGGCGTCTTCGTCTCGAAGCTGAACGACTTGTCGGCATAATAGGTGATGACGACGGGCACGGGCGCGCCCTGTTCCATCTCCTGCGTCTTGGCGTTGAATTCCTTGCAGAACGCCATGATGTTGATGCCGCGCTGACCCAGGGCAGGGCCGACAGGGGGCGACGGGTTCGCCTGACCCGCCTTGATCTGCAGCTTGAGGCTGCCAACTACCTTCTTGGCCATCTGGCCTTCTCCTTCATCATCAAGCCCGAATGGGCCGATTTAGCGGTGCGGCCCGCGCCCCGTCAGGGACCGGAACCTCCCGCAGCCAATCACGCGGTCTTCGAGACCTGCGTGAATTCCAGTTCGACCGGCGTGGGCCGACCGAAGATCGACACCGTGACCTTGATCCGCGACGAGATCTCGTCGACTTCCTCGACCATGCCCGAGAAGCCCTCGAACGGGCCGTCGGTTACGTTCACCTTCTCGCCCACGTCGAAGCGGATCAGGTTGCGCGGCGCGGCGGGTTCCCCGTCGCCCGAGCGGTTCAGCATCGCGTTCACCTCGTCGTCGCGCATCGGCATCGGCTTGCCCTGCGCGCCCAGGAACCCGGTGACGCGGTTGATCGAGTTGACCAGGTGGTAGGTCCGGTCCGACATGTCCATGTGAACCAGGACGTATCCCGGCATGAATCGACGCTCCGACGTGACCTTCTTGCCGCGACGGATCTCGATCACTTCCTCGGTCGGGACCAGGACCTCGTCGATCTGCTCCTCGAGGCCCTTCTCGGCGACGGCCTGGCGAATCGCCTCGGCGACCTTCTTTTCGAAGTTCGACAGGACGCTGACCGAATACCAACGCTTTGCCATGTCTCGATCGACCCCTGCTCATCTTTGAGGAATCACACCTGGACGGCGTCAAACCCCTGAATTTCTGTGCTTCCGAAAACTGACATCGGCGCGCATGCGGATTTCCGATGCACGCCGTCTTGCCGGACAGTCGGGGGCAATTAACGCCCCTGCCCGGCAAATGCAAGCCCCGATCAGCCGCTGATCAGCCGCAGACCCTGCGTCAGGCCGGTGCGGATCGCCAAGTCCACCAGGAAGAAGAACAGGCTGGTGATCGAGGCGAAGACCAGGACCATGATCGTGGTTGTGACGACCTCTCTCCGGGTCGGCCACGTGATCTTCGCCGCCTCGGCGCGGACCTGGTTGATGAACTGGACGGGATTGGCCAAGGCAGGCTCCTTCGCAAGTGCAGGCGCTG
Source organism: Pseudomonadota bacterium (assembly GCA_036338635.1). Taxonomy (GTDB): domain Bacteria; phylum Pseudomonadota; class Alphaproteobacteria; order Rhodobacterales; family Rhodobacteraceae; genus Paracoccus. Next base: position 2,643 of record JAYZBS010000049.1, on the reverse strand, counting down.
ATCTATCGAACGCCACCCGCCATTTCAAGCCGGTTGGCATGGGACCTGGCGGAAGGACCTGGCAGGGGCAGGGGGACTCGAACCCACGACCCTCGGTTTTGGAGACCGATGCTCTACCAACTGAGCTATACCCCTGAGGTCCGGCCCCACTTAGAAGCTGCCCGGCCGGTCGTCAAGCGGATAACCCTGTGGTTCCTCATCTGTGGCGAGGAAATTCGATCTTGGGGCAGCGGTCCTGGATCACCGTCACGCCGGCGTTGCGGGCGCGGGCTGCGGCCTGATCGTCGCGGATGCCCAGCTGCGTCCAGATCACCTTCAGATCGGGAAGATGCGCCAGCGCCTCGTCAACCACACCCGACACGGCATCCGAGCGGCGGAAGATGTCCACCATCTCGACGCCACGGTCGGTTGGAATGTCCGACAGGGTGGCATAGACCTCCTCGCCCAGGATCTGGTGTCCGGCGTGCCCGGGGTTCACCGGGACTACCTTCATGCCGATCGCCTGCAGATAGCGGGCCACGCCCCAGCTGGCGCGGGCCTCGTTCGGCGACAGGCCAACCACCGCAACGACATGCGTGGTCCGGGCGATCCGGGCGATATCGTCGTCTTCCGTCGTGTCGATGTCCATGAAACCTCCCTTATCCCTGATCGGGAACGTCGCATATAAAAGGCGCCCGGTCCACATGATGGCCGGGCGCAAGTCACGGAACGAGGGACAGTGATCCGAACATGACCGTTCCGGGGTCATGTTCAGTGATGTAAATGGGCATCAAGTCAGAAAAGTTCCACACCGGTCGCGAATTCGTGACTGGCAGGATTTTGTCACTGCATTTGCGCCCAAGCCGCCCGAGCGCGCCCCAGAACCTCATCAGGATTTCCGCGCACCTTACGTCCCGCCTCGGCCGACCGGAACAGATAGAGACCGTCCTGCCGCACGAGAAAGTGGCGCGGATCGCCGGGTTCGGGATCACCCTCGATGATCGACAGCGGGCACATCCCCCCCAGCCGGGGCGCATAGGCACGCGGATCAGCCTCGAACCGGGTCCGATTCTCCTCGGATGCGAAATGCCAGATCATGCCGCGCCACATCGTGGCGATGTCGCTGCGGCCGGGCACGGGGCGGCCGGCGCTGACATAGCCCACCGGATCGAACCCACCGAGTGCCCAGTCCTGCGCGGCCGCAGGCAATGCGGGCAGGATCGACATCAACAGGACGAGGGCGAAACGGCGCATGGCGACTCGTGGTTGGCACCAGGCGTCTTTGGCACCCGACGCCCGCGATATCAACGCGCGCGGCGGTAACGTCGCAAGCATGTGATCTTCAGGCACGCCCTGCCGCATAAAGCGCCACCGCCGCCGCATTCGAGACGTTGAGAGAACCGAAATCGGCGGCGAAGGGAACCCGCGCGACGTGATCGCAGGTCTTCAGCGTCAGTTCCCGCATGCCGGGCCCCTCGGCGCCGAGAACAAGGCAGATCGCCCGCCCCGACAGCGTCCCCAGCAGGTCCGGCAGCGACTGGTCGCCGGTGCCGTCCAGCGCCACAAGGATGAAGCCCATGTTCCTCAACTGCGTCAGCGCCTCGGCCAAATTCGGGACGCGCAGATAGGGCTGCCGCTCCAGCGCGCCAGAGGCGGTCTTGGCCAGTGCCCCGGTCTCGGGTGCGGAATGGCGGTGCGGCGCGATGACGGCGCGGGCGCCGAATACCTCGGCCGAACGCAGGATCGCGCCGATGTTGTGCGGGTCCGTCACCCGGTCCAGCGCCACCAGCAGCGGGCGCGTCTCGCCCGGTGCCTCGCGCAGCGCCACCTCGCTGAGGCTGCCCCACTTCAGCGGCTTCACCTCAAGCGCGGCGCCCTGATGAACGCTTTCGCCAGCCAGTGGCACCGTCTTGTCGAAAACTCGCGGGTCGGTGATTTCTGGCGTCATGCCATGCAGGTCGCCCAGTCTTGCCACCGCGTTCTGGGTGACAATCAGGCGCAGCTTCTCTCGCGCAGGGTTCGCCAATGCGTCGCGCACCGCATGCAGGCCGAACAACCAGACTGTCTCGGCCGCGGCGGCGCGTCGGGCGCGTTCCTTGTCGATGACCCAGGTGGGCTTCTTGGCTTTTCCGGTGCGCTCGGCCATTGCGGGCTCCTTTGTTCCGGTCCCTTCTCTGCGCGTCGTGGCGTCGTCGCGCAAGCCCCGGAAATCTGCTTGACGCCCCCCGGCGGGGCCGTTAATCACCGCCGCACGCCGAAAGCGATCGGCGGGCGACGTGCTGCAAGGTGCGGCAGCGGACTGTAACTCCGCCGGGGAGACCCATGCCTGGTTCGATTCCAGGGTCGCCCACCATTTCCAAACACAAAGTGCTGATAGTGTCTGGAGTTGTGGCGCCCTACCCGATACCCATCAGTTCGATCGTCATTAATGACAATCCATATTTGCAGATGGCAACTCGGTTGCCATCTCGGAATATGGTCCGTCGAGCTTTGCCCAGCACCTTTGCGCCTGTCGTCGCTAGGCGGCGTTGTTGCAGAACTGGGCGGGTGAAGGACTCACATCGGGAATGCATGCGGTCAGACGAACAGCATGAGCAAGCCGAAGCCCGCCCGCTACCGCACCTCAGACTGGTCCACCTATGACGATGCGCTCAGGAAGCGCGG
>JAYZBS010000048.1:0-14159 GCA_036338635.1 Pseudomonadota bacterium | reverse complement strand
ATAAGCTGGATACGCTTATCGGGTTCTGGGCGATCGACGAGAAGCCGACGGGGTCGAAAGACCCCTTCGCGCTGCGACGGGCGGCTTTAGGGGTGATCCGGCTGCTCAACGAGAACAAACTTTTGGTGTCCTTGGAGAAAGTGCTTCTCGACCACGGTGAGCGCGTGCTCCCGTTCACAATCGCCAGCGCCCAAGAAAACGGCGCAACCCTCGCTGAAGGACCGCTAGCCTCCATCCGGGAGCAGTTCGACATCGTCGCTCTTGCAAGAAATGAGAAGCGGCGTGTGACGCTGCACACGTGCAAGTTTGACGCGGACGAGGCTGCCGACCTCCTCTCCTTCCTCCACGACCGCCTCAAGGTCCACCTGCGCGAGCAGGGCATCCGCCACGACATCATCGACGCGGTGCTGGCGCAGGAGGGGAATGACGACCTCGTCCGCGTGGTCGCCCGCGCCACCGCGCTGAACGGGATGCTGGATACCGAGGATGGGCGGAACCTGACCCAGGGCCTCAAGCGCGCCAGCAACATCCTGGCGCAGGCCGAGGAGAAGGACGGCGTCGAATACAGCTTCGGCGCTGATCCGAAATTCGCCGAGACGGATGAGGAGCGCGGCCTGTTCACCGCCCTCGACACCGCCGAGCCGAAGATCAAGGCCGCCATGGCCGCCGAGGACTATCCTGCAGCCATGACCGCCATCGCCGCCCTGCGCGCCCCCATCGACGCCTTTTTCGAGGCGGTGCAGGTGAACACCGACAACCAGATCGTCCGGCGCAACCGCCTGAACCTGCTGTCGCGAATCCGCGAGGCGGGCCGGCAGATCGCCGACTTCGGCAGCATCGAGGGCTGACATCGCCTGGCGGACCGCCCACCCGGCGGTCTGCTTCCCACAATGCGCTGAGCAGAGGTCTCCAAGACCCCCGGTTGGTCGTTGTCAATGCGGCGAGGCAAGTCCAGCGCCCTGACATGGTTATCCGGCGTCAAGGAACTGTATCAGGCAAAGGATTGAAGGCTTCCAAGCACCCCCTGTTGGTGATGCCCGCAAGCGAAAACTATGCGCAGATGCCGCGCCTGTTGACGTCGTCCATCGATTCTTCGAACCTACGCCACGGCACCCTGGGGAACGGCACCTTTCCTTGATGCACGGTGCCATGAAGGGCGTTCACCTGCCTCCGTGGTGATGCGCGCCAAATCACCCCTTCGACAGCCACCGTTTTGCAGATTGCAAGAGACGCGCGGCCTCCATAATTGGAGCAGATGCCAGTTCACCATTCGGATTTCGTTGGCCCGGTCCTGTTGCTCGACGACATTGCGGGCGGCCGGCTCCACCTGTCGGCGCTTTTCATTGGGACGGGGGAAGAAATACCGCCCCCGATCCATCTTGCGGGGCAAGAGGTCGCCGCCGAGCGGATCGCCTGCCAAGGCACCACCACCGTCTGGCGAGTTCGGTTCGATGCGCCTGCCGACCGCATGTCGACCTATCGCTGGCGCGGCCACGCCTATGAGATCGCTGTTGATATGACCGGCGACCTGCGTGTCGCCTATGTCTCTTGCAACGGAGAAGAGGTCGGTGACATGGAGCGCGAGGGGTCCGAGCGCAACGCCATGTGGGCCCGCCTGCGGGACGAGCACCGGCACCGCCCGTTCGCGCTGATGCTGCACGGTGGAGATCAGGTCTATGCCGACGAGGTGACGCAGGGCCACGCGCTGAGCGAGGACTGGCCCGATCGCGTTCCCGACGCGCCGTCAGTCGAGGCGCTGGCCGATCTGCGCGACCATCTGCGGGACAGGTTCTTCGCGCGCTATCGAGCTCTCTATGCCGCGCCAGAGCTGGCCTGGCTGGCCGCCCGCGTGCCGTCACTGATGCAATGGGACGACCACGACATCTGCGACGGCTGGGGGTCGCTGCCGCGATCCCGGACCGAATCCGCCGTCGGCCAGACCCTTTTCGCGGTCGCTCGGGAATGCTTCCTGATCTTTCAGCACGGCGCGACGGACGGGGACCTGCCCGCCCGCTTTTTCGACAACAAGGGCGCCCATCTGGGCTGGGCAATCCGGGCCCCCGGCCTTCGGATACTTGCGCCCGACCTGCGGTCCGAACGAAGCCGCAAAAACATCATGGGCCATGCTGGCTGGTTGCAGATGGTGACCGAGGCACAGTCCGCTTTCCAGGGGCACACCATGCTGATGTCAAGCGTACCTCTTCTGGGGCCACGGATGTCGCTGCTGGAAGGGTTGATGCGGATCATCCCGCGGATGCAGAAATACGAGGACGACCTGCGCGACCAGTGGCAGAGCCGCGCGCACCGAGAGGAATGGCGCAGGATGCTGACAACCGCCCGCGACATGCTGCAACGTGACGACCACAACCTGACGGCGCTGTCCGGGGAGATCCACCTGGCCACGCGTGCCGTCATGGATGCAGGGCACGGGCAGCAGCTGCACCAGCTTGTGGCGTCGGGGATCGCCCACCGGGCGCCGCCCAAGGGATGGGCGCGCTTTCTGGGGGCGCTGGCGTCGCTGGGGGAAAACCCGCTGCCGGGCCATCCGATCCGCATCCAGCCGCTTCCGGGCCAGCGGACCCGCTACAGCGCCGAACGAAATTTCCTCGTGCTGGAGCGGTCCGGCGGCCGTTGGGCGGCAACCTGGCATCTTGAGGATAGCGGCCCTACACCGCCCTTGCCTTTGGATGGCCAGGCCTGATTGCCGAGGCCGGAGAAGAAACCGCCCCTGAGCGGAGCGGTTCGCATCAAATCAGCCGGCCCGTTCGACCATCATGTGCTTGATCGACGCGATCGCTTTCGCAGGGTTCAACCCCTTCGGGCAGGTGTTGGTGCAGTTCATGATCGTGTGGCAGCGATAAAGCTTGAACGGATCCTCAAGCCCGTCCAGACGCTCTCCGGTCGCCTCGTCGCGGCTGTCGATGATCCAGCGATAGGCATGCAGAAGCGCGGCCGGGCCCAGATAGCGGTCGCCATTCCACCAGTAGGACGGGCACGCGGTCGAACAGGAGGCGCACAGGATGCACTCGTAAAGCCCGTCCAGTTTCTTGCGGTCCTCGATGGACTGCTTCCATTCCTTGCCGGGGGTCGGCGACTTCGTCTGCAGATAGGGGTTCACCGAGGCGTGCTGAGCATAGAAATGCGTCAGGTCCGGGATCAGGTCCTTGACCACCGGCATGTGCGGCAGCGGATAGATGGCGATGTCGCCCTTCACCTCGTCGATGCCGAAGATGCAGGCCAGCCGGTTGCCGCCGTCGATGACCATGGCGCAGGACCCACAGATCCCCTCGCGGCAGGAGCGGCGGAAGGACAGCGTCGGGTCGATCTCGTTCTTGATCTTGATCAGCGCGTCCAGAACCATCGGCCCGCACTTGTCGAGATCGACGAAATAGGTGTCAAGCCGCGGGTTTTCGCCGGTCTCGGGCTCCCACCGGTAGATGGTGAACTTCTTGACGTTGGTTGCGCCCTCGGGCTTGGGCCAGGTCTTGCCGACCCGGATCTGGCTGTTCTTGGGCAGTGTGAACTGGACCATTGGGTGCTCCTTTCAGAGAGTGCCTTCGGACGGCGCGTCGGCCGTGAACAGGTATTGGGCGCGGGCGACAAGGTCAGCGACCCGGTCACGCGCATGAGGGTTGAGCGCCAAGCCGTTCAGCTGGCGGAGAAATTCGGTCGAGCCGCCGTTCAGACGCTCCATCGCGGTGCCGTCCAGCGGGGCCAACGCGTCAATGCGTGCGGCAGTGATGCCGGCATGGAGCAGAAGCTGCCGCCCGGGCCTGCCCAGGTCCGTCTCGTCTTCCAGCCGCAGCCGCGTCACGACATCGGACCCCAACGCAGCGCGCAGGCGGTCGACGAGGTCTTCCCACTCCGGCAGGTCGGCTGTCCGCTCCATGAATGTCTGAAACGTGTCTGCATACCCGTCAGTCCGCACCGCCTGCGCCCAGACCGAGGGCCGCCACGACAGCATCTGCCTTGTATAAAGGACGACCTCGCTGGAAAATCCACGGGCCTGCGCGCATTTGCGCAGGATTTTCACGAACCGCGGCAGGGCGGGATAAAGTCGCGTCTCTCCGCCATTACCGGGCATTGCGCCCGCCAGGTTTTCGTGGCTGAGGATAACCGTCTGCGGCCCGTCGGGGACGGTGTCCAGCACATCCTCGAAGGCGACGCGCAGGGCCTGCCTGCGATCCTTGTCGTCTGACAGGCTTGCCGCGATGGCGGCTCGGCCTAGCGGACGCATTGGTGTGCCTTCTTCGGGCGTACGGACGATCACCTCGTCGGCCAGCTCTGCCGCCCGGAGCTTCAGGAAACGCTGAAGCGAGGTCGTGCCGGTCTTCTGCACGCCGACATGCAGGATCAGCCTGCGTCCCAGCAAGGCCGTCACCACGTGCTGGTCCGCCAGCCGGGCTGGTCGTCCAGCGGATGCGTCGGCGCCTGGCCAGAACGCGCCACGACGCAGCGGGCAAAGACGTCGGACGGGTCTCGACGCATCAGATAGTCGCCGCTGACCTCAAGCTCGACCCGTCCGAAGCCTTGGCTTCCGCCCGACCCTCCGCCGACCCCCACGACCGCATGGCCCCGAGGGCGTTCGGCCAGTCGGGCATCGCGCAGGCAACTCCGCTCGGCCTGGTCCACCGGGACCGGGCCACAGGCCGAGAGCGCCGCGGCAAGCGGCAGCAGGGCAAGCAGATATGCCCGCGTGACCATATCAGGCTGTGCGTGCCGCAGCGGCGATGCACTGCGTCGTCGCCGGCCGCGAAACGATCGCCGCCACGCTGTCGGCAGCCCCCGAGGCACCGGCGCGCGACATCTGGGCGATGTCGATCAGTTCGGCCGTGGTGGCGTTGGCAACGACGCAATCGGTATAGGGCGCCACGTTCGCGCCCGGCAGGCGCGACTGCATCTGCGTGTTGATCACGTCGCGGGCCACCTGACGCGACGCTGCGTCCAGGACGGTCGGCGTCGTGACCACGGGCGCGGCCGGCACGGCGGGGCCGGCCATGGGAACCGGGGCGACGCAGCCCGCCAGGGTGGCGGCGGAAAGGCCGAAAGCGGCGATGAGGTTGAAGCGCATTAGTAAACCCTTTTCTTCGGAGCGATCTTGTTCAGGTCGATCCCGCCTTCCCCTGCCGTCGTCAACGGCTCGAGGTGGACGGGGCGGTAAGCCAGTTTAACCTTGTTGCCATCGACCCAGGCAAGCGAATGCTTGCGCCAGTTGGCGTCATCCCGCTCAGGATAATCCTCGTGCGCATGGGCGCCGCGGCTTTCCTTGCGGGCCTCGGCCGCGACGATCGTCGTTAGGGCATTGGGCATCAGGTTCGTCAGCTCCAACGTCTCCATCAGGTCGGTGTTCCAGATCATGCCGCGATCCGTCACCTTGATGTCGTCCATCTTGCCGGCGACCGCCTCCATCTTCTCGACACCTTCGGCCAGCGTCTTGTCGGTGCGGAAGACGGCCGCGTCGGCCTGCATCGTGCGCTGCATCTGGTTGCGCAGTTCGGCCGTGGACATGGTGCCCGTGGCGTGGCGCAGCCCATCAAAGCGATCCAGCGCCCGATCCACCTCGGCTTGGTTGGTCGAGGGCACGGCCCCTGCCCGGTCGATGACCGCACCGGCCCGGATCGCCGCCGCCCGGCCGAAGACCACAAGGTCGATCAGCGAGTTCGACCCCAGGCGGTTCGCACCGTGGACCGAGGCGCAGCCGGCCTCGCCGACAGCCATCAGGCCCGGGAAGATGGCGTCAGGGTCATCCTCGGTCGGAGCCAGAACCTCACCCCAGTAGTTGGTGGGAATGCCGCCCATGTTGTAGTGCACCGTCGGCAGGACCGGGATCGGCGCGCGGGTCACGTCCACACCGGCGAAGATCTTGGCGCTTTCGCTGATGCCCGGCAGGCGCTCGTGCAGGGTCTCGGGCGGCAGGTGCATCAAGTTGAGGAAGATGTGGTCCTTGTCTGCGCCGACGCCGCGACCCTCGCGGATTTCCATGGTCATGCAGCGGCTGACGACATCGCGGCTGGCCAGATCCTTGTAGGTTGGCGCATACCGCTCCATGAAGCGCTCGCCTTCCGAGTTGGTCAGGTAGCCGCCCTCGCCGCGCGCGCCTTCAGTAATGAGGCAGCCCGAGCCGTAGATGCCGGTCGGGTGGAACTGCACGAATTCCATGTCCTGAAGCGGCAGGCCCGCGCGCGCGACCATGCCGCCGCCGTCGCCGGTGCAGGTATGGGCGCTGGTCGCGCTGAAATAGGCGCGGCCGTAGCCGCCGGTCGCCAGCACCACCATCTTGGCGTTGAAGACGTGCATCGTGCCGTCGTCCAGCTTCCAGCAGACGACGCCGGTGCAGCGGCCGTCCGTGATGATCAGGTCCAGCGCGAAGTATTCGATGAAGAACTCGGCGTTGTTCTTCAGCGATTGGCCATAGAGCGTGTGCAGGATGGCGTGGCCGGTGCGGTCGGCGGCGGCGCAGGTGCGCTGGACCGGGGGGCCTTCACCAAATTCAGTCGTGTGGCCGCCGAAGGGACGCTGGTAGATGCGGCCGTCCTCGGTCCGGCTGAAGGGCACGCCGTAATGTTCCAGTTCATAAACGGCCTTCGGCGCCTCGCGCGCCAGGTACTCCATCGCGTCGGTGTCGCCCAGCCAGTCCGACCCCTTGACGGTGTCGTACATGTGCCACTGCCAGTTGTCGGGCCCCATGTTCGACAGCGATGCGGCAATGCCTCCCTGCGCGGCGACTGTATGCGACCGCGTCGGGAAGACCTTCGTCACGCAGGCCGTGCGCAGGCCCTGTTCGGCCATCCCCAGCGTCGCACGCAGGCCCGCGCCGCCGGCGCCGACGACCACGACGTCATAATCATGAACTTCGGTTTGATATGCAGCCATGTCGTCCTCAGATCGCGATGATGGTGAAGGCCATCTTTGCCAGCGCAAAGACCGCGGCGGCGATGACGGCCCAGCCAAAGATGGTGGCGGCAATGACCGCCAGCTTGTTGGCCTCGCCGTGGACATAGTCGTCCAGCATGATCCGCGTGCCCTTGATGAAGTGGATCATCCCGACGATGACGAACAGCGCCGTTATGATGCCCGGAACGGGACGGCCGAAATGAGCGATGACGCCTTCCTGCGGCAGGCCGATGGCCTGGCCGACGGCGATCAGGAACAGCGGCGTCAGGATGACCAGCGCATAGCTACTGACCGTCAGGTGCCAGTGATGGGCCGTGCCCGAACGCGACGATCCCAGGCCGGTGGCCGCCTTGCGGGGGGTGATATAGCGCATGATGCCCTCGCCTCAGCCGATGAAGAAGATGATCAGGCTCAGCAGCGTCAGAACGCCCGAGCCGATGATGATGATCCACGAATTCCGCTTGGCGTTCTCGATCTCCAGGCCCATGCCGGCGTCGTAGAACAGGTGGCGGATGCCCGACAGCGCGTGAAACCACAGCGCCCAGGCCGAAGCCGTCAGGATGAGGAAACCCAGCCAGGACCGGACGACCCAGTCGGCGGCAGCGAAGGCCTGCGGGCTGGAGACAGCCGCGACCAGCCACCAGACCAGCAGCACGATCCCCGCGACAAGCGCATGCCCGGTGATCCGCGTCATGATCGAGGCGACCGCCGGGATCGGCAGGCGATAGACCTGAAGGTGGGGGGAAAGCGGCCGGTTACCCCGGTTCACATCGGCCATGTGCGGCCCTCCTTTGTCGGTTCAAGCAGTCCCGTCGCAGGCGCCCTCGGCTTCGCTTGGGCTGGCCCGTCGGGCTGGCGATTGGTGCCGTTACTGGCGCCAGTTGTGCCACCTGTCACCCGCAGATGCCACCCCGCGCGCGGAAATGCCGCGGAAATCCAGCTTTGTGATCACAGCGCAGATGCGCGTGATCACAAAGCAGCTCGCGTCGGGTCACACCGGCATCAGCGCCCAGATGTCCAGATCCAAAAGAACCTCGGGCAGGTATTTACCGTCTTCGCCACGAAGTTCGAAGGCGCCACTGTCGCCTTTAGTTGCGACCAGCCGCAGGCGGATCGCACCCACGCCAGGTGCCGACGTCGGGGCCTTGTCCAGAACCTCGGACCATGCGCGGACGGTGTCGCCGGCAAAGCACGGATTGGCATGCGCGCCGGCGTTGAGCGCAACGATCATCTGCGCGTTGGCCAGCCCGTTGAAGGACAGCGAACGCGCCAGGCTGATCACGTGGCCGCCATAGATCAGCCGCCGCCCGTCCGGCCGCTGCGTCGCGTCGAAATGAACCCTCGCCGTGTTCTGCCACAGCCGTGTGGCCAACATATGCTCGGCCTCTTCGATGGTTATGCCGTCGACGTGGTCGATCTTCTCACCGATCTCATAGTCGCCCCAGCGGTGCGGCTCGCCAGCAAGATCAAAGTCATACTCGCGAAAGCTCAGATCCTCGGGCAGCATGAGGTCGGCGGGATCGACCACGGCCGACAGATCCGGCACGACGGGCTCGGGCGCGGGCGCTCCGGGGTCGCGTTTGCGCACCATGACCCATCGGACATAGTCCAGGACAAGCTCGTCCACCTGGTTCAGGCCACGCGTGCGCACCCAGACGACGCCGGACTGCCCGTTCGAGTTCTGCTTCAGGCCGATGACCGTCGACTCGGACCGGAGCGTATCACCGGGCCAGACGGGCCGATGCCAGCGCCCCTCGGCATAGCCGAGGTTCGCAATTGCGTTCAGGCTGACGTCTGGGACGGACTTGCCGAAGACAGTATGAAACGCCAGCAGATCGTCCATCGGACTGCCGTCCAGCCCGCAGGCAATTGCGAACTCATCCGAGGAATGCAGCGCGTGCCGTGCCGGATAGAGCGCATGGTAGATCGCGCGTTCTCCCTCGGCCACGGTCCTCGGCACGGCATGCCGGATGGTCTGGCCGACGCTGTAATCCTCGAAGAACCGTCCAGGGTTGTTCTTGGTCATTGCTGGCCCAGCTTCATGTCGGAATGGTACTCCGTCTCGATTGTCTTGGTCACGGCCTGCGCCATGCGCATCACGCCCTTGACGGGGTCATGGGCCATCGTGGGACTGCCATGCAGCGACCAGCCCTTGGACAGCGCCTCGCTGACGCGGTGACAGAAGGTCGAGGTGTCATCTTCAGTGATGCAGCGATAGATCTGTGGCATCATGCTCCTCCGAAAGGCCAGGGCCCGACCCAGCCGTGGATCAGCCCGACGACGACCATGACGATGACGGCGCCAGCGGCGGCCATCGCCTCCTTGCGGGCGGGAAAGGGTCCGGCCGGACGAACCCAGGCGGACGATCGGTTGATCGCGATCATCTCTACCAGGGCCCAGGCCAGAAGCCCGCCGAACAGCACGAAGGACGGCACGTCGCCATTCACCAGCAGATGCGCCACCGCCCAGAGCGAGAAGCCCCAAAGCATCGGGTGGCGCGTATAGTGCGTGACTTTCGTCTTCATTCCTGCGGCCGCGAACAGGTAGAAGGCCACCAGCACCAGCAGATTGTTGATGCCGACCAGCGCCGGGTTCGGTCCCCAGAAGAACGCACCGTCAGCCCCCTGGTATCCAATGACCATCAGGATGACCGCCAGGACCAGAATGCCCGTGATCATGGCGCGTCCACGCTCGCCCATCGCCGCCCGCTGGCGGGGCGCCAGCCGCTTGTAGAGATGCGCACCCCACCACAGGGCCACGCCGAGGATCAGGATCAGCATCTGGCTTTCCTTTCGCTGGATCGTTTGCGGCGCAGACTGCCCCTATCCCGCAAGCGCCGCAATGGCTTGCGCGCGGTCCAGCGTCTGGCGGGCGGTGGCGACGTGCAGGTTTTCGACGATGCGGCCGTCGACGACCGCGACGCCCCTGCCCTCGGCCTGGGCCTGGTCGAAGGCGTCGATCTGGCGCCGGGCCAGGTCCAGCTCGGCCTCGGTGGGCGCGAAGACGGTGTTGGCGATCTGCAGCTGCGCGGGGTGGATCAGGGTCTTGCCATCGAAGCCCATGTCGCGGCCCTGCTCGCATTCGACGCGCAGACCGGCGTCGTCCTTGAAGGCGTTGAAGACTCCGTCAACGATCACCTTGCGATGTGCCTTGGCCGCCAGAACGCAGAGGCCCAGCCCGGCCATCATCGGCAACCGGTCTGCGCGCGGCCTGCTGCCCAGTTCCTTCGCCAGATCGTTGGTGCCCATGACCAAGCCCTGTAGCCGAGGATGGCCGGCGATGGCGGCGGCGTTCAGCATGCCAAGCGGCGTCTCCATCATCGCCCACATCGGCACGTCCGGAACGATCTCGGCCACCCGGTCGAGGTCCTGCGGCCCATCGACCTTCGGCACCAGCACCGCATCGGCTGGAAGATCGGCACAGGCCCGCGCGTCGTCGTGCCCCCATTCGGTCGCCAGCGCATTAATGCGGATGATCCGGGCGCGACGACCGTAATCCTGCGCCAGCGCGTGGGCCAAGGCCTGCCGCGCATCCACCTTGGCATCGGGCGAGACCGCATCCTCAAGGTCGAAGATGATCGCGTCGGCAGGCAGGTCCCGTGCCTTCTCCATCGCTCGGGCGTTGGCGGCAGGGATGTAGAGAACCGATCGATAGGGGCGGACCATGGAACCTCCGGGCAACAATGTTGCGTCAACGTGCCGCGCTGCAGCAGATTTGGCAAGGGATTTCTTGCCGCGTCGCGGCATCAACTGGCCAGGGACTGCCAGATCAGGCGTACCGACACCAGAAGCAGGCACCAGGTGATGATGCCATAGAACAGCGCCGGGCGGATCACCCGGACCAGCCGCAGGCCCAGCCACACCGACACCAGCGATACCGGCATCAACGCTGCCGCCGTGGTCAGGTTGGCCGACGACAATTGACCCAGGAACGCATAGGGGACCAGCTTGACCCAATTGCCGATGGCGAAGAACCAGGTGGTCGTTCCGGCGAAGATCAGCGGTGGCAGGCGCAGCGGTTGTGCGTAGACCTGCCAGAGAGGCGCGCCCGAGTGGCTGACGAAGCTGGTATATCCCGCCAGCCCACCCCAGAAGCTGCCAGCCACCACTCTCGGCGGCCGTGGCGTCGCATCCAACCTTGGCCGGATCAGCGCGTTCAGCGCGAAGCTCAGACCGATGACACCGACGATCAGCGTCACGCCCCGCATGGGCACGATGCTGGCCGTCGCCCAGCCCACGCCGATGCCGACCAGCGCCCCCGGAAGGGTCGTCATCAGCACCCTCGTGTCGAAATCGCGCCGAAACGCGATCAGCCCGCCCACGTCCGAGATTACATAGACCGGCAGCAACAGCCCTGCTGCTTGAACCGGCGACATGACCAGCGACATCATGGGGACCGAGATGATGCCGGCCATCGCCAGGCCGCCCTTGGCAAGTCCCACCGCCACGGCCGAGGCGACGGCCAGTGCCCATCCATAAGGCGTCAGATCCAGCATGGCTCCTCCTGCCTGCACGATCTGCAACATGTGCCTCGGCCGGCCGATGGTGACAAGTCTTCCGATTGCATGCCGAGGTGGAACTGCAGATCGCTTGCGATTTCATCCGCGACCGCTTAACCCAAGCGCGACAATCCACCATGTATCGGAGGTTATCCATGGCCCGACCCAAAATCGCACTCATCGGTGCGGGGCAGATCGGCGGCACGCTGGCTCATCTGGCGGCGATGAAGGAACTGGGCGATGTCGTCCTGTTCGACATCTCGGAAGGCACGCCGCAGGGCAAGGCCCTGGACATCGCCGAGTCGGGCCCGTCCGAAGGCTTCGACGCCCGCCTGAAGGGCACCAATGATTATGCCGACATTGCTGGCGCCGACGTCTGCATCGTCACGGCGGGTGTGCCGCGCAAGCCGGGGATGAGCCGCGACGATCTGCTGGGCATCAACCTCAAGGTCATGAAGTCGGTTGGCGAAGGCATCGCCGCACACGCGCCGGACGCGTTCGTGATCTGCATCACCAACCCGCTGGACGCGATGGTCTGGGCACTGCGCGAGTTCAGCGGCCTGCCGCACAACAAGGTCTGCGGCATGGCCGGCGTGCTGGACTCGGCCCGTTTCCGCCACTTCCTGTCGCTGGAATTCGACGTGTCGATGAAGGACGTGACCGCGTTCGTGCTGGGCGGCCATGGCGACACGATGGTCCCGCTGACCCGCTATTCGACGGTCGGTGGCATTCCCCTGCCCGACCTCGTCAAGATGGGCTGGACCACCCAGGACAAGCTGGACGCGATCGTGCAGCGCACCCGTGACGGCGGCGCCGAGATCGTCGGCCTGCTGAAGACCGGAAGCGCCTTCTACGCCCCCGCGACCAGTGCCATCGAGATGGCCGAGGCCTATCTGAAGGACCAGAAGCGGGTCCTGCCCTGCGCCGCGCATGTCGACGGCGCCTATGGCCTGAAAGGCATGTACGTGGGTGTGCCGACCGTCATCGGCGCCGGCGGCGTCGAGCGGATCATCGATATCAAGCTGGACCGCGACGAACAGACGATGTTCGACAAATCGGTCGATGCGGTGAAGGGCTTGGTTGAAGCCTGCAAGGGCATCGAGAGCAGCCTGGCCTGACCACGATTGCAGGTGAATTCCGCGGCGCGCCATGATCGGCGCGCCGTTTTCGTTCCAACATGTGTCCAGGCCGTCAGATAAGCGCCCCCCGCGCGGCGTATCGATCAATCGCCCGGTCGGGTTGGCGACCGTCCTCCACATCAGGGCCACCTTTCTCCCGCCGGCGCGCCGAGAAAAGCTGGGTCGGCCGTGTCGCTGCAAATCACTCCTTCGTAGCTCTCGAACTGCCGTTGCACGTCGAATCGCACACGCGCACCGCCCGCGGGGACCTATGTGATCACGCAGTTTCCGGCTGTGATCACAATCGGCGGCATCCTGCTTGTTTTGGGCATTTTAAGGGGAATTCGTTTCAGTGGGCTGCGCTGTCGTGTCACAAGACTCCAAATCTGTCGAACCGAATGAGGGGGTCGAGATGAACATCCACGAATACCAGGCCAAGGCGCTGCTGCGTCAGTACGGCGCGCCCGTCAGCGACGGCCGCATCGTGATGAAGGCTGACGAAGCCAAGACCTGCGCCAGCGAGATGGACGGTCCGCTCTGGGTCGTGAAGGCGCAGATCCACGCCGGCGGCCGCGGCAAGGGCCATTTCAAGGAAGCCGAAGCCGGCGAGAAGGGCGGCGTCCGCCTGGCCAAGTCTGTCGAGGAAGCCGAGGAACTGACCCGCCAGATGCTGGGCCGCACGCTGGTCACGCACCAGACCGGTCCGTCTGGCAAGCAGGTCAACCGCATCTATATCGAGGACGGCAGCGACATCGCGCGCGAGCTGTATCTGGCCCTTCTGGTTGACCGTCAGACCAGCCGCGTCAGCTTCGTCGCCTCGACCGAGGGCGGCATGGACATCGAGGAAGTCGCCGCCCACACCCCCGAGAAGATCGTCAGCTTCAGCGTCGATCCTGCCTCGGGCCTGTCGGACTTCCACGGCCGCCGCGTCGCCTTCGCCCTGGGGCTGGAAGGCCAGCAGGTCAAGCAGTGCGTCGCGCTGGTGAAGAACCTGTATCGCATGTTCATCGAGAAGGACATGGAGATGCTGGAAATCAACCCGCTGATCGTGACCCCCGAGGGCCAGATCAAGTGCCTGGACGCCAAGATGGGCTTCGACAACAACGCCCTCTACCGCCAGGCCGACATCATGGCCCTGCGCGACGAGACCGAGGAGGACAGCAAGGAGCTGGCCGCCTCGAAGTTCGACCTGAACTACATCGCGCTGGACGGCGAGATCGGCTGCATGGTGAACGGCGCGGGCCTGGCCATGGCGACGATGGACATCATCAAGCTGTTCGGCGCCGAGCCGGCCAACTTCCTGGACGTCGGCGGCGGCGCCACCAAGGAGAAAGTGACCGAGGCGTTCAAGATCATCACCTCGGATCAGAACGTCAAAGGCATCCTGGTCAACATCTTCGGCGGCATCATGCGCTGCGACATCATCGCGGAAGGCATCATCGCCGCCGTGAAGGAGGTCGGCCTGCAGGTCCCGCTGGTCGTCCGCCTTGAAGGCACGAACGTGGAGCTGGGCAAGGAAATCATCGCCAAGTCCGGCCTGAACGTGATCGCCGCCGACGACCTGTCGGATGCCGCGCAGAAAATCGTGAAGGCGGTCAAGGGCTGATGCGCAACTGGCTGGCAGTGCTGGCTATGGCGGCGGCGGTCAT
>JAYZBS010000047.1:0-19641 GCA_036338635.1 Pseudomonadota bacterium | reverse complement strand
CGCAGGCGGCACGACACGCCTCGTGCGCAAGCTCGGCGCCATGAGTGCGTCCCCATTCCTGCTGGAAGGAAAGTCGCTCGCGCCTGCTAAGGCCAAGGCCGCCGGCCTGATCGACGAGGTGTCCGAAGATCCGCTGGCCGCTGCCCGCGAATGGGTGCTGGCCGCGTCGGATGCCGACATCGTCAAGCCCTGGGACGCCAAGGGCTACAAGATGCCGGGCGGAGAGCCGTTCCACCCGGCGGGCTTCATGACCTTCGTGGGCGCATCCGCGATGGTGCATGGCAAGACGATGGGCGTCTATCCGGCGGCCAAGGCGCTGCTGTCGGCGGTCTATGAAGGGTCGATGGTGCCCTTCGACCAGGCGCTGAAGATCGAGGCGCGCTGGTTCACCAACGTACTGATGAACCCCAGCAGCACCGCGATGATCCGCAGCCTGTTCATCAACAAGGAAGCCCTTGAGAAGGGCGCGAACCGTCCTGAGGCCCCCGACCAGACCGTCCGCAAGGTCGGCATCCTGGGTGCGGGCATGATGGGCGCGGGCATCGCCTATGTCAGCGCCATGGCCGGGATCGAGGTCGTGCTGATCGACGCGGCCCAGGACAGCGCCGACCGCGGCAAGGCCTACTCCACGGGCCTTCTGGACAAGGCCATCAGCCGCAAGAAGTCGACCGAGGAGAAGAAGGCCCAGGTGCTGGACCGCATCACCGCCACCACCGATTACGCCGCCCTGCAGGGCTGCGACCTGATCGTCGAGGCGGTCTTCGAGGACCCGTCGGTCAAGGCCGAGGTGACGAAGAAGGCCGAAGCCGTGATCCCGCAGGACGCGATCTTTGCCACCAACACCTCGACCCTGCCGATCAGCGATCTGGCGCGTGCCAGCGCGCGCCCCGAACAGTTTATCGGCATCCACTTCTTCAGCCCGGTCGACAAGATGCTGCTGGTCGAGATCATCAAGGGCCGCGAAACCGGTCCCGTGGCGGTCGCAAAGGCGCTGGATTTCGTGCGCCAGATCCGCAAGACCCCCATCGTCGTCAATGACGAGCGGTTCTTCTATGCCAACCGCTGCATCATCCCCTATATCAACGAAGGCATCCGCATGGTCGGCGAAGGGGTGAACCCGACGCTGGTGGAAAACGCCGCAAAGATGCTGGGCATGCCTCTTGGCCCGCTGCAGCTGGTCGATGAAACCAGCATCGACCTGGGCGTCAAGATCGCCAAGGCGACCCGCGCCGCGATGGGCGAGGCCTATCCCGATGACGCCGTGGACGACGTGCTGTTCTGGATGGCACACCAGGACCGGATGGGCCGCAAGGGCGGCGCGGGCTTCTATGCCTATGAGGACGGCAAGCGGCAGGGCCTGTGGGACGGGCTGGCGGCGCAGTATCCGCGCGCTGACGATCAGCCGCAGCTGCGCGACGTCCAGGACCGCCTGATGTTTGCGCAGAGCCTGGAAGCCGTTCGCGCGCTGGAAGACGGCGTGCTGGAGGACATTCGCGAGGGCGATGTCGGCGCGATCCTGGGCTGGGGCTTTGCCCCCTGGTCTGGCGGCCCCTTCGGCTGGCTGGACATCCTGGGTGCCGCCAAAGCTGTCGAGATCTGCGACCGTCTGTCGGCCGAGCATGGCGACCGGTTCAAGGCCCCGCAGCTGCTGCGCGACAGGGCCGCCAAGGGCGATAGCTTCTATGGCCGCTTCGGTCAGCAGAAAGCTGCCTGAGAGGGACGATGGCCGGGCCGCAGGCGACTGTGGCCCGGCCGACGCGTTGCTGTGATCTTCCCGCCGCAGCGCGAAACTTTCCCGGGATCACGTCGTTGAACCGCTGCCGATTGGCCATATGCTGCGCTGCAGAGGCAGGCAGCGGCCGACTGAAGGGATTCGCATGACCGACGACACACGCCGACGCGCCGAGGCCGCCAAAGCCGACATCGACGCCATCACCCGCGCACCCCTTGCCGAGCCTGCCACCGACACGCCGGAGCAGGCGCCGGATCCTGCAGCCTCTGCCGAGATCCGCCGCCGCATGGCTGAGATCGACCTGCGCGATTCGAATTCCGTGCTGCGCTTCGGTACCCGTGCCCAGGCCGACCTGCAGCAGATCAGCCAGCAGATGCTGGCCGACGTGAAGGCGAAAGAGGTCGGGCCGGCCGGCGACAGCCTGCGCGAGGTGGTGACGACGATCCGCGGATTCTCGACCTCGGAACTGGACATGCGCCGTAGCCGCAGTTGGTGGGAACGGCTGCTTGGCCGCTCGGCGCCCTTCGCGAAGTTCGTTGCCAACTATGAACAGGTTCAGACCCAGATCGACCGCATCACCGCCGATCTGGAGGCGCATGAACAGAAGCTGCTGAAGGATATTAAGTCGCTCGATGTCCTCTATGACCGCACGCTGGCCTTCTATGATGAACTGGCCCTCTATATCGCGGCGGGGACCGAGAAGCTGCGCGAGCTGGATCGTGACACCATCCCCGCCAAGGAGGCCGAGATCGCAGCGCGTCCGGAACCTGACCGGGTGATGCAGGCGCAGGAACTGCGTGACCTGCGCAGCCTGCGCGACGATCTGGAACGCCGCGTCCACGACCTGAAACTGACGCGGCAGGTGACGATGCAGTCGCTGCCCTCAATCCGGCTGGTCCAGGAAAACGACAAGTCGCTGGTGACGAAGATCAACTCGACGCTGGTCAATACGGTGCCGCTCTGGGAAACGCAGCTGGCGCAGGCCGTCACCATCCAGCGCGGCGCCGAGGCTGCCCGTGCCGTGCGCGAGGCCAGCGACCTGACCAACGAGCTGCTGACCCGCAACGCCGACAACCTGCGCCAAGCCAACACCGCAATCCGCACCGAGACCGAACGCGGGGTCTTCGACATCGAGGCCGTCCAGACCGCCAATGCCCAGTTGATCGCTACCATCGAGGACAGCCTGCGCATCGCCGACGAAGGCCGCACCCGTCGCGCCGCAGCCGAGGGCGAGTTGGCGCGGATGGAGGCCGAATTGCGCGGCACGCTTGCCGCCGCGTCGGCGCAGCCGGCCAATCAGGTGACCAGGCGATGACCGCAGCGACGATCAGCCCGGCCCGCGCGTGGCCCCTGCTTGGCGGCGTCCTCTTGGCGGGCCTGTTGCTGGCGGGTTGCGACAGCCGCCCAATCGGCCCTGAGGTCGAGGCCGCCCGGCCCGAAACTCGCCCCGCCCTGGACGAGCCTGCAACTGTCGATCAGGCTGCGCTGCGCCGGGCACGCGCCGAACGCAATCGCGATGCGAACACAGCCGCCATCCAGGCGTCGGCGCAGGCCAGCGATGCCAGCCGGACGCAGCGCGACTTCTACGCGGCGGTCGAACGCCGGCTGCTGGACCGGGGTCGCCTGCGCCGCGACCGGGTGCCACTGGACGCGCCCATAGACGCCGACACCTTGGCCCGGAACTTCATGGCCATCGCGCTGCAGGACGAATACAGCGACACCGCCGACGGGCTTGTCGCCCAGGCGCGCCCTTCGCCCCTGCGCCGCTGGCAGGATCCCGTGCGCCTGCAGCTCGAATTCGGAACCTCGACCGCCATGGCCGAGCGTCCTGGCTGGCGATCCGAGATCGCAAGCTATGCCGAGCGTCTTTCCTCGGCCACCGGCCACCCGGTGGGCCTGACCGCGCGAGGCGGCAACTTCGTCGTCCTGGTCCTGACCGAGGACGAACGCCGCGCCATCGGTCCCCGGCTGAGCGAGTTGGTTCCCGGCATCCCGCAGCGCGACATCGCGCGGCTGGTAGACCTGCCGCCGTCGATCAGCTGCTCGGTCTTCGCCTATTCGCGCGGCGACAGCAGCACCTATGCCCATGCCGTGGCCGTGATCCGTGCCGAACTGCCGCCCCTGCTGCGGACGTCGTGCATCCATGAAGAGCTTGCGCAGGGCATGGGTCTTGCCAACGACAGCCCCTCCGCCCGTCCGTCGCTGTTCAACGACGACGAGGAATTCGCTCTGCTGACCCGCCATGACGAACTTTTGCTGCAGATCCTTTACGACTCGCGCCTGCGGCCCGGCATGACCGCCGCCGAGGCCGCGCCCATCGTCCGCCGAATCGCGGCCGAGCTGTTGGGCGATCGCGCCTGAGGCCTTACGGGTGGTGCTGGTAGCGCTAGCCCGGTTGCGCTATGCCTGCCGGGCAACGCTCTGGGACAAGGGGGGACAGTCATGATCCTGTGTGTGGGCGAATCGCTGATCGACATGGTGCCGGAGGGCGGCAGCTTCCGTCCGCTCGTGGGCGGTTCGGTCTATAACACCGCCGTCGCACTCGGCCGGCTGGTGCAAAAGACGGCCTACCTCTGGCCCGTCAGCCGTGACCCGTTCGGCGACCAGATTTTGCGACCGCTGGCCGAGGCCGGCGTCGACACGTCGCTCTGCCCGCGCACCGACCGCCTGACGACGCTTGCGCTGGTCACGCTGACCGGTGGCGAGGCGCGCTATTCCTTTTATGACGAAGGGTCAGCCGGACGGATGCTGCAATGGCAGGATATCCCGCCCCTTCCGGGCAGCGTCACGGCCCTGTTCGCAGGTGGCATCAGCCTTGTCCCCGACCCCTGCGGCACGACGGTCGAGACGCTGATCACCCACCACCACGAACGGCTGCCGGTAATGATCGACCCGAACATCCGCCCGCTGTTCATCACGGACCCCGGTGCCTATCGAGCACGCTTGGCCAGGCTGCTGCCGATGGCCGATATCGTCAAGCTGTCGGCGGACGATCTGGAATGGCTTCATCCTGACCTTTCCTCCGAGGATGCCGCCCGCCGCGTGCTGGACAGCGGCCCGCGCATCGTCCTGCAGACCGGAGGAGCCGCAGGCGCCAAGGCGATCTGGTCAGGAGAGACAGTGACGGCACCCGCCGTGCGGACCACGGTTTCCGACACCATCGGCGCTGGCGACACGTTCAATGCCGGCGTTCTGGCAAGCCTCGACCGCCAAGGCGTCCTGTCCAAGCAGGGAATTGCCCGGATCACCCCGGACCAGATCCTCCAGGCGCTGAACCTTGGCGCGCAAGCCGCTTCGGTGACCGTGTCACGGTCTGGCGCGAACCCACCCTGGTCGCATGAAATGCCTGCCTGATCCCAATGAGGGGCCGGGGAGGCACAGCCCGGCCCGGCGAGGGGCATGGAGGTTGGCCATGGGCTCAAGAACCGCTCGCTTAGCCCCCCGCGGACCGGATGCCCGACGATCAGTCGATCGGATGCCAGCCGCCCGAGCGCCCTGCATCCGGCTCATCGTCATCGTCCTCCGGCGCAGCTGTTCCCGTGAAGACGGCGAACGAGGCCTTTTGGCGAGCTGTCCAGCGCAGATGCAGGTGCAGGCCGTCGGCGGCAGCTTCCTCGCGTTCGACCACCCCGACTTCGTGCAGCCAGGCCCGGCTCCGCCCGTCGGCGAAGTCCAGGACGACCTCGTCCTCGACGCGAGGCTCGTCCAGAACTTCACCAAGGCGATGGTCGATGGCGGCGACCAGATCGTCCAAACCCTCGCCGGACAAGGCGCTGACCGCCTGCACCCCCTCGGTCCGCGCGTCGGTGCGCCGCAGCGCCGCCCGCGTCTCGGGGCCTAGCGCGTCGATCTTGTTCCACACCTCGATCGCCGCAACGTCCTCCTCGACACCCAGGCTGTCGAGGATTTCGGCGACGTCCGCCGCCTGCTCCTCGGTCTCGGGATGGCTGATGTCGCGGACATGCAAGATAAGGTCGGCCTCCAGCACCTCCTCCAGCGTGGCGCGGAAGGCCGCAACAAGCTCGGTCGGCAGGTCCGAAATGAACCCAACCGTGTCCGACAGGATGATCTTGCGTCCCGCGCCGCCCCCGCCCGCATCGGGCAGCCGGATCGCCCGCATCGTCGGATCCAGCGTCGCGAAGAGCATGTCCTTGGCGAAGACATCGGCCCCGGTCATCCGGTTGAACAGCGTCGACTTGCCGGCGTTGGTATAGCCGACCAGCGCGACGATGGGATAGGGTACCTTGGCCCGCGCCGCGCGATGCAGCGTGCGCGTCTTGACCACGCGCTCCAACTGGCGCCGCAGGCGGGTCATCTGTTCGTCGATGGCACGGCGGTCGGCCTCGATCTGCGTCTCGCCGGGACCGCCGACGAAGCCCAGACCGCCTCGCTGGCGTTCCAGGTGCGTCCAGGCCCGGACCAGCCGCGTGCGCTGATAGGATAGCGCGGCCAGTTCGACCTGCAGGACCCCCTCTCGGGTTCGCGCGCGGTCGGCAAAAATCTCCAGGATCAGCCCCGTCCGGTCCAGCAGCTTGACGCCCCAGTCCTTTTCCAGGTTGCGCTGCTGCACGGGCGTCACCGGGCCGTCGATCAGCACCAGTTCGACCTCGGCCGCCTCAAGCCGCTCCTTGATCTCGGCCAGCTTGCCCTTGCCGAACAGTTTTCCGGGGTTCGGCTCGCGCAGGTTCGCAACCTCGGAGCCGACCATCTCGATCCCAGGCAGCGCAAGCGCCAGGGCCACGGCCTCGGCCAAGGCATGCTCGGGCTCGCGCCGCTGCGTCCGTGCGCGGCCCAGATCGGGGTGGATCACATAGGCGCGGGTCGGCTTCGCCTCGGTCTCTGTCAGCTCTGCCAATCAGTCGTCGCCTTCATATAGGCTGATCGGCTGGCCGGGCATGATCGTGCTGATCGCGTGCTTGTAGACGAGCTGCGACTGGCCATCGCGGCGCAGAAGGACACAGAAATTGTCGAACCAGGTGATGACGCCCTGCAGCTTGACGCCGTTGATCAGGAATATGGTGACAGGCACCTTGGCCTTGCGGACGTGGTTCAGGAACGCGTCCTGCAGGTTCTGCTTGTCGCCAGCCATTTGTTTTGGTCCGTTTTTCACTGTCCGATCACCTGAAATATCTAAGCCGTCGCCGCGATCCATGCAACATCCGCACAACAAGCAGGTCGGAATGTCGACCTATCGGCCACACCTTCGGCGCTATCGGCGCCAGTACTCGGGCGAGAACAGCGCCAGAACCGCCAGCGTCTCGATACGGCCCAGGATCATCGCCGACGCCAGGACGGTCTTGGTGAAGACCGGCAGGCCGGACCACCCCTCCCACGGGGCCGAGGCGATGCCCGCGCTGCCCTCGAAAGCGGGTGTCAGCGGGATCGCACCGGCCAGCGGGCCGGTATTCGTCAGCGCCGCAATGGAAAGGATCGTCGCCGTCTCGAACTCGATGGCATGAATCGATACCAGACAGACGACCGCGGCGATCGACACGGCGAACAGCATGAAGAAGATGAACGCTAGATAGGCGCCCTCGCGCCTCAGCCTGCGGGCGATGCGGCCGCCGCCCGAGACGCTGCTGGGATGAATGATCCGCTCCATCTCGCGCTCGCCGTGGCGGGCGAGGGCGTAGACGCGCAGCAGCTTGACGCCGCCCGCCGTCGTGGCGATGCCGCCGCCCATCATCGCAAGCCCCGCCAGCACAAGCCCCGGCGCCGTCAGCCCCGACCAGGCCCGCGCCCCTTGCCATTCCGACGAATTCCAGCCCGTCGTCGTCAGATAGCTGAGCGCGTTGAACATGCCGCCCCACAGCGCAGACAGGCCGCTGGCCAGGTCCCGCATGGCCGAGGGGGCGGCCGGCGCCCCTGCCCCGGCCTCGATTGCGCCCAGGAAGTGGCGCAGGAACAACACCAGCGTGACCAGCACGACCAGCGCCGCCGCCATCTGCAGTTCGGGGTCCTCGCGCAGCTTCTCGGTCGCGCGCAGTTCGCCTCCGCCGGGCCAGAAGCGGCGCGACAGGGCGGGGATCAGGAACACGAAGACCAGCATCTCTCCGGGAACGCCAGAAGCGTCGCCCGCGGGCCCGATGACTGGCGAGATGCCCGATGTCGACAGCGTTCCCATCGCCCGCGTCAGCGCCAGGAAGGACGGGTCGCCCAGCATCAGCAGCCCCACCCACAGCGCCAGTGTCAGCACCAGATAGGGCGGCCCGACCGCCAACGCCGCGCGGACGATACGTGTACCCGACTCGGTCAGGTGGATTTCGTATCGTGGGTCCGACAAATGCGGCACCGATCGCCGGGCATCGGCCGAGGGCGGCAGCTTGGTGACGTATTCCTCGCGCCCATAGGGGCTGGACATGATCTCGAAGCCGCCGACGCGCAGCGGCGCCAAGATTGCCACGGCCGAGACCAGCACGAAGAAGCCGCCCATCCAGCCCGCCATGGACCGCCAGAGATGCAGCGGCGCCGGCAGCAGGTCGGCCGAATAGAGCGAGGCGCCCGTGGTCGTCAGCGACGACACCATTTCCCACCAGGCGTTGAAGATGCCCGTGTCCGGCAAGCTTTCCGAAAACGGCAGTGCCAGCAGCAGCGGCACGAAACCGAAGACGCCCAGCATGGTCAGCAGCATCTCTCTCGCCCGGTGGGGGCGCGGGTTGGCATGGGTCGCCAGACCGATCAGCCCGCAGAAGACCAGGATCAGCAGCGCTGCATAAAAGAAGTTCCGCGCGATTGCCGGATCATCGGTGACTGACGCGAAGCTGGCCGGCACCAGCATCATCAGCGCCACGCCCGCGCTCAGCAGGATCAGAAGCGGCTGGCGCTGAAGGATCGCGATCATGCCCGCCTCAGAAGAAGTCGATCGAGACCTGAAGCAGGCGCTCGACCTCGGGGACGTCCTTCGACAGGGCGAAAATCAGGACAATGTCGCCTTCCTCGATCCGGGTGTCGGCGGACGGTCGGATCACGCGGTCGCCCTTTCGCACCGCACCCAGCAGCGCGCCTTCGGGGAAGTCGATGTCGCGGATCGCGCGGCCGGACATCGGACTGGTGGACAGCACCTGCGCCTCCATCACCTCGGCTTCGGCATCGCCGATGGAGTAGATGTCGCGGACCCGCCCGTGGCGGATATGGCGCAGGATGGTGGACACGGTCGTGGCGCGCGGATTGATGTAGGCGTCGATGTCCAGCGCCCCCATCAGCGGCACCAGCGTCGGATCGTTAATCAGCGCGATGGCCATCTTGGCACCCGCCTGCTTGGCGCGCACGGACGCCAGGATGTTCGTCTTGTCGTCGTCGGTCACCGCCAGAACGGCATCGGCCTGCGGCACGCCGGCTTCATCCAGCAATTCGGCCGAAAGCCCGTCGCCGTTCAGTACGATGGTCCGCTCCAGCCGGTCTGCGGCATATTCGGCGCGGCTTCGGTCACGCTCGATCAGCTTGGCGCGGATGCGGTCGGCCCGGCCCTCGAGCGTCTGCGCGACCGAAAGGCCCACATTGCCCGCCCCGATGATCGTCACGCGCTCCTGCTTCTGCGGAGGCTTGCCGAAGATGTCCAGCGTGCGGGCCACGTCCTCGGCATGGCTGAAGACATAGATCTGGTCACCCGCGAACAGCTGGTCGCCCGCCTCGGGTGCGAACAGCCGTCCGTCGCGGCGCACGCCCGCCACGATCGCGCGCAGGCTGGAGAACAGTTCCGTCAGCTGGCGCAGCGGCGTGTTCAGCGCCGGGCAGTCGGGTTCAAGGTCGATCCCCAAAAGCTGAATCTTGCCGTCGAGGAACGTCTCGACATCGAAGGTCGAAGGCGCCGACAGGCGCTGCAGCGCGGCCAGCGCGACCTCCCGTTCAGGGCTGATGACGACGTCGATGGGCAGATGCTCGGTCCGGTAGAGGTCGGAGTAGATCGCGTCCAGATAGGCCCCAGACCGAAGGCGCGCGATCTTGCGCGGCACCTGGAAGACGGAATGGGCGATCTGGCAAGTGACCATGTTCACCTCGTCCGAATGGGTCGCGGCGATGATCAGGTCGGCGTCGCGCGCGCCCGCCCGGTCCAGCACGTCGGGATGGCTGGCAAAGCCGGTGACGCCCTGGACATCCAGCGAATCCGTGGCCCGGCGGATCAGTTCGGGGTTGTTGTCGATGACCGTGACATCGTTTCGTTCCCCCGCCAGGTGGCGGGAGATCTGCCAGCCGACCTGCCCGGCCCCGCAAATGATGATCTTCATCCACCGCCCCTTCAGCCGCGTTCCGGACCCCTTGCCTATGACGGCAGGGCCGCGCGCGCAAGCGGGCCGCGATCACTTGCCGACCAGCATCTCCTCGTCGCTGCGGATGCCGCCGACGACGCCCAGCGATTTCAGCTTGCGATGCAGCGCGCTGCGCTCCATGCCGACGAATTGGGCGGTGCGGCTGATGTTGCCGCCGAAGCGGTTGATCTGGGCGACCAGGTATTCCCGCTCGAACATCTCGCGCGCCTCGCGCAGGGCCATGGCGGTGACCGCTGGGCCCAGGCTCAGCGTGTCGCTGTTGTCAGGCGTCGCGCCCTGGGGTTCCAGCTCGGACGGCTGGATCGCGCCGGTCTCCTCGGCCAGGATCAGCACGCGTTCGATGACGTTGCGCAGCTGGCGGATGTTGCCGGGCCAGCGCATGGACTGCAGCGCGGCCACGGTTTCCTCGGGCAGGTCTCGCGGCGCAAGGCCCTGCGTCTGGTGGAAGTGCTGGATAAAGTGCCGCGCCAGCACCGCGATGTCGTCGCGCCGGTCGGCCAGCGACGGCACGGCGATGGGCACCACGTTCAGACGGTCGTAAAGCTCTTGCCGAAAGCGTCCGGCGGCGATCTCGGCCATCAGGTCGCGGTTGGTCGAGGACAGCACTCGAAGGTCGACCCGCACCTTGTCGGCACCTCCTGCCCTGACGAATTGCTGCTCGGTCAGCACCCGCAGGATCTTGGGCTGGGTGCCCATGGGCATGTCGCCCACCTCGTCGAAATAGATGATGCCGCCATGCGCCTGCTCCAGCAGGCCCGGCTCGATCCCGCGCTCGGGCGTCTCGCGGCCGAACAGGACCTCCTCCATGCGCTCGGGCTCGATCGTGGCGCAGGGGACAGTCACGAAGGGGGCGCCGGCGCGGGGCGAATGGGCATGGATATAGCGGGCGGCCATCTCCTTGCCGGTGCCAGGTTCGCCCGCCAGCATCACCCGTCCGTTGGACCGCGCCACCTTGTCCAGCGCGTCGCGCAGCCGCTTGAAGGCGACGGACTGGCCCAGCATCTCAGCCGTGCGGTCGCCGCCGCGACGCAGCGTGCTGTTTTCCCGGCGCAGGCGGCTGGTTTCCATCGCGCGATTGATGACCACCATCAGCTGGTCGATGTTGAACGGCTTCTCGATGAAGTCGTAGGCGCCC
This sequence comes from Pseudomonadota bacterium, assembly GCA_036338635.1. Lineage (GTDB taxonomy): Bacteria > Pseudomonadota > Alphaproteobacteria > Rhodobacterales > Rhodobacteraceae > Paracoccus. Next base: position 8,507 of record JAYZBS010000047.1, on the reverse strand, counting down.
TGCTTGATTGCCGCCACTGCGATCTCGATGTTGCCGTGCCCCGAGATGATGATCACCGGCACGTCGGGGTTGTTGCGCTTGGCCTGCTTGAGGATGTCGATCCCGTCCATCCGGCTGTCCTTCAGCCAGATGTCCAGGATCATCAGCGATGGTTCGCGGTCGTTCAATGCGCCGACGGCCTCGTCGGAATTGGCCGCCAGGCGGGTCTCGAAGCCCTCGTCCTTCAGGATGTCGGCGATCAGTTCGCGGATGTCGCGTTCATCATCGACGATCAGGATATCGGTCATGGTGTCGCCTCGTCTTTTTCTTGCTTGCTTTTGATCTTGGGGGCCCGCACGGGATGGCGCTCGCGCGGGAGCCGGATTTCGGCCATCGCGCCCGGCCTTTCGGGCGCATCGGTCAGGACAAGGCTGCCGCCATGTTCCTCGACGATCTTCTTGACGATGGGCAGGCCCAGGCCGGTGCCCTGGCTTTTCAGCGTTACATAGGGTTCGAACAGACGCGAGCGGTCGGCAGGCAGGCCCGGCCCGTTGTCGATGATCCGGATGCAGACCGCTTCGGGATGAGTCTCCATTTCGATCCGGATCATCGGCAACCAGCCCACGGGGGCGTCGGCACGGCGTTCCTCGACGGCCTCGCCCGCGTTCTTAAGAAGGTTGGTCAGCGCCTGACGCATCATGCCTGCGTCGCAATCGACGATCACCGGCTGGTCGGGCAGGTCTGCCTTCAAGGCGCCATGCAGGGCGTCCTGCTGCAGCAATGCGACCTCGCGCAGCAGGGCCGCGATGTCGGTTTCGGCACGGTCGGGTTCGGGCATCCGGGCGAAGCGGCTGAATTCGTCGACGATCCGGCGCAGGTCGTTGGTCTGGCGGATGATGACCTCGGTGTACTGATCCAAAGCGGCGCGTTCGCTTTCGGGCGCCAGCGGGCCGAACTTGCGGCGCAGGCGCTCGGCCGACAGCTGGATGGGTGTCAGCGGGTTCTTGATCTCGTGCGCGACGCGGCGGGCGACATCGCCCCAGGCGGCCATGCGCTGCGCCGAAACAAGCTCGGTCACGTCGTCGAAGGCCACGACATAACCCTCCAGCACACCGTCTGCGTTGCGGCGCACCGCCATTCGGACCAGCAGGCTTTCGACCCGCCCCTCGCGCATGACGCGAACCTCGTCCTGAACGGTCTCGGCGACCGAAGCCGACAGCCGCTCGAACAGGGCCGAGAATTCAGGAACGGCCTCGGACAGCAGCGCGTCGATGTCGCGCTTCGCGTCAAGCCCCAAAAGCCGGCTGGCCGAGCGGTTGACGAAGTCGATCTCTCCGGCGGCGTCCAGCCCGATCACGCCGGATGTTACCGAGGTCAGGACGTTGTCGAACAACCGCCGCTGGTCGTCGCCGGCGCGATGGCTATCGATCAGTTCGTCCCGCTGCGCCTTCAGCTGCCGGGTCATGCGGTTGAAAGCTTGGCCCAAGGTCTGGATTTCGTCCCCGGTGTTCGGCTCGGGGATCTGCAGATCCAAATTGCCGCGCCCGACCTGCTCGCTGGCCTGCGCCAGGATGCCAATGGGGCGCGACAGCCGGCCGGCGAACCACAAGGCCAGCCAGATCGCCGCCGACACCAGCAGCAGCGCGAAACCCAGATAGACCAGTGAGAACTCCAGCAGGACCTGACTGCGCATTGATTCCAGCTCGCGATAGCTGCCAGCCGTCGCTCGGGTGTCGTCGACCAGACCAAGAAGGCTGCCGTCAACGTCGCGCGTCACGTAAAGATACCGGTCGGCCAGCGGCGGCAGCGCCACCAAGGCGCGGAATTCGTCGTTGTCCCAGTCCTCGATCAGGACCAGCCCCTCGGACTGGGCGCGGTCCAGCTGGTCGCTGCTGGGCGCTTCGTACCAGAACAGATAGCTGCGCTCGCCACGCGCGCGGATCTCTCCGGCGCCGTTGATGATATACGCCTCTCGCAGACCGCGCTGGATCAGCGCCTGCCCCTGCGCCAGAAGTTGGCGCATCTGGGCATCCTCGATCAGCGGATTGGCGCGGCCAGCCTGGGTCAGCACGCTGGCCAGGGCGCGCGCGTCCTCGCTGAGATCGCTGCGGTGTTCCGCCTGATAGGCCTCGGCCGCCGCCTGCGACGTGGTGACCACCTGCTGCACCCGGTCCGAGAACCAGCCTTCCAGACCGATATTGACCAGGAAACCTGCGAACAGCGCGACCAGCACTGTCGGGATCAGTGCCAGGCCACCGAAGATCGCCACCAGCCGGCCATGCAGCCGCGATGCCGGACCCGCCCGCCGCCGGTCGGTGATCAGACGCGCCATGCGGGCGACGATGAAGGCGATGATCAGAACCAGATAGGTGAGGTCGGCCAGCAGCACCAGCCGCAGCGCCTGCCCCTGAAGGCCGCGCCCGAACGGACCCATGATCGCCAGCGTGGCTGCGGCCAGCGCCAGGCCCGCCAGCGCCATTCCCCATGTCAGCGCCCCGCGCCATTCGCGGGGCAGTCGGATGCGTGCCAGCCTGTCCCAGCTGAGCCCTGCCTCGAGGCCTGCCATATCCCCCACTCGCCGTCTGTCGCGGCTTTTCAGCGGCGCCCGACGTGTCGGCGGCGCCGCGCCTGTGGCGGTTTTACATCAGTTTGCGGCGGCGTGTCACCTCGATATTCAGTTCGGTCAGTTTCTTGCGCAGCGTGTTGCGATTGATGCCCAGCAGATCGGCGCAGCGCAGCTGGTTTCCGCCGGTCGCATCCAGCGCCACCTGCAGCAGCGGACGCTCGACCTCGCGCAAGATGCGGTCATAGAGGCCCGGTGGCGGCAGCGCGTCGCCATGCAGGTCGAAATAGCGCTGCAGATGCGCCTCGACCGAATCCGACAGCCGGGAACCGGTGTGCAGCGGCGTCACCCCGGCGGGTTCACTGGGTGCCGGGTCGTGGCTGACGGACACTTGCGTCGGCGCGCGACTGCCGCCCGACGGCTGGTTCAGCGCGTCGCGCATCTCGGCTGCGCTGATCGTTAGGCCACTGGCGGTCAGGGCCAGGCGGCGCATCATGTTCTCAAGCTCCCGCACGTTGCCCGGGAAGGGATGTGCGCGCAGGATCGCTGCGGCATCGTCCGACAGCATCCGTTCGGGCAGGCCCTGCGCCGCGGCGCGGGCCAGCAGATGTGCGGCCAGCGGCAGGATGTCGTCGACCCGCGCCCGCAGCGGCGGCACGCTGACGGTCACCCCCGCCAGGCGATAATAGAGGTCGGACCGCAAGCGCCCGCTGGCGACATCGGCCTGCGGGTCGGGCCCGGTCGTGGCGACGACGCGCGGCGCCTGCGCGCGGTCGGGACCCGACTCCATCGTCTCGATCAGGCCGATCAGTCGGGCCTGCGCGGACGGATCGAAGCTTGCGGGGTTCTCGATCACGATGGTGCCGCCCTGCGCCCGCTCGGCCGCGCGTGCGATCGCATCCTCGCCCGCGTCCGATGATGTCAGGATCGCCAGCCCGCGGTCGCGCCTGTCCGACAACTCATGGAAGCTGCGGGCGATGGTCGTCTTGCCGACACCCGCCTCTCCCGCGATGATCACGGGCAGGTCGGCATTCAGCACCCGCGCGACCATGCGGAACAGCGCCTGCATGCTGGCCGCGTGGCCGATCAGCGGCATGGCCGGATCGGCGGCCTCGCGCATCGCAGGCAGCGGTTCGGGCGCGGGGTCGGACTTGCGCGGACGGCGCGACAAGGCTTGGCCTGCCTTGGTCATCAGGTCGGGCAGATCGAAGGGCTTGGGCAGGTATTCGAAGGCCTCGGCCTCGGTCGCACGGATCGCCGTCACGATGGTGTTCTGGGCCGAGATCACGATGACTGGCAGGTCCGGGCGCGCCTCGCGGATGGCGGGAATGCGGTCGATGCCGTTGCCGTCGGGCATCATCACGTCGGTGATGACCAGGTCGCCCCGCCCCTCCTCGACCCATTTGGACAGCTGCGCCAGGCTGCCGGTCGCGTGGACGCGGCAGCCCGCGCGGGTCAGCGCCTGCGTCAGCACCGTGCGGATGGTGCGGTCGTCGTCGGCGATCAGAACTGTTCCGTCCATGGGCTTCTGGTCCTTATGCCTTGGGCAGGGAAATGCGGAAAACGGTACGGCCAGGGCGGCTGTCCACGCGGATCAGCGCGCCGTGGTCGGTGATGATCTTGCTGACCAGCGCCAAGCCCAGCCCGGTGCCGTTCTCGCGGCCGGACACGAAGGGCTCGAACACCTGGTCGGCAATGGCGGGCGGGAAACCGGGGCCATTGTCCTCGATTTCGATCTGCAGGGGCAGCGGGCGGCCGGTTGGATCGCCCGGTTCGGGCGGCAAGCGCAGGGTATGGTCATAGTGCGTGTGCAGGCGGATCATCCCGCCCGCCTTCCCCGCCAAGGCCTCGGCCGCGTTCTTGACCAGGTTCAGGCAGACCTGCACCATCTGGTCGTTGTCGGCCAGCGCCGGTGGCAGCGAGGGGTCATAGTCGGTCACGATCTGCACGTCGCGCGCAAAACCCGCCTTGGCCGACCGGCGCACGCGTTCCAGCACGTCATGGACATTCAGCGCCGCCAGCTTGGGGGCCGAGGTGTCGCCGAACCGTTCGACCTGCTCCAGCAGCGCCACGATGCGGCGCGATTCGCTGACGATCATCTCGGCCATCTCGCGATCTTCGGGGGTGGCGTTCATCGCCATCAACTGCGCCGCGCCGCGGATGCCGGCCAGCGGGTTCTTGATCTCGTGGGCCAGCATCTCGGACATGCCGATGGCGCTGCGGGCGGCGCTGCGGATGCTGCGGCTCTGCAGCAGGCTGGCGTCGTCCTGCGGCACGATCAGAAGGTTCACGGCCCCGCCAGACCCGTCGTCCGCGCCCGCATGAACAGCGGCAAGCCGCCCCTGGTGGCCGCCCGCCCGGTCACCGATCTCGAACCTGACGCCGTTCTGGTAAAGCGCCTCGGCGCCCGCCACGACCCGGGCGATCAGGGGCGACAGCGCCGGCGTGATGCGCAGACGTGCCGTCATCTCGTCACCCTCGAGCGCCTTGCCCATGGTCGACGTGCGAGAGATGTTCAGCCAGATCTCGGCCGCGTCGTTCATCGCGGCCACGCGCCCCTCTCGGTCCAGGATCAGGGCCGGCAGGGGCAGCGCGTCCCACCCCGGCCCCGGCGCGGCCTGCCGAAAGTTCCTGGGGCGCGGCAGGGTCATGCGGCCATGTCCCCCGGTGCGTCGGCGAACGCCCTGCGGATCAGATCAACGGTGGCAGCCGGGCTCTCGGCCCGCAGCATCTCGGCCCGCAGGGGGGCGTGGTTCGCCTCGGCATACCAGCCCAGGTGCTTGCGCGCCACGCGCAGGCCCAGGTCGAGGCCATAGAAGTCCAGCATGTCCTCGTAATGCTCCTCGACAAGGTCCGCCAGAGCGGCACCCTGCGGCACCGCCGGCGCGGGAAGATCCCACAACCGATGCGCGATCTGCGCCAGCGCCCAGGGCCTGCCCTGCGCGCCGCGCCCGACCATCACCGCCTCGGCCCCCGAGACCGCAAGCGCCCGGGCGGCGCTGACCGCATCGGTCACATCGCCATTGACGACCAGCGGCGGGCGGCCGGGCAGGTTCGCCACGGCGCGGATCGCGCTCCAGTCGGCGCGGCCCTTGTAGAACTGCGCCCGCGTCCGGCCATGCACCGTCAGCATCGCCACACCGGCATCGCGCGCCCGCGCCGACAGTTCGGCGGCGTTCAGGCAGTCGTCGTCCCATCCCAGGCGCATCTTCAGCGTGACCGGCACCGTGACCGCACCCACCACCGCGTCGATCAGCGACAGCGCGTGATCCAGATCGCGCATCAGCGCCGCACCGGACAGCCCGCCCGTGACCTTCTTGGCGGGACAGCCCATGTTGATGTCGATCACCCGTGCGCCCATGCCAGCGACGATGCGCGCGGTTTCGGCCATGGGCTGCGCCTCGCGGCCGGCGATCTGGACGCTGACCGGCAGCGCGCCTTCGGTCAGAGCCTTGGCGCGCACCGCCGCCCTGGTCGAGGGGCGCGGCGTCACCATCTCGGTCGAGGCGACCATCTCGCTGACCATCAGACCGGCGCCGAAGCGCGCAACGGCACGGCGGAACGGTACGTCGGTGATTCCCGCCATGGGTGCAAGAAACACCGGCGGTCCCAAGGGCATGTCACCCAGCATGATCGGTTCGGGCAGTTGCATATCCTGTTCCTTCACCTTCGATCCCGCCGCCCGCAAGAAGGGCAGTCGGGCGCCGGGCTGCCCAATTCGCAGGCGCGACCCGGCTGCCCATCCATAGGGCATGTTGCACACATATTCATCAGTTGCCGAGTCGCCGAACAGACATTCCTCCGCGCCACCGACGTCGCATCAGGGCCGCAAAAGGGTCGTTTCCAAGCATGGCAGTCCGATCGCTGACGTGGTTGGATGGAACGCCAGGTGCAAGGGGGAAAACATGTTCCTGTCGGTGTTCGATCTGTTCAAAATCGGCGTGGGGCCGTCGTCGTCACACACCATGGGGCCGATGGTGGCCGCGGCGCGTTTTCTGGACGCCTTGCGTGGGCAACCGTTCCAGGCGCACGGCCTGCGCGCCAGCCTGCACGGCAGCTTGGCCTTCACCGGCAAGGGGCACGCGACCGACCGGGCAACGATCCTGGGGCTGGCGGGCTTCACCCCCGACAGCATGGACATGGACGCCGCCGAGGTCGCGCTGGCGGCCAACCGCGACACTCACCTGCTGACGCCGCCACGGCTGGCGCCGCTGGCCTTCGATCCCGACCGCGACCTGCGCTTCGACTATGACACCGCCTTGCCCGGCCATGCCAACGGCATGACTCTGTCGGCCACGGATGCGCAGGGCGACGTGATCTTCCACCAGATCTACTACTCGATCGGCGGCGGGTTCGTGATGACCGATGCCGAATTGGCCGCGAAGGGCGATCAGGGCCGCAGCGACGCATCCTCCTCGGTTCCGTTCCCGTTCGGAACGGCCGCCGAGATGCTGGATATGGCCGAGGCGTCAGGCACCTCCATCGCGCGCATGAAGGAGGCCAACGAGCTATGCTTTCGGTCGCAGCCCGAGCTGCAGGCCGGGCTGACGCGCATCTGGACGGCGATGCGCGATTGCATGGACCGCGGCCTGACGTCCGAGGGCACCCTGCCCGGCGGGCTGAACGTCAGGCGCCGCGCCAAGGCAATTCACGAAAAGCTGATGGCGGAACGCGGCATGAACCTGACGGCGCCGCATGTGATCAACGACTGGATGTCGATCTACGCCATGGCCGTGAACGAGGAGAACGCCGCGGGCGGCCAGGTCGTCACCGCCCCCACCAACGGCGCGGCAGGCACGGTGCCTGCGGTAATCCGCTATTGGCTGGATCATGTGCCCGGCGCGTCCGAGCGCCTGCTGCCGGACTTCCTTCTGACCGCCGCGGCGGTCGGAGGGCTGATCAAGCACAACGCCAGCATCTCTGGCGCGGAATGCGGTTGCCAGGCCGAGGTCGGCAGCGCCAGCGCCATGGCTGCCGCCGGCTTGGCCGCCGTCCTGGGCGGCACCCCTCGCCAGATCGAGAACGCGGCCGAGATTGCGCTGGAACATCACCTTGGCATGACCTGCGACCCGGTGCGCGGTCTGGTTCAGGTGCCGTGCATCGAACGCAACGGCCTCGGCGCGATCAAGGCGGTCAGCGCCGCAAGCCTGGCACTGCGCGGTGACGGCAGCCACATCGTGCCGCTGGACGCCGCCATCGAGACGATGCGCCAGACCGGCCGCGACATGAGCGAAAAGTACAAGGAGACATCCCTCGGCGGCCTCGCCGTCAACGTCCCGAACTGCTAGCGGATGCGGGCGGGCGCCGCCGGCGATCGGCAGAGATTCCAATGAATTGGGACAGCGGTCAACCGTCCTGCAGCCTTGGCACAACGGGCCGGTCGCGCAGGCGGCCGACAACAGTCACCGCCAACGGGCCTTTGCGAAGCTTGCATGGTCTGGATGATCGAAAGCAACGGCAGGACAACAACCCCGCCAATGCCTAGCGCAAGGAAACCGGCTCGGCAGGGCTTCATCATCGCCAGCCTGAAGCCGGTCAAGGCGTCAGGTTGCCCCGCAGCGTATAGTGCAGACCGCTAGGGCGATAATCGGCATGTCCTTCGCCATTGAAATAGGCGGGGACAATCAGGCTCACCAGCCGCGATCCGAAGCCTTCGCGCAACGGCCGGGCGACCAGCGGGCCACCCCGTTCGACCCAGTCCAGCGCGAAGTCTTGACCGTTGACCGACCAAGTCAGGTCCACGGCACCACCGGCGGTTGCCAGGGCGCCGTATTTCGCCGCGTTGGTTGCCAGCTCGTAAAGCGCGAGCGACAGCCCCACCGCCTGCTGCGAACTGAGAGGCACCGGCGGCCCCGACAGCCGAATGCGGTCGCCGCCGTCCAGATGCGCCCCGATGGACCGGGCCATCACCTCCTGGATGTCGGCGCTGCCGCCGAGGCCGGTGAACAGCCCCTGTGCCTTGGCC
>JAYZBS010000046.1:0-34876 GCA_036338635.1 Pseudomonadota bacterium | reverse complement strand
CAGCGCACGGTCGCGGGCCTGCCGCGCCTGCTCGACACCTGCCTGCGCAGCGGCCAGACCGGCCTGGGCCACGTTCAGCGCCTGGTCCTGCTGGACGGCATCCAGCCGCGCCAGAGGCTGGCCCGGACCAACTTGGTCGCCCTCTTCCACAAGAACCTGTGTCACGCGGCCGCCTTGGCGGAAGCCAAGCTCCAGCGTGTCGACGGCCTCGATCTGCCCCGACAGCTGCATGTCGATGGACAACGGCTGCGTTTCGGCCGTCACCACGCCCACGCGCAGATCTGGCGGTGCGGCCTGCTGCGCCACGGCAGGCAGGGCAAAGGCAGCGCAAATTGCCGCGACAATAAATTTCAACATGAGGGCGACCTCGACATCAATGCCGCTTCTGTCTGCCGTTTTTCGCTGTTTTGAAACCCCTGTTCCCTGAGGTCACGGCGGCCCGTCGGCAAGATTTCGCGCCTGCCCGGCGCTCGCCGCTTCGAAAGCGGCTAAGATCGGCACCGACCGCGACACATCGCCCCGGTCGTTCAGAGACAGCGCATGAACTCACCGGTCATTCCAGTAGCGCCTGCATGAGGGCGTTGTCCTGAAGCTGTCGGGCAGCGATCCATGCCACGGGTCATGCGACGCAAGAATCGCATCTAAGCAGGGTCTTTTCAACGATCTCGCTGAAGGCCTCGATGTTCCGGCCGATCGGTTCGCGCAGATCCCCACGCCATTCCAGCCTTCCAAAGCTGCGTCGTGGGGACGACGGGCGGGGTGCGGACGCGCCGCGCCGTTGTGGCAGGCGGCAGGCGGCGCATGTCCCGGGATCCGATCATCACCCGGCTCCCTCTTGACGGCATGCAATCAGCCGGGTCACCTGCCCCGGAAGAGGGGCCCGATGCTGTACAAGATCACCGACTGGAACGACGCCTATGCCAATGGCACGCATATTCCCGGTGCGGACGGATATGTCCGGCGCTGGACCGAGGATGCCGCGACGTTCCGCGACGTGCATCCGCCACAGCCCCTAGGGCGCGGGCACCTGTTCCTGCCCGAAGGCCGGCCGCTTGGGCTGATGGTCTTCATCCATGGTGGCTATTGGATGCGGTTCGACCCCTCCGCCTTTTCGCATCTGGCGGCCGGCGCGCTGCAGGCGGGCTGGGCCTGCGCCATGCCTGCCTATACGCTTGCCCCACAGGCCCGGATCGCCGCCATGACCGCCGAGGTGGCGGGCGCCGTGGCGGATGCCGCCGCCCGCGTTCCGGGGCCGATCGCGCTGACCGGCCATTCCGCGGGAGGTCAGCTGGCCGCGCGGATGGTCTGCGCGGACGTGCTGCCTGATGACGTGGCCGCGCGGGTCACGGCCTGTGTGCCCATCTCTCCCTTGACCGACCTGCGGCCGCTGATGCGGACGGCCATGAACGACACGCTGCGCATGGATACGCCCGAGGCCTGGGCGGAAAGCCCGGCGCTGCAGGAACCGCGACCGGGCATCCCCGTCACCACCTGGGTCGGCGGCATGGAACGTCCGGAATTCATTCGCCAGGCCCGGCTTCTGGCCGATATCTGGGCGGGGCTCGGGGCCGAAACCGAATGTGTGGTCGATCCGGGCCTGCACCACTTCAACGTCATCGACGCCCTCGCCCGCCCGGAAAGCCCCATGATGCGCCGCCTGCTGGATCAGGGCTTGCGGCAGGACGGCTGACATGCTGTTCCCGCCGCGACATCAACGGAGAAACGCATGAAGGTCTTTACCCTTGTCGTCGAACTGGGCCGCAGATCCGGCGACGGGCTTCCCGACGGTGCGACCGGCGCGGGGCTGGTCTGCTATGCCCCCGGCCAGGACGAAGCCGAGGCGGTCCGAGAGACCGTCGCCATCCTCAAGCAGGCCGAGATGGCGCCCCTGGACGTCACCGGCTATGGCACGCTGGAGGAACGCCTCGAGGAGGGCCACGAGATCGACGACGACGAACGTGCGCTGATGGATCGCGCGCTTGAGGAAAACGCCGTCATCATCGCGCAGATGACACCCTATTTCGCGGACGAGGCGTCGCAGGACGACCCCCGCCACTGACGCGCCCTATCCAAGCTGTGCGCGAATGGCTAGACTTAACCAAAAAACGAAAATCGAGCGAACAAGACAGGCGATCCACATGAACTTTCCCAAGATCCTGATGTCCACCGCGCTGATCGGCGCGCTTGCGGCCTGCGGCGCGCCAATGTCGCGCATGCCGGTGTCGGGGCCCGCCGCGGCCCCCGTCACCCCCGCCGCAATCCCGCCCGCGTCCCCCGGCGACGAGGCCGGCCTGCAGCGCTTCGTGCAGTCGTTCCGGGGGCGGGCGCTGTCCTCGGGCGTGTCGGCGGCGACCTATGACAACGCCATGCGGCTGGCGCGCTACAATCCCGACGTGATCCGGCTGGACCGCAAGCAGGCCGAATTCTCGCGCCCGGTATGGCTCTATCTGGACAGCGCGGTGTCCGACAGCCGGATCGAAACGGGGCGCCAGAAGAACGCCCAGCTGTCGCGCACGTTGTCCGCAATCGAGGGCCGCTATGGCGTCCCTCGCGAGATTGTGCTGGCCGTCTGGGGGATGGAGTCGAACTTCGGCGCCAACCGCGGCAAGATGCAGATCATCCCGTCGCTGACGACGCTCGCCTATGACGGTCGCCGCGGAGAGATGTTCCAGAACCAGCTGATCGCCGCCCTGCGCATCCTGCAGGCTGGCGACACCGATCCCGAACACATGCTGGGCAGCTGGGCCGGCGCGATGGGCCACACGCAATTCATGCCGACATCCTACCTGGAATACGCGGTCGACTTCACCGGCGACGGCCGCCGCGACATCTGGTCCGAGGATCCGACCGATGCGCTGGCATCCACCGCCGCCTATCTGGCGCGGAACGGCTGGCAGGCTGGCCAGCCCTGGGGCGCCGAGGTCCAGCTGCCCGCCAACTTCAACATGAGCCTGATCGGCAAGGGCACGCGGCGCAGCGACTGGTCGTCGCTCGGCGTGCGCCGCATCGGCGGCGGGGCGATGCCCGGCGGCAGCGGCTCGATCATCATGCCGGCCGGCGCGCGGGGACCGGCCTTCTTCATCGGCGACAACTTCCGGTCGATCCTGCGCTACAACAACTCGGACAACTATGCGCTCGGCGTGGCCTTCCTGGGCGAACGCATTGCCGGGCGGTCCGGCATCCAAGGATCCTGGCCGCGCAACGACCGCCCCCTGTCCACGTCCGAGCGTCAGGAGATCCAGGTCCGCCTGCGCCAGCGCGGCTTCTATGACGGAGAGATCGACGGGCTCTTCGGGTCGGGCACGATGGAGGCCGTGGCGGCGTTCCAGCGCTCCATCGGGGCGACGCCCGACGGCTATCCGACCTCGATCCTGCTGGGCCAGCTGCGCGGGTGACGGGCGCCGTCGCCGGCCCCGCCCCGGCGGGGCCGTTTTCCCAGGCCGAGCGTGACGCCGTCTATCGCGCCATCCGCCTGCGCCGCGACGTGCGGGGCCAGTTCCGGCCCGACCCGATCGATCCGGCCACCCTGCGCCGCCTTCTTCAGGCGGCGCACGATGCGCCTTCGGTCGGGCTGTCGCAGCCTTGGAACTTCGTCCTGATCCGCGACCCGGGGCAGAAGCGGCGGCTGCACGACGCCTTCCGCGCGGCGAACGCCGAGGCGGCCGAGCGTTTTCCCGACCGCAAGGCGCTCTATTCGTCGCTCAAGCTCGAGGGGATCCTGGAAAGCCCAGTGAACCTCTGCATCACCTGCGACCGCAACCGGGGCGGGGCGCATGTTCTGGGACGCACGCATGATCCGGCGACCGACCTCTATTCCACCGTCTGCGCGGTCCAGAACCTGTGGCTGGCCGCCCGGGCCGAGGGGATCGGCGTGGGCTGGGTCAGCATCTTCCGTCAGAACGACCTACGAACGGCCTTGGACCTGCCCGACCACGTCGTGCCCGTTGCCTATCTCTGCCTCGGCCATGTCACCGAGCTGTACGAGGAACCCGAGCTGCAGGCCCGCGGCTGGGGCCGCCGCGCAGCGCTGGACGACCTGATCTTCGAAGATGTCTGGGGACAGGCGCCGCGCGACGGCACTTGAAGGTTCGGCGTTCCGAACTCGCTGTCGGTGCGGCGGCCTCCGATCGAAGTAAGCGTTTCACGAGCTTGCCGACCGGATTGGCGGCCGCATCCCGGCGGTCCGCATAGCCCGATGACATGAGCCCCAACTGGCGTCGTGGCACAGCGGGGCATCCTGTGGCGTGGGGGCTTGCACGAACTGCCGTGGCGGCAAGCGTCGCGACGCATCTGCGATCACTGCTGGAGCGCGGGCAGATGCACCGCCCATCCCGACGCCTTTGTTATTTGCAGCCTGACAGATGCGGAACAGGGCCTTTTGCTGCCAAGGATGCTGCCGCGGTTCGGATGCCGAACGGCAGCGACAGCGATGTGGTGGATTGCTCGCCTAGCTCTGCAGTCGTCCTTAGTCGATGGGGATTGGCCGCCGCATGCTCGGGCAAGGCCTTGTGCCGAGTGCGGGCCCGATCCAGCCGCGGTCTTCCAAGACGCTGTGGACGCCGCGCCGCCCCCGGCTCAACGCCTTCCTGTCGCCGATCGACCGGAAATCGGGCGGATGCCTGATAGATCAATGCAGCAGCGGCGGGACACTCCGGCTGCGAGGATTGCGACTGCAACCACGATGTCGAGCGGCAGCGGTGCCCTACCAGCGATGACAGCCATCCTCATGCGACCGGAAGGGGATGCGCCTGCAACAGCTGCGTCACGGACGCCTTCGGCATTCCCCGGCCGCTGGCCTGCGGGATCATCCACCGGCCAACCCGATGAGCGACAGTCGTTCTGGGTCAGGCCAGATGATCGCGGAAGGCGCCCAGGACCTCGGCATAGACGTGTCGCTTGAAGGGAACGATGTTGTCCAGAAGCGCGTCGGCCTGCATCCACTGCCAGCGGTCGAACTCGGGATGCTCGGTCTGGATGCGGATGTCGCTGTCCTGGCCGAGGAAACGCAGCAGCAGCCACTTCTGGCGCTGGCCGCCGAAGCGGCCGTTCCAGATGCGTCCCAGCAGTTCGGGAGGCAGGTCGTAGAAGACCCAGCCCGGCGTCTCGTCCACCACCTCGACGAGGTGGGGACTGACGCCGGTCTCTTCCACCAGCTCTCGCAGCGCGGCTTCTCGCGGCGTCTCGTCGCCGTCGATCCCGCCCTGCGGCATCTGCCACGCGCCGGGCATGTCGATGCGGCTGCCGGCGAAGACCAAGCCATCGCGGTTCATCAGCACAACGCCCGCGCAGGGCCGGTACGGCAGCCCGCCGGGGCCGGTGCGAGCCGTCACCTCGTCAGCCCTGGTCGCCGGCATTGGCACCCTCAACCGCACCTTCACCGGTCACGGCAGGGGTTTCCGCCGCCGGCACCTGGTCGGCCTGGAAGGCCACTGCGGCCAGGCCCTTGAGGATGTCGACCGCATAGGCCAGCTGGTAATCTTCCTCGCGCAGAGCAGCGGTCGCCTCGACCTCGGCGGCCTCGGTCTCCATCTGCTCGCGCATCTCGTCGCTGACGTCGTTGCCAAGCGCGCCGCGCAGATCGGCCTCAGACCGGCTGAAGCTGCTCTCGGTGCGGGATTCCTCCTCCTCGGCCTCAGGCGCCGGGGCGGGCTGCGCGACCAGGATGTCGGGCTGGATGCCAAGCGCCTGGATCGACCGGCCCGATGGCGTGTAATAACGCGCCGTGGTCAGGCGGATCGCGCTGTCCGAGGTCACCGGCATCACCGTCTGAACCGAGCCCTTGCCGAAAGACTTCTCGCCCACGACGATGGCGCGGCGGTGGTCCTGCAGCGCCCCAGTCACGATCTCGGAGGCACTGGCCGAACCGCCGTTGATCAGCACGACCATCGGCTTGCCCTGCGCAAGATCGCCCGGCTCGGCGTTCCAGCGCTCGCTCTCCTCGGGCTGGCGGCCGCGGGTGCTGACGATCTCTCCGGCGTCGAGGAAGGCGTCGCTGACGCTGATCGCCTGGTTCAGAAGGCCGCCTGGGTTGTTGCGCAGGTCCAGCACGAAGCCCGTCACCTTGTCGATGCCGCCGGCCTCCTCGACCGCCTCGTCCAGTTCGGCCTTCAGCGTGTCATAGGTCTCGTCGTTGAAGGTCGACACGCGCAGGACGACGGCATGGCCCTCGACGCGGCTGCGGACGACGGTCAGCTTGATCGTGTCGCGCGCCATCGTCAGGTCGAAGGGCTCGGTCTCGCCCTCGCGCAGAATGGTGATGGTGATCTCGGACCCCACCGGCCCGCGCATCATCTCGACCGCCTCGTCCAGGGTCAGGCCCAGCAGCGATTCGCCGTTCACATGGGTGATGAAGTCGCCCGACTGCACCCCGGCCTCGGCCGCAGGCGTCTCGTCGATGGGCGACACGACCTTCACCATCCCCTCTTCCTGGCTGACCTCGATGCCCAGGCCGCCGAAGCTGCCACGGGTCTGGGTCTGCATGTCCTCGTAGGCGTCCGAGGAGAGGAAGCTGGAATGCGGGTCCAGCGAGGTCAGCATGCCGTTGATCGCGGCCTCGATCAGGGCCTTGTCCTCGGGCGCCTCGACATAGTCGCTGCGAATGCGTTCGAACACGTTACCGAACAGTTCAAGCTGCTGATAGACCGACGCATTGCCCTCGGTCTCCTGTGCCAGCAAAGGGCCGGCGAGCTGCGTGGTGACCACCGCACCGGCCAGAACGCCCCCCAAGCCTGCGATCAGATATTGTCTCATGACGGCCTTTCCTGCCTCAGTCCTGTTGCGGCTCGGTGACGGGATTCAGCACGAACCAGTCCGCCGGGTCCAGCGTTTCGTTGCCGCGACGCAATTCCAGGTACAGCGTCTCGTTGCGACCTGCCTGTCCACCGCGCACGGCGTCGGTGACGAATTGCGATCCGAATTCCTGTGCGGGCGCCTCGGTCCCGCCCATCAGGCCCACCGGATCGCCGGCCTTCAGGACATCGCCGACTTCGCCGAACACCTGCGCGAGGCCCGCGAATACCATAAGATAGCCACGCGCGGGCTCAACGATCATCACATTGCCGTAATCCAGGAACGGCCCGCGATAGCGGATCGTCGCGGGCCAGGGCGTCTGCACCAGCGCGGCGGGAGGCGTGGCGATGACCCAGCCCGGGCGCCTGACGCCGGCGGCGTCGGGTTCGTCATAGGTCCGCAGGATCGTGCCGATCACCGGCAGGTGAAGGCTGCCCTGCGCGCCCTCGAAATCCTCCATCGGCGGGCCGACGTCCTTTTCCATCCGCGCAATGCCGTCCGCGAAGGCCTGGAGGCTGTCGGCGGCGGCGCGCAGTTCCTGCAGCTCCTCGGGGTCTTCGGAGTAGCGCACGGGCATCGAGCTGCGGTCCTGCGAGGCACTGACCAGCAGGCGCCGGGCCTCCTGCACCGAGGCAAGCCCCGCACCCAGCATTCCGGCCGCATTCGACTGAAGCTCTCGGACGGTGGCGATCTCATCGAGGTCGGCCTGCAGCGCCTCGGCCTCGGCCCGGAGCCCTGGCGTGACGGCCGAGAGGATCATCGCTGAGCGCGCGTTGGCAAGCGCGCCCGCAGGGTGCAGCAGCATCGTCGATTCAGGGCTTTGCTGCAGCGCCGTCATCGCCCCCAGCACCTGCGCCAGCCGCTCGCGCTGCGCCTCGAAGCGGTCGCGCAGTTCAGCCTCTCGGGCACTGGCTTGGCGCAAGCCGTCGCGCAGCGCCGCCAGGCCCAGTTCGTATCCGCGGATCACCTCGGTCAAGGCCAGGACCTGGTCGTCGGCGGCGACGGCATCGGCCAGCTGCCCAAGGGCCGCGCGCAGCAGGGCGGCGGCGTCCTCGGCATCGGCGACGGCCTGGTTGGCCGGCGTCAGCGGCTGCGCGACAGCCGCGCCGATGCAGGCCCAGCTGGCCAGCGCCAAGGCAAGAGAGCGGAGCTTCATCGCGACATCAGGCTGTGGCCGGTCATTTCCGCCGGCGGCTGAAGCCCCATGAGGTCGAGGACCGTCGGCGCGAGGTCCGCCAAGCGTCCATCGCTTAGCATGGCGCCCGCAGGGCCACCGAAGACGATCACCGGGACCGGGTTCAGCGTATGGGCCGTGTGCGGTCCGTTGGTGACCGGATCGATCATCTGTTCGCAATTGCCGTGGTCGGCGCAGATCACCGCCGCACCGCCGGCACGCTCCAGCGCCTCGAGCATCCGCCCGAGGCCCCGGTCCACCGCCTCGCAGGCGCGGATTGCGGCCGACAGGTCGCCGGTATGGCCGACCATGTCGGGGTTGGCGAAGTTCACGACGATCAGGTCATAGGCCGCGTCGATGGCCCCGACCAGGCTGTCGGCGACCTCCTCTGCGGCCATTTCGGGCGCCAGATCATAGGTGGCCACCTTGGGGCTTTGCGGCATGTGGCGATCCTCGCCCGGTTCGGGGGCTTCCTTCCCGCCGTTCAGGAAGAAGGTCACATGCGGATACTTCTCGGTCTCGGCCAGCCGGAATTGCCGCAGCCCGTGCGAGGCGACCCAGGCCCCCAGCGTGTTGACGACCTGCTGCTTGGGATAGGCGGCGGTCATGAAATCGTCGTGCCGCGTGCTGTAGTCGACCATGCCCAGCAGGCCGGCCCATGCCGGACGCTCGCCCTGGTCGAAGGCGTCGAATTCGGGATCGCCGATCGCCAGCAGGATTTCCCTTGCGCGGTCGGCGCGGAAGTTCAGGCAGAAGAAGCCGTCACCATCGACCGCGCCGTTGTAGCCATCGATGACGAAGGGCTGGATGAACTCGTCCATCTCGCCACGGCCATGCGCCTTGGCGACGGCGGCCGCGGCGTCGGGCGCATCCTCTCCCCGGCCGTTGACCATGGCGTCATAGGCGCGCTGGATGCGGTCCCACCGATTGTCCCGGTCCATGGCGTAATAGCGGCCGATCACGGTCCCAACACGCGCGCCGTCCGGCAATCCCTGCTGCAACGTGGCCACGAAGCCGGGGGCGGAATCGGGGGCCACGTCGCGGCCGTCGGTGACGGCGTGGATCACCACGGGCACGCCCGCGCCTGCCACCACCCTGGCCGCGGCCAGGACGTGGTCGATATGGCCGTGCACGCCACCGTCCGAGATGACCCCCATCAGGTGCGCCGTCCCGCCGCTGTCCTTCAGCCGTTCGATAACGTCCAGAAGCGCGGGGTTCCGGTCGAAGCTGCCATCCTCGATCGCCAGGTCGATCTGGCCCAGATCCATCGCCACCACGCGGCCCGCGCCGATATTGGTATGGCCGACTTCGGAATTGCCCATCTGGCCGCGCGGCAGACCGACATCGGGGCCGTAGGTCAGCAGGGTCGCATGCGGGTAGTCGCGCATCAGCCGGTCGAAGTTTGGCGTCCGGGCCTGGTCGGGCGCGCTCTGCTCGGGGCGGTCTGAGACGCCCCAGCCATCAAGGATGCACAGGATCACGGGTTTGGTCATCGGCGCCTCGCGGTTTTCCCCCTTCTACGCAAGCGGAGGGGCGGCGGCAACCGAGCCGGGAACCAGCCACGGACCCCTCGGGATATTTCCCGACCAAAGCAGGCCCAGGGCGGCGGCCGGCATCCGGTCAGGCCCGGTGATAGGGCGAGCCGGAGAGGATCGTGGCGGCGCGGTAGAGCTGTTCGGCCAGCATGACGCGAACCAGAAGATGCGGCCAGACCATTCGGCCGAGGCTGATCTGCCAGTCCGCGCGGGACCGCAAGGCCGGGTCCAGCCCGTCGGCGCCGCCGATGACGAAGCAGACGTCGCGCGCCTGGTCGCGCCAGTCCGCCAGCCGCGCCGCGAATTCGGGCGAGGTCGGCTGGTCGCCGCGTTCGTCCATCATGACGACCGCAGCCCCGGCGGGGATGGCGCGAGAGAGAAGCTCGGCCTCGGCGGCCATTGTGCCGGCGCGGCGGTCCTCGACCTCGGTCACCAGGACGGCTGGCAGCCCAAGGCTGCGGCCGGTCCTGGCGAAACGGTCGAGATAGTCCGAGACGAGCGCGGCCTCGGGCCCCTTCTTCAGCCGCCCCACGGCGGCGATGTCGATGCGCACGACCTTAGGGCTGTGGACGGGTGCCTTCGCGCACGCGGCTCAGCGCGTCGGCGGGCATCCACATCTTCTCCAGCTGATAGAACTCGCGCACTTCGGGGCGGAAGACGTGGACGATCACGTCATCGGTATCGATCAGCACCCAGTCGCCGGCGTCCTTGCCCTCGATCCGAGGGGTGCGGCCGGTGGCCTGCTTGACGCGTTCGGCCAGCTTTTCGGCGATGGCGCCCACCTGGCGCGAGCTGCGACCCGAGGCGATCACCATGTGATCGGCCATGGCCGTGCGGCCGCGCAGGTCGATCGAAACGACCTCCTCGGCCTTGTCGTCATCCAGCGAAGTCAGGACGAGCGAGAGCAACTGGTCGCTGGTCAGCGCCTCTCTCGCGGTGGTCGTGGCCGGCCCTTGGGCCGACGGGACGTCTTGTGACAGGGTTGTATCCTCCGGTCGGCGCGCCGATAAGCCCCCGGCGCAGGGGACAGGTCCAACATAGCATCTTTTCGTCTCACCTCAATGTCCGCAGGCCAGATTGGCGGCCGTCCGACCGAATGCCGGCCTTGCCACAGCGCCCGCGCTGGCCTAATCTGCCGCAATGATGCGTTATTTCGACATCCATGACCGCGCGCGCCTGCCGCAGCGCTTCTATGGCGAAACGCTCTGCGTGACCGCGCGGGGGTGATGGGCCGGGGCATTCCCGAATGCCCGGACCCGTCCCGCACATCTGCATCACAGCCGAAAGACCTCAGCCATGACCATTCCCGCTGCCGCCGCGCCGCGTACGCTTTACGACAAGATCTGGGACGCCCATGTCGTCGACCGCCAGGACGACGGGACCTGCCTTCTGTACATTGATCGGCACCTGGTCCACGAGGTGACAAGCCCCCAGGCCTTCGAGGGGCTGCGGATGACCGGCCGCAAGGTCCGCGCACCCGAGCGTACCATCGCCGTGCCCGACCACAACGTGCCGACCACGCTGGACCGTCAGACGGGCATCGACAACGAGGAGAGCCGCGTCCAGGTCGACGCGCTGGACCGCAACGCCCGTGAATTCGGCGTGAACTACTATCCGGTCAACGACATCCGCCAAGGGATCGTGCATATCGTCGGCCCCGAACAGGGCTGGACCCTGCCCGGCATGACCGTCGTCTGTGGTGACAGCCACACCGCGACCCACGGCGCCTTCGGGGCGCTGGCCCACGGCATCGGCACGTCAGAGGTCGAGCATGTCCTGGCCACGCAGACGCTGATCCAGTCCAAATCGAAGAACATGAAGGTCGAGATCACCGGCCGCCTGGCCCCCGGCGTCACCGCCAAGGACATCGTCCTGCGCATCATCGCCGAAACGGGTACCGCCGGCGGCACGGGCCACGTCATCGAATATTGCGGCGAAGCCATCCGCAACCTGTCGATGGAGGGCCGCATGACGATCTGCAACATGGCGATCGAGGGCGGTGCACGCGCCGGCCTGATCGCGCCGGACGAGACAACCTTCGCCTATGTCCAGGGCCGCCCCCACGCGCCGAAGGGCGCCCAGTGGGAGGCTGCGGTCGCCTGGTGGAGGACGCTGTTCAGCGATGACGGCGCCCATTTCGACAAGGTGGTGACCATCCGGGCCGAAGACATCGCGCCCACGGTGACCTGGGGCACCTCGCCAGAGGATGCGCTGCCGATCACCGCGACCGTCCCCCGCCCCGAGGATTTCAGGGGCGGCAAGGTCGAAGCCGCGCGCCGCAGCCTTGACTACATGGGCCTGACCGCCGGCACGGCCCTGACCGACATCGCCATCGACGCGGTCTTCATCGGGTCCTGCACCAACGGCCGGATCGAGGATCTGCGCGCTGCCGCAGACGTGCTGCGGGGCCGCAGGTTGGCGCCCGGTGTGCGCGGCATGGTCGTGCCGGGATCGGGCCTAGTCCGCGCCCAGGCCGAGGAAGAGGGGCTGGACGCCATCTTCACCGAGGCCGGCTTCGAATGGCGGCTGGCGGGCTGCTCGATGTGTCTTGGCATGAACCCCGACCAGCTGAAGCCGGGCGAGCGCTGCGCCGCGACGTCGAATCGCAACTTCGAGGGGCGCCAGGGCTACAAGGGCCGCACGCACCTGATGTCGCCCGCCATGGCGGCGGCGGCGGGTGTGGCAGGCCACCTGGTCGACATCCGCGAATTCGCCGCCGAGCCCGCGTGATGCGGCGGCCGCGCCCTGTCGCGGCGGGCCCGTCAGGCCAGCCGCGCCGCCGGGCGGCGCAACAGCAGCACCGCGTTTACGGCGATCAGCAGCAGGCCCGCGTTCTCGAACAGGAAGTTGTTCGAGACGCCGAGGCTGGTGCCGCCGATCAGGATGTCGAAGTGGTGAAAGCTGACGGCGCGAACCATGACGAAGGCCAGAAGGACCGCCAGTCCGACGACCGCCAGCAGGTTGTGCGACAGACGGCCACGCAGCGCCCGGATCGCCGCGCTCAGCGACACGCAGACCGTCGCCAGCAGCGCCGCGATGAAGACGGCCTGCACCACGCGGCGGTTGTCGTACCAACCCTGCGCCCGCGCCAGGCACTTGCCGGCTGCCGTCATTGCGGTCTGCAGATCCAGTTGCTTGTTGACCGCCAGGAACGCCAGAAGCACCACCAGCACGCCCCAGAACGCGCGCCCGCGCCGACCCTTAAGCCCGCACCAGACGGTCAGGGCCAGACACGCCGTCGCCCCATAGGACAGCACGGTCAGCCAGCCGGTCATGTCCGGGTCGCCGATCTGCGGCGTCCACTGCCCAGCGATGCAGCCCCTCAGTTCGATAATCGTCACCAAACACTCTCCACCAGCCTGCCGCACGCGGCCCGCCAGACATGAAGGCATGAAGGACCCATGGACAAGTTCACCACTCTGACCGGCATCGCGGCGCCCATGCCGCTTGTCAACATCGACACCGACATGATCATCCCCAAGCAGTTCCTGAAGACGATCAAGCGATCCGGCCTCGGCGTCAACCTGTTCGACGAACTGCGTTATGACCGCGACGGGAACGAGAACCCGGATTTCGTCCTGAACCAGCCCGCCTATCGCGACGCGCAGATCCTGATCGCCGGCGACAATTTCGGCTGCGGGTCGTCGCGCGAACACGCGCCATGGGCGCTGCTGGACTTCGGTATCCGCTGCGTCATCTCGACCAGCTTCGCGGACATCTTCTTCAACAACTGCTTCAAGAACGGCATCCTGCCGGTCGTCCTGCCGCAGGACGCCGTCGACGCGCTGATGGAGGATGCGAACCGCGGCGCGAATGCCCGCATCACCGTCGACCTGGAAAGCCAGACCGTCACCGCGTCCGACGGCACCAGCTTCGCCTTCGATATCGATCCGTTCCGGAAGCACTGCCTGATGAACGGGCTGGATGACATCGGCCTGACGATGAAGAAAGCGCCCTCGATCGACGCCTACGAATCGCAGATGGCCCAGGCCCGTCCTTGGATCTGAGGGCGCTTGCGCTTCTGGCGGGTTTGGCTTGCCCCGCCAGAGCCGAGACGGTCCGGGTCGCCACTTGGGATCCCGGTCTGTCGCGCGACGGGCCGGGACTTCTTCTGCGCGACATAGGGCGGGAAGATCCGCAGGTCTTGGCCGCCGCGCAGGTGATCGTCGCCAACGCGCCGGATGTGGTCTTGCTGACGGGGTTCGACTGGGATCTCGACGGCCGCGCGCTGGAAGCTTTTGCTGCACTGCTGGAACGTCAGGGCCATCCGATGCCATACCGGTTCGCCGGTCCGCCGAACCGGGGGCTGCAGACCGGACTGGACCTGGACGGCGATGGGCGCGCCGGCCAGCCGCGCGACGCGCAGGGCTATGGCGAGTTCACCGGCCAGCAGGGCATGGCGCTGCTGTCGCACCTGCCGATCAAAGGCGTGACCGACCACAGCGCGGGGCTTTGGCGCGACATGCCGGGCAACCGCATGCCGTCATCCGACCACGCGGACGTCCAGCGCCTGTCCAGTTCGGCGCATTGGGACATTGCGCTGCAGGGTCCGGACGGGCCGCTGCACCTGCTGGCATTCTCGGCCACGCCCCCGGCCTTCGAGGATCGCAACGTCGCCCGCAACCATGACGAGGCTGCCTTCTGGCTGGGGCGCCTGCCCCAGGCCCCCTTCATCGTCATCGGCAACCTGAACCTGGACCCCACAGATGGAGACGGCGATGCGTCGGCGCTGGAGGCGATGCTGCAGGTGACGCAGGACCCCGCCCCGCGCGGCGACTGGCAGCCGCCCCAAACCGGACCCAATGCCGGTCACCGTGGCGATCCCGCACTGGACACGGCGGAATACGACCGCCCGCCCGGCAACCTGCGGCTGGACTATGTGCTGCCGGCGCAGGGGATGCGGGTGGTCGGTTCAGGCGTGGTCTGGCCGGCGCCGGACGATCCCCTGGCCGAGGCCGTCGCGACCGCCTCTCATCGCAGGCTGGTCTGGGTGGATCTAGACCTCGAATGAGGCGACGGCCCGCCAGGCCGTGTCCAGATCCCCCGCAGTGACACAATAGGGCGGCAGGACATAAACGGTGTTGCCAAGCGGCCGCAGCAGCACGCCCTGCCCCATCACATGCGCCCGCATGCGCGGACCAACCTCGGACAGGTAACCGCCCTGCGGTACCTTCAGGTCGATGGCCGCGATCGTGCCGCACTGCCGGGCATTCTCGAACCGAGGGTCACCGGACAGGGCCGACAGGTGGCGCGCCTGCATCGCGGCAAGGTCGTCCAGCCGCGCCTGCATCGGGCTGTCCCGCCACAGCCGCACCTGCGCCAGCGCCGCCGCGCAGGCAATGGGGTTCGCGGTATAGCTGCTGGAGTGATAGAAGGTCCGCCGCCGGTCCGTGGACCGATGCGCGTCGAAGATCCGACCGCTCGCCAGCGTCGCCGCCAACGGGATCACCCCCCCGGTCAAGCCTTTCGAAGTGCAGAGGATATCCGGCGCGACGCCCGCGTGATCACAGGCCCAGAGCCGCCCCGTGCGCCCCCAGCCGGTCATCACCTCGTCCGCGATCAGCAGGACGTCGTAACGATCGCAGATGGCCCGCAAGCCTGCTAGGACCGCAGGGTCATACATCCGCATGCCGCCCGCGCCCAGCACCAGCGGCTCAAGGATCAATGCGGCCATGCGCCCGCTTGCGGCCAGCGCCTCGAACGCGGCCAGGGTCTCGGCGCCATCACCCTGCGGGAAAGGCAGACGGTCGACCGCAAACATCAAGGGGTCATAGGCCGCGTTGTAGACGCCCCGCTCGCCCACGCTCATCGTGCCGATGGTGTCGCCGTGATAGCTGTCCTCGATGACCGCGATCCGGTGGCGGCCGTCGCCCGCGTGCCGCCAATAGCCCAACGCCATCTTCAGCGCCACTTCGACTGCCGTGGAGCCGCTGTCGCTGTAGAAGACGTGGTCAAGCCCCTTCGGAGTCATCTCGACCAGCGCCTCGGCCAGTTCCTCGGCGGGGGCGTGGGTGACATTGGCGAAGATCACCTGGTCCAGCCGCCCGGCGGTGTCGCGGATCGCCTCGACGATCTGCGGCTGGTTGTGGCCGTGGGTCACCACCCACCAGCTGCTGATCGCGTCCAGAAGCGGACCCCGATCCGTGTGAATGAAGGCGCCTTCGCTGCTGATCGCGCGGGGGGGCGCAGGCTCGGTCGCGTGCTGGAAGAACGGGTGCCAGACGGGGCTTTGGCGGGTCATGCGAAGTCCTCGGGCCGGAAGTTCGCGGCCATCGCCTGCGCCAGGCTGTTGCGGTCCAGTCGAGGCAGAAGCGGCAGCCGCCCCAGAACGCGCACCTGGCCGATCTGGCCGATGGTCGCCATGTTGTCGTCGTTGGGCGGGCCGGTAAAGGCGACGCCATGGACGGTCACGCCGCGCGCCCGCAGGCTTTCCAACGCCGTCAGGCTGTGGCTGATGGTCCCCAGGCCGGTCTGCGCCACCAGCACGACCGGCAGCTGCCAGCGCGCGAACAGATCGGCAAAGAGGATCTGGCGCGTGACGGGGACCAGCGCCCCTCCCGCACCCTCGATCACCAGCCGGGCGGCAGTTGGTGGGGTCAGCGCATCCGGGTCCGGCATGACGCCGTCCAGTTCGGCCGCCCGGTGCGGCGACAGGGGCTGGCGTAGCAGCATGGCCTCGGGGTGAGTTCGGGCGCCCGACAGACGCGCGACCTCGGCACGGTCAGTGCCGGGCTGCGGGTCAGGACCGGACCGCAGGTCGCTGTCGTTCGGAATGTTCCCGGCAAGGCCCGACTGGATGGGCTTCCAGTAATCGGCGCCGATCATCGCGCAGAGGCCGGCGGCGAAGATCGTCTTGCCGACATCCGTGCCGGTGCCTGTGATCACATATCTGGCCATAGCTCCTCCAGCACCTCGGCCAGCCGGACCACGTCGGCGCGGCTGGCATTCAGCGTCAGCGACACCCGCAGCCGCGACGTGCCCTCGGGGACCGTGGGCGGACGGATGCCACGGACGTCGAAGCCCCGCGCCTGCACGGCGGCGGCCAGCTCCATGGTTTCGGCATTCGGCCCGACGATCAGGGGGACGATCTGGCTGCCGCTCAGCGGCACCTGCGGCAGGCGGCGGGCCATCTCGGACCCGAAGGTGGCGATGTGGCCGGCCAGTTCCTCGCGCCGCCATGGTTCGTCCTGCAGGATCGCCAGCGCCTCGCGCCCCGCCACGGCCATCAGAGGCGACGGCGCGGTGGCGAAGATGAAAGGCCGGCATCGATTGATCAGGAAGTCGACTAGGCAACGCGCCCCGCAGACCAGCGCCCCCGACCCGCCTAGCGCCTTCCCCAGCGTGTGCAGCGTCAGGACGTTGTCGCGGCCTTCAAGATGATGCGCCAGCCCCCGGCCACCAAGGCCGAAGACGCCCGTGGCGTGCGCCTCGTCGACCAGCAGGAACCCTTCCTCATCGGCCAGCGCCATCAGGTCGTCCAGCGGCGCGACGTCACCGTCCATGCTGTAGAGGCTTTCAACCGCGATCCAGACCGACCCCGTTCCGCCCCCGCGCCGCCAGTCCCTGATCACGTCCCGTGCATGAGCGACATCGCCGTGGCGGAAGGTGGCGACCTGCGCACGGCCAGCGCGTGCGCCCTCATGCGTGCTGGCGTGGGACAGCGCGTCCATCAGCAGCAGGTCGCCCCGCTGCGGCAGGGTCGTGATCACTGCAAAGTTGG
This sequence comes from Pseudomonadota bacterium, assembly GCA_036338635.1. Taxonomy (GTDB): domain Bacteria; phylum Pseudomonadota; class Alphaproteobacteria; order Rhodobacterales; family Rhodobacteraceae; genus Paracoccus. The sequence goes on along the minus strand of JAYZBS010000046.1, from coordinate 17,658 downwards.
CGACATAGCCGCCGCCGAAGCCCAGCGCCGCCTCGGCCCCGAAGAACCGCGCGGCGGCGGCCTCGAAGTCCGCCTGAACATCGGTGTTGCCGCGCAGCAGGCGCGACCCTGCCGCCCCGACGGGCAAGCCCTCCTGCAGCGCCGACGCCACCGCCCGCCGCAGCCGCTCGGACTGCGCCAGCCCTAGATAATCGTTCGAAGCGAAGTCGATGCCGGCGCGAGGGGCCAGGCTGCGCAGCCGCGCAGCCGCCTGCAGCCCGTCCAGGTCGCGGCGATAGACAGCCAGACGGTCCATGCCCGTCGCCTGCGTCAGCGCAGGACCGGAATGGCCGGATCGGCGGCCAGTAAGGCGGCGCGCCGGGCCTCGTCAGCCTTCGGGTGATGCTCGTGCGCGACCATCGGCTGCAGGCCCAGCTTCGAGAAGAGGCGCATGTCGCTCTCTTCCTCGGGGTTGTCCTTGGTCAGCAACGTATCGCCTACGAAGATCGAGTTCGCACCCGCAAAGAAGCACATGGCCTGCATCTCGTCCGACATGGCGGTGCGGCCCGCCGACAGTCGGACATGGCTCTGCGGCATCATGATCCGGGCGGTCGCGATCGTGCGGACGAAGTCGATGGGGTCGACCGGCGCCGCATCCTCCAGCGGCGTGCCGGCGACGGGGATCAGCATGTTGATCGGCACGCTGTCCGGCGGCGAGGGCAGGTTCGCCAGCGTTACCAGCATGTCCACGCGGTCCTGCGCACCCTCGCCCAGGCCCAGGATCCCGCCGGAGCAGACCTTTATGCCGGCCTGGCGCACGTTCTCCAGCGTGTCGATGCGGTCGGCGAAGCTGCGGGTCGTGATGACCTTGGCGTAATGCGCCTCGGACGTGTCGATGTTGTGGTTGTAGTAGTCCAGCCCCGCCTCGGCCAGCTGGCGCGACTGGTTGGCGTCCAACATGCCGAGGGTCATGCAGGTCTCCATGCCCAGGGCCTTGACCCCTTCGATCATGGCGACGATCTGCGGCATGTCGCGCGGCTTGGGGCTGCGCCAGGCGGCGCCCATGCAATAGCGCGTGGCTCCGGCATCGCGGGCGCGGCGGGCTTCGGCCAGAACGCGCTGGACCTCCATCAGCTTCGACGCCGAAAGGCCCGAATCATGGCGCGCCGACTGGCTGCAATAGCTGCAATCCTCGGGACAGCCGCCGGTCTTGATCGACAGAAGGCGGCTCAGCTGGACACGGTTCGGGTCGAAATGCTGCCGGTGGATGGTCTGGGCCTGGAACAGAAGGTCCATCAGCGGCTGGTCGAACACCCCCCGCGCTTCGGCCGCCGTCCAGATCTTGCGGCTCTGTACCATCTCGGCCCCCGGTGTGTCGTGCAGCATGGCTCCCCCCTCGCATGGTTAAGGGTGACTAGCATCACGGCCAGGGCCTGTCCAACTGCCCCGAGGGTCAGTACCGCTCTTTCCGGCGGCGCTGCCTTTCGGCGTCGCCCAAGCCAAGCAGCACCTCGGCGCGCCCGAACTCTCGGGCCGCGACCTGGCGGGCGGCTTCGAAACGAGGTTCCAAGCGCTGAACCTCGTGGTCGGCGTGGCGCAGCTCGCGCGCAGCCCGGCCAGCCTGGGCGTTGGCGATCCGCGCCTCGGGCAGGGTCAGTGGCGCCGTGCTGTCATAGCTTTGCGCCAGCGACACCTGCAGCGCGTCGACCCGCTGCCTTGCGGCGGTCATATGGGCGTTGAAGGCCGCGAAGTGCTTCAGCTGACGTTCAGCACGCAGCCTTGCGATCCGTTCCAGTTGGGCCAGCTGCGCCAGCTTGTCTACCATCCCGCCCTCGCCTTCTGCCGCATCTTCTCGGCAAAGCGGATCGCGGCTGCGACTGCCGCGAAATGATCCCTCCGGATCTCCTCGCCGATCTTGACCTGGGCGTGGATGGCCCGCGCGCAGGGCGGATCGGACCAGATCGGCACGCCCGCCTCGGTTGCCTTGGCGCGGATGCGCGCGGCCACTTCATCCGTGCCCTTGGCGACACAGACGGGCGCGCGCCCCGACCCGCGCTTCCACTGAAGCGCGACGGCATAGTGGGTCGGGTTCACGATGACGACATCGGCCCCCGCCACGTCCGCCAGCATCTGCTTCATGGCAATGTCCACGGCGCGCTGCCGTCGCGCTGCCTTTAGGTGCGGATCGCCTTCCGAGTCCTTGTATTCGTCCTGCATCTCCTTCCGGCTCATCCGGTTCTTGCGGCGGTGGTCGAACCATTTCCACAGGATGTCGGGAATGGTGAAGACCACGGACACGACCAAGCCCAGCATCAGGACCTGGCCCATGATCGTGCCCAGTGCCGCGACCCACTGCCCCTCGGCCATCGAGGACGCCACGATCCGGTCCAGCAGCGCGCGGAACAAAAACCACCCGCCAGCGCAGACCAGCGCGGTCTTTCCCAGCGAGATCGCGAACGTCACCATGCCGTTCGACCCGAATTTCTGTCCGGCGTTCTTGATCGGGTTGATGCGGTTGATGTCCGGCGCAAGCTTCTGTGGCGAAAAGATCAGCCCGCGCGTCGCCAGTAGCCCCAAAAGGATGACCGCCACCAGCAGCATCGCCAGACCCACCGTCGCCCCGGCCGCATGCACCCACAGCGCCTGTGCCAAGCCCGCCGTGCCGTCGGGATCCCACCCTTCGGCACCCAAGGCGCGTGTCGCCATCGAGATCCACTGCCGGACCGCGACCCCGGCGGCGACCGTGAAGGCCAGAAACGCGCCCAGATACATCATCGCCGCGTTCAGTTCGGTCGAGCGGGGGATGTCACCCTTCTCTCTCGCACGCTGAAGCTTCTGCTCTGAGGCCTCGAATTGCTTGTCGTCGCTATCCTCGCTCATCCATGCACCTCAGGGGATCTGCGGCAGCATGAAATCAAGGACCGCATCGGCCCAGATGCCGACCAGCAGGGGCGCCAGGACGGCCAGTGCGGCAAGTGCCAGCAGGATCGACGCCGGCGCGCCGATAAAGATGACCGGCAGCGCCGGCATCACCCGGTTCACGACGCCGGACAGGGCCTGGAACAGGAAGCCGCCAAGGGTGAAGGGCGCGGCCAGCATCATCGCCAGCCAGAAGCTGTCCGAGATGACGCGAACGATGGCCATCGTCAGGCCTTCGACCGCCGGCAGATCGCCCGGTGGCCACAAGTTCAGACTGTCGGCCATCAACTGGACCAGCATGATCGGCAGCCCCAAAGCCATCAGCACGGCGATGCCGCCAAGGTGCAGCAGGTTGCCGATCGGATGGGGGGCCATCTCGTTCTGGACGCCCATGATCTGCGACAGCGAGGCCGTCGCCGCGATGGCCGTGGTCGCGATGTCGATGGCGATCGCCAGCAGTCGCAGAAAGGTGCCGGTCGCAAAGCCCAGCAGCGCCTGAAGTCCGACCTGGGCCAGAACGCCCCCAGGCTGCGCCGGCACCGCTTGGGGCGGTACCGCGCCTGCCAGAAGTGGCGTGACGGCCAAGGCGATCGCGACCTTGACGCGGCCGTTCAGGACCCGCTCTCCCAGCCCCGGCAGGATCAGGACGCAGGCCTGGATCCGCACATAGACAAGCACCAGCGACCAATCCAGTCCCGGAAAGACCGCCTGAAGCTGGTCCCACATCATGCGGCCTCGATGGTCCCCAGAAGCCGCAGCTCGGCCGAGGGATCGACCTCCTCAAGCCCCAAGACCGGAAGTGCCACGCCGTTGGCGCCGAGGACCGCGCGGATCATGCGGCGTCGATGATCCGGCGCCACGACGACTGTGCGGGCCACCGGCTCGGCCAGGGACAGCGCCTTTTTGACCGCGTCCAGCAACCGCTTCGACATCGCAGGCGTCATCGCCCCACCCCCGGCGCGGCCGGTTTCAGCATCGGCGCGGACGAACTCGGCCTCCCAGGCGGGGTGCAATTGCAGGGCGGCGATGCGGCCGGCCTCGTCGGCGTATTGCTGCGTGATCTGGCCGCGCAGGCGCTTCCTGACCAGTTCATAGATCGTTTCGGGCTGCTCGACCGCGCGGAATTCGCAGATCGCATCGACGATCAGCGGCAGGTTGCGGATCGAGATCCGCTCCTCCAGCAGTGCGCGCAGGATCGCCAGCAGGGTTTCGGGGGTCACCTTGTCTGGAATCATGCTGTCGAAATACTTGCGATAGCGTTCGGCCCGCCCGCTGTCCGATAGGGTCTTCAATTCCTCGATCTGGCGCTGCATGGCACCCAGGGTCAAAAGCGCCGGCAGGTTCGCCTTCACCACCTCCATCAGATGGGTGGACAGCACCTCCATCGGCGTGACGATCGTGGCGCCAAGCGTGGCCGCATCCTCCTGCTCGGCCGGATGGATCCAGCGCGCCGGGCTGGCATAGACCGGTTCGCGGACCAAGATGCCGCGCAGTTCCGAGAGGATGGATTCGGGACCCAGCGCCAGCACCTCTGATGCATGCAGCGTGCCGCGCCCCCGGACGACGCCCTGAATGCGGATCTGATAATCGCCCGGCGGCAGGTCATCGGTATCGGTGATCCGGACATCGGGCAGGATCATCCCGAAGCTGCGCGCGATATGGATGCGCAGGTTCGAGATCCGGCTGCCAAGCCCGCGCGCCTGATCCAGCGCGGTGACGATCAGGTCCGATCCGATCTCGACCGCGATGTCGTCGGTGTCCAGCACGTCGCCGATGCGGGCCGCAGGCCGTGTCGCCTCCTCGTCCGCGGGCAGCTCGGCAAGTTCCTCGACCTTCGGGCGGTTGGCGATGCGCCAGGCCAGCGTACCCATGGCCGCTGCGATGGACAGGAAAAGCAGCCGAGGCATCCCCGGCACGAAAGAGATCACGACCATCGCGACGGCAACCATCACGGCAGGCTGCCAATTGCGGGTGAACTCTCGCGACAGAAGGTCGGCGGTCGTGTCCGTGGCGCCGCCGCGCGACAGCAGTAGCGCCGCCGCCATCGAGGTGATCAGGGCAGGGATCTGGCTGACAAGACCGTCGCCGATGGTCAGATGCGAATAGGTGGCCGCAGCCTCGGCCAACGGCATGCCATGGACGATGATGCCCACCGCCAGGCCGATGCACAGGTTGATCAGCGTGATGACGATGCCCGCCACCGCGTCGCCCTTGACGAATTTCGAGGCCCCGTCCAACGATCCGAAGAAGCTGATTTCTCTCTGCTCGGCGATGCGGCGGCGCTTGGCCTCTTGGTGGTCAATCGCGCCCGCGTTCAGGTCGCCGTCGATTGCCAGTTGTTTGCCCGGCAGTGAATCGAGCGCAAAGCGCGCAGCCACTTCGGCCATCCGGCCGGAGCCCTTGGTGATCACCATGAAGTTCACAACCGAGATCACCGCGAAGACGGTGATGCCCACCAAAATTGAGCCGCCGGCGACGAAATCGGCGAAACCGTTGATGACCTGGCCCGCCGCCTCTTTCCCGTTCTGACCCTCGGTCAGGATCAACCGCGTCGAGGAAACGTTCAACGACAGCCGGATGACCAGGCTGACCAGAAGCAGCACCGGAAAGGCCTGGAAGTCGGTCGGCTTCTCGACCAGCGACGCCATCACCAGAACCAGCGTCGCCGTTGCGATCGAGATGGCAATGCCCAGGTCCAGAACACTTGCCGGCAGCGGGATGACCAGAGAGATCACCACCAGCACCAGTCCGCCGGTCACCAGCAGCGGTGCATCCAGGAACTTGCCGGGCGTGCGGGATGCAGCGGCGATGGGGGTCATTCACGTGGCTCCGTTCTGGTGGCCGCAGGTCGCAGGATGTCGTCAATGCCCCAGGGATTTTCCGTCATGAGGCCGAGGCGCCGTAGATAGGCGATGGCACGGATACGGTCGGCCGTCTCCATCTGCATCAGCATGACCCGGTAGTCGCGCGGCAGCCCCTGCCCGGCCAAGAGCCAACCCGACGCCGTCTCGGTGAAGCGGTCGAAGTCGGTTTGCGTCACCGCGCCTGCGTTGAGAGCGCCGACCAGGAACAGAAGGCCGATGCCGGTCATCATGCGGCCTTCTTCAGCTCTCGCAGCGCGCCTTCCAGCGCGTCGAAGCTGGGGCGGACATGTTCGGGCACCGCCTGCCGGCCGACCTCGACGCACAAGGTCGTCGCGTGCTGGTGCAGCCCAGCGACGAGCACCGACTTGACAACGTCATAGAATCCCAGGTCCTGCTTCACGACGCCGCCAAGCCGATTGGCCAGCGGGGCCACGAAACCATAGGACAGGAACACCCCCAGGAAGGTGCCGACCAGCGCGCCGCCGATCATCTTGCCCAGCACCGCCGGCGGCTGATCGATCGAGGCCATCGTCTTGATCACGCCCAGGACGGCGGCGACGATGCCCAGTGCGGGTAGCGCATCGGCCATGTTCTGGAGCGCGTGTGGGACGTGCATCTCCTCTTCCCGCAGGACGGCGATGCGGCGGGACAGCATGTCCTCGACCTGATAGGGATCGTCATAGTTCAGACTGGCCGACCGCAGGGTGTCCGCGATCAGCGAGACGATGTTGTGGTCGGCGGCCAGCTTCGGATAGGCGCCAAAGATGGGGGATTCGCCCGGCGTCTCGATATGCTGCTCCAGCGCCACCGGGTTCTCTCGTGCTATCTTGAGCAGCTGGAACATCAGGCACAAGACGTCTTGGTGGTCCTGCGCCGTCCATTTCGGCCCCTTGAACGCCCGGATCAGCCCGCTGACCGTGTGCTTGAGGACGTGGCTGTCGTTGCCCAGCAGATACGCCCCGACGGCCGCACCCATGATCATCATCATCTCGAAAGGCAGCGAGTGCATGATGACGCCCATCTTGCCGCCGGCAAGGATATAGCCGCCGAACACCATCGCGAGCGTCAGGAATATTCCAACGAAACCGAACATCGGGTTTGTCCTTATGGGGTGCGGACGCTGCGTGCGCCCATCTGGGCCGTCAGCAGCGCGGCCTGGCGGGGTTCGACGGCCGCGATGATGCGGGCGCCGGTTTCCGGGCGGACCCTCATCAGGATCTCGGCGGCGAAATCGGCGGGAAGATTGGTCAGAACGGCCGCGGCCTCGGCGGGCTTCATCTGGTCATAGACGGCGATCAGACGGTCGATGTCCGTGCGCACCGCCTCGGTATCGCCAGCCCTGACGGCGCCAAGGTTGTCCTTCTGCGCCCGCAACTCCTTCAGACGCTCGCTCAGGGTCGCCTCGGCGGTCGCAAGCTCTGCCTTGCGGGCGTCGATGTCCTGCATGTAGCGTTCGATCCGAAGGGCGCGGTCGCGAAGCTCCTCGGCCAGGGCAACCGCTTCGGGAACGTCGCGGCACCCCTCCAGCAGATCCTCGGGCGCGGCCGCGAGGGCGGCGAAGGAACTGGCGATGTCCTGACCTTTCGACAGCAACGCGGCGGCGGGAAGGGCGAACATCAGCGTCAGGATCGGCAGCAGGGGCCTAGACATCGGTCAGCCCCGCGCGCTTGCGCAGCCGCCGGCCGGACGCCTGTGGTGCCTCGGCCGCGGCAGCACCGATACGCTGGCGCAGGTCCCAGATGGCGCGCTCGCGGCGTGCGGTCTCGATCTCCTCGCCCAGGGACTGGCTGGCGGCCATCGCTTCGTCCCGGGCCTGCCGGATGGCGCGCTCGAGCCGGTCGACCTCGGCCGCCATGATCGCGATCGCGCCGCCGAGACCGCTCTCCAAGTCGTTCAGCTTGCGCAACCGGCGCCCCAGCATCAGGCAAAAGCCGCCCAAGCCCACGCAGGCGACCAGCAGCAGGGCCTGCATCAGATGTTCCACCGTCATTTGAAACGAAACTCCGTGATCAATAGGTCCTTGACCGGTTCCTCGCCCAGAACATAGCGCGTCCGGGTCACCAGCTCGGCCCGGATCACCTCGAGCACGCCGCGCTTGTCATAGGCTGCTGGATCGACGCCCGAGAGGAAGGTCGTGAAGGCGTCGGAAACGCGCGGCATCAGGTGCGTGACCTCTGCCTTGTGGGCGCTGTCGGTCTCGATCGTGGCCGACAAGACCATGCTGCGGGCGCGGCCGCCGGGAATGACGATCTCGACCTTTGGCACGTCGATGAAGACGACCGCATGATGCTCGGCCGAAGCTTCTTTTGCGGGCGAGCCTGCCAGCATCCCGGCAGGCGACCAGATCCCCAGGTAGGTCGAGCCGAAGGCCGCCCCGCCCAGCACCAGCGTCGCCGCCAGCGTGATCAGCAAGCCCTTCTTTCCAGGCGCCTTTTCGGCTGGCGCTGCCGCAGCGTCGGTCATCGTGATTCTCCGTCCTGACAAGACGGAAATATCAGGATGCGACTAACCAATTCTTAACGTGGGACATGTCATTTCGGGGCCAGACGACCACGACGCGCCGATTCGAAAGGGGACCGTTTTGCAAAAACTGCAGGACTACTGGAATGAGCGAAGCTCTCAACAGCGCCTGATCCTGGGGGCGGCCTTCCTGGGCACCTTCCTGGTGATCGCCGGGTTCGGCTGGATGGCCAGCCGCCCCAGCATGACCCTGATCTATGGCGGTCTCGATGCGGCCCAGGCCGGCGAGGTGATCGCCGGGATTGAGCGTGCGGGCATCCCCTACGAGGTTCGGGGCGATTCGATCTATGTCGATGCGGATCAGCGCGACCGTCTGCGCATGGACCTTGCCGCGCAGGGGCTGCCAGCCGCCAGCAGCACGGGATACGAGCTGCTGGACGGGATGTCGGGCTTTGGCACGACGTCGCAGATGTTCGACGCCGCCTATTGGCGCGCCAAGGAGGGTGAACTGGCGCGCACCATCCTGGCCCTGCCGAACGTGCAGACGGCCCGCGTGCACTTGGCGGTCGAGAACGGGCGCGGTTACCGCCGCGACCAGAACGGCAGCGCCTCGGTCACACTGACAACCAACGGCCAGCCAATTTCTCGCGAACAGGCATCATCGCTGCGGTTCCTGATCTCGTCCGGCGTGCCTGGAATGCAGCCCGAACGCGTGACCGTGATCGATTCGCAGAGGGGGATCGTTGCCGCGTCAGAGGACCGGACAGGCGCCGACCGCGCCGCTGAGATGAAGCGCAACGTCGAGCGGATCCTGGAGCCGCATGTCGGCATCGGCAACGCTATCGTGGAGTTGAACCTGGACGTCGTCACCGAGACCGAGCTGCTGACCGAGCAGCGCTTCGATCCCGAACAACGGGCGCTGATCTCGACCGTGACCGAAGAGACCACGGATGAAAGCAACTCGACCGGCACTGGGGCCGTCACCGCCGCGTCGAACCTTCCCGACGCCGAGGAGCAGCCGGGCGACACCAGCCAAAGCGCGCGGTCGGAAAACCGCAGCCAGTCCAACTACGAGGTCAGCCGACTGACACGCGAAGTCCAGCGCCAACCCGGAGAGACGCGCCGCCTGACCGTCGCCGTTTTGGTCAATGGTACGCCGCAGGTCGATGCCGAGGGTCAGACGGTGCTGATGCCCCGCCCCGAGGCCGAGCTTGAGACGCTGCGCGAGTTGGTGGCTTCGGCGGTCGGATTCGACCAGACCAGGGGCGACCTCATCACCGTCAAGTCGCTGCCCTTCGCCACGCTTGGCGAAAGCGGCACCCTGGCCAAGCCCGGCCTGCTGGACCGGCTGGCCCTGAACGACCTGCTGCGCATCGTGCTGATCGGCCTGTTCGCCTTGGCCGCGATCTTTGCTGTGCTGCGCCCGGTCCTGCGCGCCCGGGCCGCCCCGCAGACCCCGATGCTGGACAACAGCCTGCCGCCCATGCCGCCGATGATGGGCGGCCTGACTGGCACGATCGCTGACGAAGAACCCTCGCCCGACAACCCGCGGATCGTCCCGATCGAGTTTCCCGGACTGGACATGCCGGCGCTGCCCAGCGCCGATCCGGTCGCGCGGCTGAAGGAGATGATGAAGGAACGCCGTGACGAAAGCGTCAAGATCCTCTCGGGCTGGATCGACAACAAGGAGAGCGCGAATTGAGCCTGGCCATGTTCAAACTCGAATCCTTCTCGAATGCGCTGACAGATCGCGGCGCCGTCGTCACCTTCACGCAGGAGGATCTGGACCAAGCCTATGCCGACGGGCGCGCCGACGGGCGCGCTCAGGCCGAGGACGCAGACCTGCGGACCCTGGGGGCGGGGCTGGAGAGGCTGGCGGCAAGCCTTGCGGCCGATGAAAGCCGGCGCCAGCAGCTGCGCCAAGAGGCGGTCGATGCCCTCTATCCCCTGCTGACGCAGATCGTCGACTTGCTTGCCCCGCCGTCATCCTCCCGTCGGCTCGAGGAGGCCTTGCGGGCCGAACTGACGCATCTTGCGCAGCGCAGCCAGCCCGTGACCGCGCGTATCGCCTGCTCGGATCGGCTGCGCGCGCTGGTGGACCGCTGCTTGGGCGATGCCGGCCTTACCGGCATCGAGGTCGAACCCGCCGCCAGCGACCGGATCGTCGTGACGCTGCAGGGCGGGCAGATCGAAATCACCCCCGAAACCATCGCGCAGGACATCCGCGCCCTTCTTGAAGAGATCAACGAGGACCAGACCCCATGGACGCACTGAAGCACCTGATCGACACCGACAACATCCAGGTCGAGGTTACAATCCGCCTTGGCCGCACCCGCCAGACGGTGGCCCAACTGTCTGCACTGCGACCCGACGACGTCCTCGTTCTTGACCAGGCCATCGAGGACGGGGTCGAGATCTGCATCGGCGACAAGGTCATCGCGCGCGGCGAACTGACCGGCGACGGCACGACCGAGGACCGCCTCTGCGTCCGCGTCGTCGGCACCACGGGGGCGGCGTGATCCGAATCGCGATCCTGCTGGCCGGCGCGCTGTTGCCGGCCGCGGCCCAGGCACAGGACCTGGGTAACGTGCTGGGCGACGGGTTGGGCGAGAACGCGGTCCTGCTGGTCGTGGGACTGACGGCGCTTTCCTTGGCGCCCGGCATCGCGATCATGGTGACGGCGTTCCCGTTCATCGTGACAGTCCTGTCGATCCTGCGTCAGGCGATCGGCCTGCAGCAGTCGCCGCCGAACATGCTGATCGTCAGCCTGTCGATCTTCCTGACCTGGTTCATCATGGACCCCGTCTTCCGCGAGGCCTGGCAGGTCGCCGCCGTCCCGCTGCAGCAGGGCCAGATCGGGATCGCCGAGGCGTTCGAGCGCGGCATCGTCCCCTTCCAAGGCTTCATGGCGGCACGCACCGACCCTGACACGCTGGCCGCCTTGGCAGAGGTTGCGCCCGGCGCCGGCGCGGCCGACCGCCTCTCGGTCCTGATCCCGTCCTTCATGCTGTCCGAGATCCAGCGCGCCTTCGAGATCGGGTTCCTGGTCGCCCTGCCCTTCCTGATCATCGACCTGGTCGTCTCGGCCGTCCTGATGTCAATGGGGATGATGATGCTGCCACCGGTCGTCGTGTCGCTGCCCTTCAAGCTGGCCTTTTTCGTCGTCGTCGACGGCTGGGGCATGATCGCTAACGCTTTGGTACGCAGCTATGGCTGACTGATGCCAGCGAATACCACAGGCGCCCTGAGGGTCGCCAGCCAGCCCACGGCACTCAGGTGCCGCGGCGGCTTTCAAGCTGCTCGACGCCCAGGACCGACAGGACCTTGTCCTCGATATGCTGGGCGTTCAGCGCCGAGGTGTCATACATGGCACGCGGTGCATCGTGATCGACGAAGGCATCGGGCAGGACCATCGACCGGAACCGCAGTCCATGGTCGAAGACTCCCTCCTCGGCCAGAAGCTGCGCGACATGGCTGCCGAAGCCGCCGACCGCACCCTCCTCGATCGTGATCAGTGCGTCGTGGTTGCGGGCAAGCGTCAGGATCAGGTCGCGGTCCAGCGGCTTGGCGAAGCGAGCATCGGCCACGGTAGGCGTGATGCCCCGCGCCATCAGCGCCTCTCGCGCGGTCATTACCTCGGACAGGCGGGTTCCGAAGGACAGGATCGCAACGCCCTTGCCCTCGGCGATCATGCGGCCCTTGCCGATTGGCAGGAGCTGGCCACGTTCCGGCATCTCGACGCCGGTGCCCTCGCCCCGCGGAAAACGGAAGGCGATGGGACCGCTGTCATGAGCGGCAGCGGTGGCGACCATGTGGACCAGCTCGGCCTCGTCGGCGGCGGCCATGACCACGAAGCCGGGCAGGTTCGCGAGGAAGGCGATGTCATAGGCGCCGGAATGGGTCGGGCCGTCCTGTCCCACCAATCCGGCACGGTCGATGGCGAAGCGGACTGGCAGCCCCTGCACCGCCACGTCATGGACGACCTGGTCGTATCCGCGCTGCAGGAAGGTCGAGTAGATCGCGCAGAAAGGCTTCATCCCCCCGGCCGCCAATCCGGCCGAAAAGGTCACCGCGTGCTGTTCGGCGATGCCCACGTCGAAGCAGCGGCGCGGGAAGCGTTGCGCGAACTGCTTCAGGCCCGTGCCGTCCGGCATGGCCGCGGTGATGCCCAGAATACGGTCGTCGCGTGACGCCTCGTCGATCAGCGCCTTGGCGAAGACGCTGGTATAGCTTGGGGCGTTCGACTTGGCCTTGGCCTGCACGCCGGTCACGACATCGAACTTGCCCGTCGCATGCCCACGGTCGGCGGCGCTTTCGGCGGGACCATAGCCCTTGCCCTTCTGGGTCACCACGTGGATCAGCACCGGCCCGTCAGCGCGCGCCCGCACGGTGCGCAGCAGAGGCAGCAACTGTTCCATGTCGTGCCCGTCGACAGGACCGATGTAGGAAAAGCCCAGCTCCTCGAACAGAGTGCCGCCGACGGCCATGCCCTTCAGCATCTCCTTGGCCCGCCGGGCACCTTCCTGCAGGGCGTCGGGCAGCATGCCCACGGCGCCCTTGGCCACGGCCTTCAGCTCTTGGAACGGGCCGCCCGCGTAAAGGCGGGTCAGATAGGACGACATCGCGCCGACGGGCGGGGCGATCGACATCTCGTTGTCGTTCAATATCACGAACAGGCGCCGCCCCTCGTGGCCCGCGTTGTTCAGCGCCTCGTAGGCCATGCCCGCGCTCATGGCGCCGTCACCGATCACGGCCACCGCATCGCCCGGATCGCCGCCCAGATCGCGCGCCGTCGCAAAACCCAGTGCCGCCGAGATCGAGGTCGAGCTGTGGCCCGCGCCGAACGGGTCGAAGGGGCTTTCGGTCCGCTTGGTGAACCCGGCCAGGCCACCGCCCATCCGCAGCGTGCGGATGCGATCGCGCCGCCCGGTCAGGATCTTGTGGGGATAGCACTGGTGGCCGACGTCCCAGACAATCTTGTCGCGCGGCGTGTCGAAGACCGCGTGCAGCGCGACCGTCAGTTCGACCACACCCAGGCCGGCACCCAGATGGCCGCCGGTCACGCTGACCGCGCTGATCGTCTCGGCGCGCAACTCGTCGGCCAGCCGGCCGAGGTCGAAGTCGCTGAGCGCCTTGAGGTCGGAGGGCAGGGACACGCGGTCCAGCAGCGGAGTCTTGGGTCTGTCGGTCATGGCTGGCCCTCCTTCGGGCGGGCGTTCAGGTGTCGCGCTCGATAACGAAGCGCGCAAGGTCGTGCAAGTTCCGGGCCGCGCCACCATAATCCGCCAGCGCGGCTTCGCTGACGGCGACAAGGCGCCGCGCCTCGGCCTGCGCGCCGGACAGGCCCAGCAACGACACGAAGGTGGCCTTGCGGGCGTCGGCGTCCTTGCCGACGCGCTTGCCGGTCATGGCTTCGTCCCCGGTCACGTCCAGGATGTCGTCGGCAATCTGGAAGGCCAAGCCAAGCGCATCGGCATAGCGGTCCAGCGCGGCGGGATCACCGCCGGCGATCAGTGGCCCGGCGGTCGCAGCGAAACGGATCAGGGCGCCGGTCTTGCCGCCCTGCAGCATCTTGATCGCGTCCAGGTCCAGGGGCGTTCCGGCCGTTTCGGCCGCGATGTCCAGCGCCTGGCCCCAGACCATCCCCTCGGCCCCGGCCGCGCGCGCCAAGGCGCCGACCAGCCGCAGCTGGGCGTCAGGCGGTCCGATCCGGTCATCGGCCAGCAGATGGAAGGCCAGGGTCTGCAACGCGTCACCCGCCAGGATCGCGGTGGCTTCCGACCAGCGCACATGCACCGTAGGCTGGCCGCGACGCAGATCGTCGTCATCCATCGCCGGCAGGTCGTCGTGAACCAGGCTGTAGGCGTGCAGCGCCTCGATCGCGGCGGCGACCGGAAGCGCGGCCGCGTCGGCGACGCCGTGCAGCCGCGCCGACTCCATCACCAGGAACGCCCGCAGCCGCTTGCCGCCCTGCACGGCATAGCGCATCGCGTCGGCCAGTTCTCCCGCCGGCAGGGCATCGATGGCGCGGTCCAGTTCGGCCTGCACGTCGGCCCGGACCCGGGCCAGGCGCTCCTCCATCACAGACCCTCGGCCGGCTCGGTTCCCGTCGGCTGGCCATTGGCGGCCAGGGTGATCTTCTCGACCCGCTCCTCGGCCTCGCGCAGGCGCGCCTCGCAATGCGCGCGCAGCGCCGCACCGCGTTCATAAAGCTTGATCGATTCCTCCAGCGTCGCCTCGCCGGTTTCCAGCTTGCCGACCGTGGCCTCCAGCTCGCGCATGGCCTCCTCGAACGAGAGGGTCTTGATATCGCTCATTCAGCGGCCTCCATCAGAACTTCGACATGGGCCCGCACCGAGCGTCCCAGAGCCGCCAGATCATAGCCACCTTCCAGACAGGATACCACCGGGGCCCCGCAATCGGTCGACATGTCGCAGATGGCACGGGTGATGGCGGCGAAATCGTCCTCGTCCCACTCCAGCTGCGCCAGCGGGTCGGCGGCATGCGCGTCGAACCCGGCCGAGACGACCACCAGCTGCGGCCGATGTGCCCTGGTGCGCTTCAGGATGTCGTCCCAAGCCTGCCGTGCCAGGCCGCCATCGGACCCCGGCGACAGCGGCACATTCATGATCTGCCCGTGCGCTCCGGTCTCCGCGACCGCGCCGCTGCCCGGATAGAGCGGCATCTGATGGCTCGAGGCGAAGAACGCCCGCCTCTCGTTCCACAGCAGGTCCTGCGTGCCGTTGCCGTGATGGACGTCGAAGTCCAGCACCGCCACCCGCTCCAGCCCGTGATGGTCCAGCGCCCGCATGGCCGCAATGGCGGCGGTGCCCAACAGACAAAACCCCATCGCGGTCTCACGCTCGGCGTGATGCCCCGGCGGTCGCATGGCGACGAAGGCCCGCTGCGCCTGGCCCGCCAGAACGGCATCGACAGCCGCGCAGGCGCCACCCGCGGCCCGCATCGCGGCGTCTAGGCTGCCCGGCGACTGATAGGTGTCGGCATCCAGCATCCGGGTGCCCCCCGCCCGCAGCCCGTGAAGATAGCTGGCCGGATGGCATCGCAGAACGTCGGCGTCATCGGCCAGCGGAGCCTCGCGCCGGTCCAACGCCAGATCCTCAAGCGCGGCCATAACGGCGCCATAGCGCGCCACTTGTTCGGGATGCCCCTCTGGCGTCACATGCCCGGTCGCGCTGCCATGCGTCCACAAGATCACGGTCCACCTCCTTCGTTGACTCGAAGGCTAGGACGCGCGCGCGCCCTGGACAACCCGCCACATCCTCTTTGCCGCAACACCCCGACGGGGTCCGAAGGACGGGGGCAGCGCCCCCTGCCCGGCCCCGGCTCAGGCCACCAGCCGCCGCCCGTCGTGACCGACAATGCGCAGCTCGATCAGCGCACCCTCGGGCTGGTCGCGGTCGAAGGCCACCTCGGTGAACTGCGCGGTCCGGCCAATCCGCGGCCCCTCGGTCAGCACGCGGTGCACCTGCCCGACCTGCCCGTCCAGATGCACCCGCAGTGCCGCATCGCCGGCCGCACGCAGCCGTACAGCCCGGTCGCGGATCACGGCTCCATCGACCGCCGGCATGCGTGCCGCAGGGGTTCCCTTGCGCGCGGAATAGGGAAACACGTGCAGGAAGGTCAGCCCGCAGTCGCCGACCAGCTTCACGCTGTTTTCGAACATCGCCTCGGTTTCGGTCGGGAAACCCGCAATGATGTCGGCCCCGAACACCATGTCGGGGCGCAGGCGCCGCGCCTCTTCGCAGAAGGCGATGGCGTCGTCGCGCAGATGGCGGCGCTTCATCCGCTTGAGGATCATGTCATCGCCCGCCTGCAGCGACAGGTGCAGATGCGGCATCAGGCGCGGTTCGGTCGCGATGGCAAGCATCAGATTCTCGTCCGCCTCGATTGAATCGATCGAGCTGATCCGCAGCCGCGGCAGGTCCGGCACCAGGCGCAGGATGCGCATCACCAGGTCGCCCAGGCGCGGGGTGCCGGGCAGGTCGGCGCCCCAGCTGGTCAGGTCGACCCCGGTCAGGACGACCTCGTTGAAGCCGCGCCCGACCAAGCGCCTGATCTGCTCGACCACCACACCCGCGGGCACGCTGCGCGAATTGCCGCGCCCGAAGGGAATGATGCAGAAGGTGCAGCGGTGGTCGCAGCCGTTCTGGACCTGGACATAGGCCCGGTGGCGGCCGAAACCGTCGATCAGGTGGCCGGCCGTTTCGGTCACCGACATGATGTCGTCGACGACGACCTTCTCGGTCTCGCCGATCAGGTCAGGGGCGCGCAGGGATGCCCAAGTAGCGGGCTGCATCTTTTCGTGGTTGCCGATAACCTTGGTGACCTCGGGCATGGCCGCGAAGGTCTCGGGTTCGGTCTGGGCGGCGCAGCCGGTGACGATCACCGGCGCGCCCGGGTTTTCGCGCGCCAGCCGCCTGATCTCCTGTCGGGCCTTGCGTACGGCCTCGGCCGTTACCGCGCAGGTGTTGACGACGACGGCCCCCGACAGGCCCACGGCCTCGGCCATCTCTCGCATGGCCTCGGATTCGTAGGCGTTCAGCCGGCAGCCGAGGGTCGAGAAGACAGGCGCGCTCATGCCAGCCACGCGGGGTCGAGGCTGCCGCGGAAGACCAGCGCCGTCGGACCTTCCATCCAGACGCCGTCGTCGCGCCAGTCGATCAGCAGCCGCCCGCCCGGCACGTTCACGGTCACGCGCCGCCCCGTCAGGCCGCGCCGCGCCGCTGCCACGACCGCCGCGCAGGAACACGACCCCGACGCCAGCGTCGGCCCCGTTCCGCGTTCCCAGATGCGCAGCACGATCTCGTCTTGCGACAGGACCTGCACGATCTCGACATTCGTCCGCTGGGGATAGAGCGGATGATGCTCCATCGCGGGGCCGAAGCGGTCCAGTTCGACCGCCGCCGCGTCGGCCACGAAGAACGTGACATGCGGATTGCCCATGCCGGTGGCGACCGGATCGCCGTCGATGGGCAGGTGATCGACATCGACCTCGCTTGCCAACGGGATGGCATGCCAGTCCAGCACAGGCGGCCCCATGTTCACGCGGGTCAGGCCACCGCCCGCATCCTCGGCCAGCAGCAGACCGTGATCAGTGCGCAGCCGCAGCCTGTCACGGCCGGTCTGATCCATCAGCAGCCGCGCGATGCAACGCGTCGCGTTCCCGCAGGCCGCGCTGAGCGAGCCGTCGGCGTTCCAGAAGACAAGCCGCGCATCCGCGTCGTCCGCATCCTCGATCCCCGCAAGCTGGTCGAAGCCGATCCCCCGGTGCCGGTCGGCAATGCGCGCGACAAGGCCGGCTGCAGGACGGGCCACCCCTCCGCGCAGGTCCAGTATCACGAAATCGTTGCCAAGGCCGTGCATCTTCAGGAACGGCAGGCCTGCGGGGAAATCCTGTGTCATGGCGGGCGATATA
>JAYZBS010000045.1:0-73359 GCA_036338635.1 Pseudomonadota bacterium | reverse complement strand
AGCCGCCGGTTCTCATTCGGCGCTGCACTCGGACCGATGGCGCTTGCGCCTCATTCCAGCGCCGTTCGCGGTTCTCTCGAACCGGTGGCGTTCAACGCTCACTCTGGCTCATCATGGACGCATCCATGCCGCCATACCTGGCCCGCCATTTGTAAAACGTCGCGCTGCTGATCCCGTACTCGCGGCACAGCTCGGGCACGGTCAACCCGGCCTCGGCTTGACGCAGCACGCCTATGATCTGGGCTTCGGTGAAACGGCTCTTCTTCATCGGAATCTCCTCGTTCATCTTGCCGAGAAAATTCTACGTTCGTATCCCCTTATCCATGGGGAGGATTACCCGGTCAGTTCTATCTCGATATGACCATCCGCGGCTGGTGCTGCCGCGGGCACCTGCTTATCCTCGACAATCTCCACTGGCAGAATGCGCGTTTCCTCCGATACGGACGGAGCCGCTTCGTCTGCCGAGCTACGCAGTCACCATAGTGTCCACTATCAATAGTTGATACTATCGCCCCCTCTCGGCCCTCGGCAGAGCTGTCAGACCGGACGCTTACCATGAAAGCATCCGTTCACCTGCTCAAGCTGTCCGAAACACCTTGCATCAACAGGGGTATTCACACATGGATTACGCTGGCCAGACGGAGTGAACGCCTCTCGTCAACATGACCTAGATGAAGTCAAATGTACCATTCAAAAGAACCGAGTCGCCGTTAGCGAAATCTAGAAACGTTCCATCTTGGGTCTCGGTTGCACTATAACTTCTGCCCCCGAGGTCTAGAACATCACGGCTTGTCTCAAACCCGTAGACAATGTCAGCATCGTCGCCGGCCCGAAAAATAAGCACGTCACGAGCCCCGTCACCTCTGTTCCCGTCGCCAATCCATATGCGGTCGTCTCCGAGACCGCCCTGCACGGTGTCACGACCGATTGATCCATCCAGCGTATCATCACCGCGGCTGCCTACCAAACGATCGTGACCCCACCGCGTATTGAAGTTGATGCCATTGCCAGAGCTTGAGACGGTAGCTTGTGAGGCATCGAGAACATCATTTCCGGCATGGGTCCAGCCAAGCTCAAAATTATTGAAACGAAGGGTGGCACTCCCGCCGATACTGGTGCTGGCGTTGCCTGAGAACGCTCCATCCGACAGGACGCGATCAATAGTTACACCTACACCTTCAATGCCAACAGCGTCATTGTCAGAGTAGATGTCGCCGCGCTTGATCCAAATATTTATCAGATCGTTTCCGGATCCACCGTCGATTGTATCGTATCCGGGGTTGTGATCAGCATCACCGTTGCCCCACCGGATATTTTCATCTCCAGAACCGCCATTAATGAGATCATTACCCGTACTGGAGTGAATGAAATCATTTCCACCATCGCCGTTGATCGTATCATTGCCCCCGCCACCGTCGATTACATCGTCGAACGGTGATCCTGCGATCCTGTCATTGCCGGCCCTTGTAAAGATGGACAGACCGTGGCCAGGCTTTCCACCAACGGCGGGATTCATTGTTGCAGTTGTGGCAGTGACGATGTCGTCTCCAGAAGTGCCAAAAATGCGTTCGATTCCCGTAAACTCTAGGCGATTGCTTCCGATCTGAACGCTTCCATTCTCCGTTGAGCGCATATCGATACGAGCACCGACGGATCCTTCCAGAATAAGCTTGTCGCCACCAGGGTTGCCTGGCGTATAGGGATTCGCATCATAGCGTTCTGCACCAGTACCGCCGTGGTAGGTGTCGTTACCCATCCCTGCCTGCCAGTAGAACGTATCCAACCCCTCGAGGCCCCAGACTACCTCTGCTTGAGTACTGCCCCGTATTGTGTCGTCGGCACCTGAGGTCTGCGTCGTGTCGGCCTCATTCTGAACGACGCCGTCAAAGAGGAAGTTGGCGGGCACCAGGATCGACTTGTCTACGCCTTGAAGGAAGAGGCTGTCATTCGTTCCTAGGACGATGCGGGTCCCGCCGTTCTCGCTGATCAGCGCGGTGGCGTTGGCGTATCCGCGGATGTCGAGGATCTCACCGCCGCGTGCATCGAAATCGGTGATGACCCCGTGGCCGTCACCCGAGGCGAAGCGAAACGTGTCCCTTCCGATGCCTCCCGACAATGTATCGTTGCCGGTGCCGCCTGCTAGGGTGTCGTTTCCACCGTTACCGAGAAGAATATCGTTTCCGCCCATGCCAAGCAAACTGTTGTTGCCGCTGTTCCCGGAGATCCTGTTGTCGAGGCTGTTGCCTTCACCACGAGTATTTGCCGCGGTGCGAAGATAAAGTTCCTCGATGTTTGCGCCAAGAACCCAATCCCGGGTCGAGTGCACTTGGTCGCGGCCTTGGCTTGCCAGTTCGATCGTGCGGTCGCCTGCGTTGTCGACCCAGTAGACGTCGTTGCCGGCTCCACCGTGCATCTCGTCTGCGCCGGCCTTTCCGTCGAGGACGTCGTCTCCGCCACGGCCATGGATTACATCGCTTCCGGACGTGCCGGTCAGCGTGTTGGCACTGTCATTTCCACTGATGAGGTTCTGATTGGGGGGCGTCGGCGTGGGTGCGGGCCCTTCAGGCACTGGCTCCACGATGGGCGACACCGGTGCGGGGGCCGGGTCGGGTGCCGTGCCATCGTTCACGCCATCACGGTTGTATTCCATCACGGTTTCCCAAGCCAGATCTTGCAGGTGTGCCGCAATGGTGGGGTTGATCGTCGGATAGGGCCCAAAATCTCCGAAAACCGTGTTCGGCAGGCCCGAAGGGTCCTTTCCATAAAGCGTCGCTTGGTGAACCATGGTGACGTAGTAATAGCCGGCGTCAGTGGGGTGGACGTCGTCGGCAAAGAAGTCTCTAATCGATGTCGCGCCGGGGATCTTTCCAGCCTCAATTGCATCATAGAGGATGGCCATGGCTTGGCCCGCGGGAATGAGCAACATTTCCTTTGACCCGTCGGGTCGTGCTGCGTTGACCTTATCTACTACCCCCTCCCAAACTGGACTAAACATATCCAGGCTTTTCCGCCAGGCCTTTAGGTCACCGTTGAAAAAGTCGAATCCGTTCCAGGTTTCGTATAGATAGGATTGGATATTGGGGTTGACGGCATGCGCGAGGTTCAAGAACTTGAGCGCGTATCCCGAAGTGTCGTTCCACTCTACGTTCGTTTCCAGCGGGACGGCCTCCGTGAGGATGAGCGCATCATATTTTCCAGTAGCTAGTGCCTTGTGAGCATCCATACCCTCAACATGAGCACGATCATGGTCGTTCCAACTGACACGCAGCGGCGCACCGCCAATAACTTGGAAATCGGTCCATCCCTCATGCCCCATACTATTCATCATATGAGGGATTTGACTCCCGACGAGGCTATGGCCGATCGTGAAGATATTCGATTCTGACGAAAGTCCCATTTTCCCTCTCGTGTTGTGTTATCCGCCTACGTTTGCCTGCGCGTGAGCAAATTCGCGGGTATGTTCTTGTGCTTTCAAAATGTTTCGCTTAGTGCGGAACGCGCCTTGTTGTTTCGGTGGTGATATCACCGAAATAGTTTCTAACCACCAGCCATAAGCCTTGCAGAAAAATGTTAATAATTCCTTTAGCCTCATGTGTCGCGGCATAGGTTTATTTGTATGTTCAAGAACGGGAGTTGCTTTCAATTCTCGCTGAAAATCCAGGGAGGGTAAACGCCCTTCCTTTGTTTTGCCTCCTGAGTCCGTCGTAGGCGCCGTCGGCGGTGACGGATGCGATCTGCTCGCCTTCGGGGATCTGCGACAGCAGGCCAGGCAGCTTAGGCGCGTCGCCCACGCGGCTCTCGGTGATCTCGACATCCCGTACTTCCAGTGTCGTTTCGTCGACGGCCAGATGCACCTTGCGCCAGATCCGTCGGCGCGCCCCGCGATGCTTATGCGCATGCCATTCGCCTTCGCCCCGGGTCTTGATGCCCGTGCTGTCGATCAGCAGGTTCAATGGACCGCCGCTGCCACGGTAAGGCAGTTGCACCGCCAAGGTCTTCTGGCGTCGGCAGAGTGTCGAGAAATCTGGGACTGGCCAGTCGAACCCCGCGAGCCGCAGCAGGCTAGCCACGACGCTCGTCGTCTGCCGCAGCGGTAGACCGAACAGGACCTTCACCGTCAAACATGCTTAGATCGCGGCGTCGCTTTATACCGGCTGCCCGACGCGCTTGCCCGAGGGTGCCGCATGCCACAGCGTCGACGGGTCGAACCAGATGGTCAGCGAGCCGCGCTCATACAGCGCAGCGTTGTCGGCAGACCAGTTCAGGGTACGGTAACGAGTAAGCGCGGGCTTGGACATGCCGTTCAGCTATGCCGCTGGACGTGCAATGTGTATCCCAAGAAGGCTTCAAGCAACAACGCCTAGAGGGCTCCGGCCTGTTTGACGGCGTCTTCCAGACTGTAGCTACTGTGCAGGAGCAGCTGGCGACTGCGCTGGAGGATGCACCAAGCGACATGGCCGAGCCGCTGCCGGTGACGGTCCTGCTGGACGACCCCTCTCCCTTTGTCACGGCGATCGAGTTGCTCGTGCCTGCACTGGCGCCTCTGGCAATTCTTGGCATTGTGGTCGTCTTTGTTTTCCTCGTGCTCCTTGACCGTGGAGACCCGCGTGACCGGCCGATCAGACTGCTGAGTGGCAACTTGCATCGGTCTAGCGATGCGTTGGAATAGGCCGGCAAACGCATCTCGAAAAACCTGCTGATGCAGCTGATCGTGAACGTGACCTATGGCATTCCAATGGCGCTCGGCCTGTGGGCCATCGGCGTGCCGGGTCGGGTTCTGTGGGGCACCTTGGCCGCGATCATGCGGTTTATTCCCTACGTTGGACCGTTGCTGTCGGCCGCCTTCCTGCTGGCTTTGGCCTTCGCTGTCGATCCGGGCTGGCAGATGGTGCTGATGGCACCAGCGCTGATCCTGTTCCTGGAGCTGGTCAGCAACAACATCGTGGAGCCGTTTCTTTGTGGGACCTCGACCGGGTTGTCGGCACTGTCGTCGATCGCGGCGGCAACCTTCTGGACCGCCCTCTGGGGGCCGCTTGGCCTGATCCTGTCCACGCCGCTGACGGTTTGCCTGCTGGTCCAAGGCCGCAACGTGCCCCAGATGGCGTTCTTTGGAACACTACCTGGCTCAGCCCCGGCGCTGAACCTTCCGAGGCGCATCTATCAACGCCTGATCGCCAGCGATCCCGAAGAGGCCTATGAGCTTGCGTCAGAGTCAATAAGTGCCAGCATAGTGACCGAGTTCTATGACGATATCGAGCTCGAAGTCCTGCGCCAGACCAGCAAGGGCTATCATTCGCATGCCCGCGTGAAGCATCGCCTGCGCGTTGTCGCCGGCATGGACCGCCTTCTGGAAAAAATCCGCGAGGACCACCTGCCCCTGAGGCCGGTCACGCCTCTACGATCTGTATCGGCGGCAAGTGGCAGGTCGTTGCCATTGCGGCCGAGATGCTGGTCCACGCGCTGGCGCTTGCAGGCGTCCCCGCAGAACTGCGGGCGACTGGCGTCGTTACTGCACGCTACGTCGACGGGCTGGAGCTGGAGGGCGTCGACACGGTCTATATCGGCTATCTCAGCCGGGATCCCGACACGGCAGTACGTGGCTTCGTGCGCCGTATCCGCCGTCGCTGGCCCGACGTGCGGATCATTCTGGCGTTGTGGAACGCACCCGATGGCGCAGAGTTTGCTCATCGGGCCGAAGCTCTCGGCGTTGATCAGATCGTGCTGTCGATGGACGAAGCCGTGCGCCGCATGTCGCTGATGCAGCCCGAGCATATGGCTACAGCAAGCCTGCCCGCATCCTCTGAAACCGAGACTGCGCGACTGAAAGCACTGGCCCCCACCGACATTCTGGACGGCCATGCGCGCGAGGATCTGGATGAGCTGGCCTCGCGCGCCTCAGATGTTTTCGATGTCAGCTTCGCCTTCATTTCCGCCCTCGACGCCGACGCGGAATACATCCTAGGACAGAGTATGGATCTGCCCGGACAGCGGACTGCGACCAAGGCGAGCATGACCTACATGCCGCGCGCTGAGTCGCTTTGCAGCCATGTCGTCGCATCCAACGACTCGCTTGTTGTGCCGGACACGGAACGCGACCCGCGCTTCTCTGACAATCAGTCGGTGCGGCAGTGGCAGGGACGCTTTTACGCCAGCGTACCACTCCGCACTCTAGAAGGGCATGTGTTGGGCGCGCTCTCCATCGTGGATCGTTCGCCGCGCCGGATTGAAGATGCCGAATTGGACCTGCTCGACAAGATCGCAGCTGATGTCGTCGCTGTCATGACAAAAGAGAACGCGGTGGCCCCAGAACCCCGGCGAGAGGAGCCTGCAGCGCCTCGTAGCATTCTGGGTCAGCGCGTTCCCGATTGATTGTCTGGAGACATGACCGGAACACGACATCAGTTCGCTGATCGGACGGAACGGACTTGGCCGAGGCGGTCAAGATCGCCCGCCTGACGATCAGCAGATGCAGGTCTATCGTGATCCGCCTCTCTTGCCGCTGACGGAATTGTTCTGTAGCCGGCGCAGGTGTTTGTGCCTGCACCGGACGTAGCATGAAACTAAAGAGCCCCTGCCGGCTTGACGAAGGCGGTGGTTGAATCGGGATGAACTGGTGAGACAGCAAGACGATTGGACGCTGACGGAGGCGCTGCACCACGAGCATGGGCGCGGCGATCCCTTTGCTGCAGCTGTTCGGGCGACCCGAATGCCGATGATCATCACGGACCCCAACCAGTCCGACAACCCGATCGTCTTTGCGAACGCGTCCTTCCAGAAGCTGACCGGATACACGCGCGAAGAACTGATTGGACGGAACTGCCGTTTTCTGCAGGGCCCGAACACAGATCCCACGGCCGTTGCGAAGGTTCGGCAAGCGATCGCGACTGGCGAGGACACGTCGGTCGACCTGCTGAACTACCGCAAGGACGGCACGCCGTTCTGGAACGCTCTCTACGTCAGCCCGGTTCGGGACGACGCGGGGGTCATCCGTTTTCACTTCGCGTCACAGGTGGATATCACCGACCGGATCGATCAGCAGGCCCGCGTGATGCGAGAGAAGGCACTGGTCGAGGCCGAGGTCGCCCGGCGCGTGGCCGAACTGCGTGACGCGCTGGACGCACAGCGACTGCTGCTGCACGAAGTTGACCACCGCGTGAAGAACAACATGACGATGATCGGTTCGATCCTGCGCATGCAGCTGCGTGTGGCCCAGGATTCCGCGACCGCAGATCTGCTGCGGCTGATGATGTCTAGAATTGACGCGATCGCCAGCGTGCATCGTCATCTCTATCAGGCCGAGGATGTGACACGCTTCGATATCGGGTCCTACGCTGTCGGTCTGGCGTCGGATCTAGCGCAAGGCCAGACCGGTGCAGAGCTGCGCGTGCGGGCGGATCTTGGCCGCGCGGAGATCCCGGCCGGTCAAGCCTCGGCCAGCGGGCTCGTGGTCAACGAAGTGCTCAACCATATGATAGCCGGGCGCGAGGGGGGCTATCTGGATATCTCCTCTTCTGCAGATGTCAGGAAGGTCGAGTTGCGGATCCGGGTCTCGGGGCAGGCCGCAGGAGAATCGCCATCAAGCTTTTCGCCGAGCGGCATCACCGCACAGATCATCACGCGCCTTGCGGCTCAGACGCGCACGCGCGTCGAGTGGTCCCAGGCCGACGGCGGGGACCTCGAGGTCATACTTTCCATTGCGAGAGATCATTCATGAACGACAAGGCGCCACCGCTGTCCATCCTCGTGGTCGAGGACGAGCTCATCATTGCCATGGACATCGAAATGATGATCGAGGACGCCGGCCATCAGCCCGTCGCAACCTGCACTTCGCTGGATGACATCAAGGCATTGTCCGCGGCAGCGGCGCCCGATCTGGCTCTTGTCGACATGAACCTGGCCGGCGGGTCGAATGGTCTGGAGGCAAGTGCCGAGATCCGCGCACGCTGGCCCGACACCGCGATCATCTTCGTGACGGCCAATCCGAAAAAGGTTCCCGAAGGCTGCGATGGCGCCATCGGTGTGATCGGGAAACCCTTTTCGGCAACCGGCTTCGCGGCGGCGCTTCAATATATCCAGCAGTTGCTCAGAGGCACAGCTGACGATCAGAGCGTTCCGGCAGGTTTCAGTCCCGTGCCCCGGGTGGCCTGAACGACGATCGGCGCGCAGCCGGCATGTATCTCCAAGTCGAGGCGGGGCTTCAGCTAAGCACCCCGACAACCGAGATGCGTAGACCCGGTTCGTTTGCTTCTGACTGGACCGTTCCGCCAAGCTGCGAGACTAGTGCGTCGATCATCCGTGTCCCGAACCCTGTGCCCTGCACCGCTCCGCCAGATCCGACCCCGCGATCGGCAACCTGTAGCCGGAAGCCGTCGCGCCAGGCGGCCAGCGTCACGGCAATCGGCCCTGGCTCTCCGCCATAGGCATATTTGATCGCGTTGGCGACCAGCTCATTCACCAGCAATCCGATGGTCACCGCCGCATCTGCGGAAACCAGGATCGGCGCGAACTCTCCTTCGATCAGCGTGCTCCAGCGAGGATCCAGCGCCGCACGCATGTCGCGCAGCAGATCGTCCAGATAGATGGACAGGTCCACGATTTCGGCGCGGTCGTCCTGATAGAGACGGCGATGGACCAGGCTTACCGC
Organism: Pseudomonadota bacterium; assembly: GCA_036338635.1. Classification (GTDB taxonomy): domain Bacteria; phylum Pseudomonadota; class Alphaproteobacteria; order Rhodobacterales; family Rhodobacteraceae; genus Paracoccus. The sequence goes on along the minus strand of JAYZBS010000045.1, from coordinate 64,715 downwards.
CGCCAATCGGCCCTGCGCCTCTTCAAGCTGGGCGCGCACCGAAGGCTCAGCGCCGCGCGCCTGCATGCGAAGGAACGACCCAACAAGCGAGAGGCTGTTCTGGACGCGATGGTTCACCTCTTTCAGCAGAAAGTCCTTCTGGCGCAGCAGGCTCTCGTTCTCGCGCACCACAACCGACAGCTCCGAGTGCAGGCGTCGGATGCGAAGCGCGTTGCGCGCTTCCAGCAGCAGCCGCACCAGCCGGCCCGCCGCCTCGATCTCGGCAGTACTCCACGGGCGTGCGCGGCCACGCACCTGTTCAGACCACGCCTCGAAAGATGCGCGCGGTTCCAACTCGGCCCCCGGCCGCATCGCCACGTCCTTGTGTGGGTTCCCGGCCCAAGTCAGAACCTGAAGCTCTTCGGCGCGTAGCCAGATGAGGACGGTCGGCACTTCGGTCGACATCGTCACCGCCAGAAGACCAGAGGCGATGTCCAGGCGGATGGTCGCGTCCGGAAGATCGGTGCCGAGTCGTGCAGTGGCGAAGGGACGGACCGCTGCCCCGTTGCGCAGTCGCTCGGCGATCTTGCGTAAGTCCTCGTGCGGCGGGCATTCGCCGTGGGTGAATATTTCGCTGCCCTGCACGGCGGCAAAGCCGGTTGCGTCCACCAGCTCCCTCAGCCCGGGTGCCGCATCTGCAAAGAAGTTGTTCAGCCCCTCATCCTTGCCCAGCTTTGCCATGATGGCATCCTCGGCCGAGCGCAGCCGGATACGTTCGCGGTAAAGCAGCGTCTCCTCGCGCAGGCGGATCTGGCGCGAGAGGCTTTCTGCAAGGCTGACGCAGGCCAGCCGCGTGGTCAAAGACACGTTTCGCGGTTCGGGATCGTGGCAGGCAATCAGCCCCCACAGCATGCCGTTCTGCACGATCGACATTGAGGCCGACGCCCGGACCCCCATGTTTTGTAGATACTGCAGATGAATGGGAGACACGCTGCGGAGCATTGAATCGCTCAGATCGACCTCGGCGATGCCGGCATCCTTCCCGATGATCGGCTGCACGTCCGCCCTCGCATCGGCAATGACCCGAATTCGGTTGCGCACATAAAGCGCCCGCGCCTGAGCGGGAATGTCGCTGGCTGGGAAGTGGTGGTTCATGAAGCTGCCCGAATCGCCGGCGCGGCTTTCGCCGACCACGACGCCGGCTTCTCCTGCAAGAAAACGGTATACCATCACCCGGGCATAGCCGGTCAGTTGCCGGAACACCTCGGCCGCGTTGCGATAGAGATCGACCAACGACGCTGACCGCTCCAATACGCCGTCCAGCGCCTGCATCCGGCCGATGAAGCGCGCATCCAGCGTCTCCGTCGCGTCGGTGGGCAGAAGCTCGACCATGATATAGGCGCCACTTCTATAGGCTACGACATCCCAGTTCTGCCCGAGCGCGTGAACGCTCTGCATGACCTGCGTGCCTTCGTGCGGACCAAGGGTTTCAAGCTTCAAATGCGCCAATGCCCCGTCGAGAAGCTGGTTCAGGGGCATGCCCGAAGCGGCACCGGCCAAAGCGGCATCCCGGCTGGCGACGCCGTGCAGCGTCAGGTCGTGACCAAAGATCAGCAAGTGGCCGTGGGATTGAATCGATCCAGGGATATGGATCGGCTCCAGGTCGCACGCGGTCAGTTCGGCGCGAAAGGCGGCGGCGGTCTCGGTGTCAGGTGGCTTGGTCATTCCAACGCTCTATGGCCGCGGCAAGCAGCACGTTCAATTGCTTATCGACAGTCGTCGAGACAGACTTCGACGGTGGCAGGCGCCGACACGCTGAACGCCGCCAGCGCCAGCCGGAATACCGCCCGCGCAGCGGTACATGCCTCGTCGCGATCAACATTTGGCTGCTGCAGCACATGCTGGAAGGCAGTCCAGCGACGCGGATCATGAGTCTGCCGTGCCAGATGCAGCGCACCCCGCGTCGCGTCAAACCCCAGTACGGCGGCCTGCCGAGACAATAGCACCGCACCAAGCGAAGAGCCTTCAAGCACATAGAGCGCACCGATCAGCGAGGCCTCGCTCTCCAGCGGCGGCGCCACGAGAGGCGTCATGGCGCAGAGGCCAAGGGCGGCAAGATCACCGTAGAGTTCCGCCTCCAGCAGCAGCGGTTGCCAGCCCGTCGCGGCTTCGGCGTTGGAAAGCGCTGGTTCGAGTGAGGCGCGAAAGGCGTGACTACCAAGGACGTAACGCCGGTAGTCCGCCGCGTCGGTCAGATGACCGATGCCCTTGTCCAGCGTAGCGTGCAAAACAGCACTCTCGCGACGCAGCAGTGTCCGTAAATCTGATGTCGTCACTCGAGCCCCCGCACTTTGAGTCTGCTACTACTACATCCGAATAATCCGGCTGTCAGCGCGCCAAACAGAACTTGATGCTTGATCTCGCCATATAGGTATCAGTGCTGCGGTTCATGAAGCTAATCACGAGGCTGCTCAGGCATAGGACCGGCCAAGAATGCTAGCGATTGCGAAGAAACAACCATTCTGTCGATCACATGCTAAGCATGACATAAATCAAACTTTTCGCCTCCACAGTGGCACAGAGATGCCGTCGGAGGCGGTTACTCATCAACGCCCACCGGAACGCTCAAGCAAGCTTGTCCTCTTCGCCGCTTTACGACGCGCTTATCTGGCTGGGCGGGCACGCGGTGCGGCCCTTGGTGCTGCACCACGCCTGCGGCTTGGGCAGAAGCAGGGGTTTCACACCCCCCGCACTCCCGTAGGATATTTGGGCACAGAAGATGGGATAGGGCAGGCGGCTGTCACCTGACGTTGAGGCTGAGGGGCAGCTCGAAGCTGTAGCTCGCATCGTTCAGTCCCGTTGGAGCGGCCGGGCAGCGGCCGGCACGGCGGGCCGCATCGGTGGCGGCCTGATCGAGAGCCGGCTGGCCCGAGGAGGCTGCCAGGCCTACGCCGCGGACCGCGCCGTCGCGGCCGATGGTCAGGGCGAGAACGACTTGCCCGCCCTCGCGCAGGCCGCGCGGGGCGCGGGCGCGGCGATTGATGCAGCTGCGGATCTGGCCGCCCCGTTGTGACATCAGGCTGGCGCGCTGACGCCGCCCCCGCCTCCGCCCGCGCTGGCGGCTTGGGACTGACCGCTTTGGCCGGTTTGATAGGGGGCCGGAGCAGGTGCGGACAGGCGCTCGGCCTGTTGCTGGCGGCGGGGCTCTGGGTCGCGCGCAGATCGGGCGGCGCGGCGTTCCGGGTGTCGCTCGGGGCGGTTCGAAGCGGCGAGCGCGAGGGGCGGCTCGATCTGCGGCGGGGTGAGTTCCTGCAGCTTAGGCAGGTCCAAATGGGCCGGGTTGATCCGCGGCGGGGCCGGAGGCTCGGGCAGGTTGGGTCGCGTCGGCGCTGCTTCGGGCAGCGTCATCGACGGGGGCGGAGCGAGGGCCAGTGCGATCTCGGGTGGCGCTTCCGGTACGGGTGGTGACAGTTCCGGCTCGGGCATGGGCATGGGTTCGGGCATGTCGGCGGGTGCGGCTAGTTCGGGTGCGGTTCCCAAGCCTCGACCATCGCCTGCACTTCGACGCCCCCCGCCGCGAGGGCGGCGGGGGGCGCGTCTGCGGGCTCGCCGCGTTCCAGTTGCTCGGGCAGCATGATCGCGGCGGTCGAGACGTGCAGGGCGGCAGCGATTGTGAAGAAGCCGGCGGTTTCCAGCGTGCGGCGTGAGATCATGGCATCCTCCGCTGACCACGAGACGCGCGCCGCTCTCCGACAGCTCGCGCAGGCGTTTCAGATGGGCGACCAAGGCAGCGGCATCGGCCGCGGCATCGGTGCGGATTTCGAGCGGGCTCTCGCCCGTCCGCGCGGCGATGGCGTCCCAGACTGCCTTGCCCCTCGCCTCGTTCCAAGCAAGCTCCCCGTCAGCGGAAACGAAGAGGACGTCGCGCCCCTCGGCCGGCAGGTCCGAGGCGCTGTCGGGCGGCGTCAGCGGAAAGGGGGTCGAGGGGGCGATCTGGGCAGTCAGCAGGAAAAAGATCAGCAGCAGGAAGACCACGTTGATCATGGGGATGATGGACTCGCCGCGCGGGCGCCTGGGGGCATGTCGATGCGCATCTAACTACTCGATCAGGATGAGATTCGTCAGGCCCGCTGCCGTCAGCAGGTCCATCACATCGACGAGGCGCTGGAGGTCTGCTCCCTCTTGCGGGCGCAGGATCACGGCGGCGGCGGGGTTGGGCAGCAGGTCGGAGAGTGCCTCAGGCAGGGTTTCGGGCGTCACCGGAGCGCCGTTGAGGCGCAGCTCGACCGGGGCAATGTCCACGAGGCGCGGAGCGCCCTGCCAATCGCTGCCCGCCCCTTCGGCGCCGCCCGCGATGGGGAGGACCGCGTCCATGCCAAAGCGCGAGGCAAGCATGAAAAAGATCAGCAGCAGGAAGACGACGTCGATCATCGGCGTCAGCGACATGCGCCGGGGGCGTCGGCGCGGGCCGAGATCGAACCCTACCTGCAGGCTCATTCCGCGGCCTCGCGCAGGAAGGGACGGGCGTCATGTGCGGAAGCGGCGACAAAGATGCGGGTTGCCAGATCCTCGAGATCGGCCTGCAGGCGGTCGGCAATGCTTTCAAACCAGGACAGCGCGACCCCCGCCGGGATCGCCACGGCCATGCCGGCCGCCGTGGTCAGCAGCGCGACCCAGATACCGCCCGCAAGATCGGCCGGATCGGCCTGATTGCCCGAGGTCTGCAGCACCTGGAAGGCAGTGATAATCCCCAGAACCGTTCCCAGAAGGCCCAGCAGCGGCGCGATAGTTGCGATCAGCTCAAGCGCCCGCAGCCCCCCGCGCGCCCGGTAGAGTGTGTTGCGGGCGACCCGTGCAGTTTCCTCGCGCGCTGCGGCCTCATCGAAATGCGGGTCCAGCGACGTGCCGATGGCCGCCTGCGCGACGCGAGCGCGAGCCGAGGGGCGGCCGCGGACCTTGGCAATGGCCTCGGCCGGGCGACCGGCGGACCAGAGCTGCAACGCCCGGCGCGAATGGCGCCCGCCCCAGACCCCGAGCCGCCACAGCGCGAAGAGCCTCCACAGGACGATGGTGAGCGTGATGACCGAGAGAGCCGCGATCAGCCACATCGTCCAGCCGCCGTCACGGATTAGACCGAACAGCGGCAGGCTGGAAAGGGTCTGCGAGAGGTTGTCCATCATTGTGTCCTTCGGCTGCCGCAACGCCGGAATCATGGGCGGCTTCGGGTGTTACGGCTGCAGGTTAGAAACACTTACTAAAAAGTCTAGATTGCGGTGCTTTGCTGTCCGCTGCATGGATCATGGACTTGTGCATGCCTGTAACTCGCGCAAGATCACGTGCATACCAAAGCCGTTGCCAGCGATTATCCTTGACGGAGGCCGTGTTACGGACAATTTTTGGGCTTATGCGGATCGAGACGTTCCCTCCTGGTGTCGTCTCCCACTCTCTCCGGTCGACAATTTGGCAAGTGATCCAGTGCAACTTCGTAAGCGGTGTCCGAGCTCCAGATTGTCTGGCCGATACTTTGTTGCGAAGGTCGTTCCATTAGTTAATCGGAAGGCTTAGGCGGCAAGACTGGCATAGATGCCACCCTGCGACACAAGATCGACATGGGTACCAGTTTCTACAATGCGGCCTTGGTCCATCACCACGATCCTGTCGGCGTTGCGGATCGTGCCAAGCCTGTGGGCGATCACCAGCGTGGTGCGGCCCACCGACAGCGCGTCCAGCGCCAACTGGATCTCACGTTCGGTCTGGCTGTCCAGGGCGCTGGTCGCCTCGTCCAGGATCAGGATCGGCGGGTTCTTCAGGAAGGCCCGCGCGATTGCGACACGCTGTTTCTGGCCGCCCGACAGCATCACCCCGCGTTCGCCTACGATCGTGTCCAGCCCCTGTGGCAATTTTTCGATCATCGCTGACAGCTGCGCCTTGGCGGCAGCCTGCGCGATGTCCATGTCGGTCGCATCCAGCCGACCATAGGCAATGTTCTCGCGCAGCGTGCCACCGAACAAAAACACGTCCTGGCTGACCAACCCGATCTGGCGGCGCAGGCTGTGCAGCCGCATCGCGGGCAGGGCGAGCCCGTCGACGACGATCCTCCCCTCGGTCGGCTCGTAGAATCGCGGCAGCAGCGCCAGCAGCGTGGTCTTGCCCGCCCCCGACGGGCCGACAAAGGCTACGGTTTCTCCGGCGCGGATCGACAGGTCGATCCCCGACAGGATTGGGCAGTTTGGGTCGTAGGCAAAGCCCACCCCCTCGAACCGGATGTCCCCGCGCAGGGCGGGGGCGGGGGTGGCGTCGGGGGTATCCGCGATTTCTGGATCGGTCGCCAACAGTTCCTGATAGCGACGGAACCCGGCGATGCCGCGGGGATAGGTCTCGATGACGGCGGCGATTTTTTCCAGCGGGCGGTAAAAGACGCTGACCAGCAGCAGGAACCCAACGAAGCCGCCTGTGGTCAGGTCGCCCGACAGCACGAACCCCGCGCCCATGACCATGACAATCACCTGCACCAGCCGCAGGCCCATGTATTGCAGCGCCGAGGATGCAGCCATCACGCGATAGGCGTCCAGCTTCGCCTGGCGATAGCGGGCGTTGTCAGCGGCGAAGAGGTGGCTTTCATGCGCCTCGTTGCCGAAGGCCTGCACGACACGGACGCCGCCCAAGGTCTCCTCCAGGCGCACGTTGAAATCGCCCACGCGGGAGTAGATCGCGCGCCAGGTCCGCGTCATGCGCCCGCCATAAACGATAACCAGCGTCAGCATGGCAGGCACGATCAGCGCCACGATGATCGCCAGCTGCGGGTTGATCCAGTACATCAGCCCGAAGGCCCCTACAAAGGTCATCAGCGCGATAAAGGCGTCCTCGGGGCCGTGATGGGCGACCTCTCCGATCTCCTCCAGGTCGCGGGTGACGCGGGCGACCAGCTTGCCGGTGCGCGCACGGTCGTACCAGCGCCAGGACAGCCGCGTCAGGTGGTCGAAGGCGCGGGCCCGCATCGCGGTCTCGATGTTGATGCCCAGCTTGTGCCCCCAGTAGATCACCACTGTCAAAAGGCCGGTGTTGACTGCATACAGCGCCAGCAGACCACAGGCCGCGGCCACCGTCAGCGTCCAGTCGCCCTGCGGCAGCAGGTGGTCGATGAAGGCGGTGACGGCCAGCGGAAAGGCCAGTTCCAGCAGGCCCGAGATGACGGCGCAGCCGAAATCCAGCCAGAAGAGGCCCAGATGCGGACGATAGTAGGAAAAGAAGTCTTTCAGCATGCGGCCTCTCAGGCGGGAATGGCGACGGGGCGTCCGTCCGGGCGGGTCAAAACCTGCATCGGCAGGCCATAGATGTCGTGCAGCGTGTCGGGGCGCATCAGGGTGTCCGGGCCGCCCTGCCAGACCAACTGCCCGGCTTTCAGCGCCACGACATGATCGCAGAACCGCGCGGCCATGTTCACGTCATGCAGCACGATGACAGCACTGCGCCCTTGGTCGTGGCACATTGCGGCGACCAGGGCCAGCACCTCGACCTGGTGGGCGATGTCCAGCGCGCTGATCGGTTCGTCCAGCAGCAGGGTGCCTGCCTGTTGCGCGACCATCATGGCCAGCCAGGCGCGCTGGCGTTCACCGCCCGACAGGGTGTCGACCAGCCGGTCGGCAAAGGCCTCGACCCCGCATTCGACCAGAGCGCGGGCGACGGCGGCGTGATCGGGGGGACCAAAGCGGCCCAGAGCGCCGTGCCAAGGATAGCGGCCAAGCGCCACCAGTTCGCGCACCAGCATGCCATCGGCCGGGGGGGTGGTCTGGGGCAGGAAGGCCATGCGGCGGGCCAGATCGCGGGCGGGCCAGGCGGTCAGGGCGCGCCCCTCGAACGTGGCGGTGCCCTGGGCGGGGATCTGGCGGGCCAGCGCGCGCAGCAGCGTCGACTTGCCCGACCCGTTATGGCCGATCAGCGCGGTCGTGCGGCCCGCAGGCAGGTCCAGCGTGATGTCGTCCAGCAGGCGGCGACCGGGAACGTCGACCGACAGGCCGGACAGGTGGAAGAGGGTCATCGGTGCCTCGTCATCAGCCAGATCAGCCAAGGCGCCCCGATGAGCGAGGCGAACAGCCCAAGCGGCAGTTCATAGGGGAAGCCGGCCATGCGCGCGCCGAAATCGGCGGCCAGCATCAGCCCTGCCCCGATCAGCGCCGATCCGGTCAAGTGGTCGCCGGGTCGCGCCAGACCGACGCGGCGGGCCAGATGCGGGGCCATCAGCCCGACAAAGGACAAGGGACCGGTGACCATGGTCGCGGCACCCGTGGCCAGCCCCGCCAGCACGATCAGAGCCAGCCGTGCGGGCGGCAGGCCCAGCCCCACCCCGCGCGCGACCCCCGCCCCAAGTGGCAGCAGCGCTAGCCAGCGCCTGAGCGCCAACGCCACCAGCCAGACGGCTGTGGCTAGCCCGGCCAGTGCGACGGCGCCCGCCATCGGCACGGCGGCGGCCGATCCCGACAGCCAGGACAGGATGGCCCAAGCCCGCGCGTCGCCCACCGCCATCATCGCCGACAGCACGGCCGAGGCCAGGGCCGACACCGCGATGCCCGCCAGCAGCACGCGTTCCGCCGGCATGTCTCGGCGCGCTGTGAAGGCCACCAGCACCGCCAGCGCCAGCGCGCCCCCCGCCATCGTCCCAAGAGCCAGCGCCAGCGCGCCAGGGGCGGCCAGGCCAAAGACCACCGCCGCGTAGCCAAGCGAGGCGCCGCCCGACACGCCCAGCACCTCGGGCGAGGCCAAGGGGTTCACGGTCAGCCGCTGCAGGATCGCCCCGGCCAGCGCCAGCGCCGCCCCCGACGCCGCCGCCGCCAGCAGGCGGGGCAGGCGCATGGGCAGAAACGCCGCCAGGTTCGCGCGGTCCAGCACCGCCCAGCCCCCCGGCACCCGCCCGATCCACAACAGGACCAGCCCTGCGAGGACCAAGGCCACCGACATCGCCGCCAACAGCGGCCCCGGGCGGGTCAGCCGCGGGGCAGGGCGGTCGCCCGATTCAGCGCCGGGCGGGGTCGTCCCGCGCAGCCGCGGCAGCAACCAGATCAGCAGCGGCCCGCCCACCAGGCCGGTCAGCGCGCCGGTGGGAAACATTTCGGCCCCAAGGCCCGCCAGGGTCAGGATCAGCCCGTCGCAGATCGACAGGATCAGCGCGCCCAGAACCGGTGACCACGCCAGCAGCCCGGCGATGGTCCGGACCCCCAGGCTGCGCACCAAGGCAGGGGCGGCCAGCCCGACGAATCCGATCAGCCCCAGTTCCGCCGACACAGCCGCCGCCAGCACCACCGCGACGGTCACCGCCGCCAGCCGCATCGCGGCCACGTTCAGGCCCAGACCCTGCGCGCCCTCGGCCCCCAGGGACAGCAGGCGCAGCGGCCGGGCCAGCGCCGCCGCGGCCAGCGCACCCAGGGCCAGCACCACGGCCAGCGCCGCGACCCCGGACCAGTCCTGCTGGACCAGCGACCCGCCGTTCCAGATGACCAGCGACAGCAGATACTGTCCCTGCGCCAGCGTAACCGCGCCCGCGACGGCGCTGGCTGTCAGCCCGACCAGCATGCCCGCAATGACCATCGTCACCGGCTGGAAGGCGCGCCGCGCGCCGATGGCCATTACCAGTCCTGCGGCCGCGCCCGCGCCCGCCATGGCAACCGGCCAGCGCCCCGTTTCCAGCAGGGTGGGCTGCAGGATCGTGGCCAGCACCAGCGCCAGCTGCGCGCCCGCGCTGATGCCCAAGGTCGTGGGGTCGGCCACCGGGTTGCGCAGCACCACCTGCAGGATCGCGCCCGACAGGCCCAGCATCGCCCCCGCCAGCAGCGCGATGACCCCGCGCGGCATCAGACCAAAGGCCATGCGGATCTGGTCCAGGCTCATCGTCTGCGGGTCCCAGGGCAGGGCGGGCATGGGCAGCGCGCGCGCCGCCAGCCACCACAGCGCCATGGCGATCAGGGCCGCACAGGGCGCAAGGGTCCGGGTCGTCATCACTTCATGCGTCCAAGGCGTCGGCCAGCAGGTCGCCAAAATGAAGGGCGGCGGGCACTCCGCCAAAGGCGTTCATCCGCGACAGCTGATGCACGCGGCCCTGCGCCACCTGCGGCAGGGCCTGCCACAGCCGGCTGCGGGCCAGCGCGCCCCGCGCCTGCGGGGGAATGGGACCGGTAATGACCAGCCGCGCGTCGGGCATGTCGGCCAAGCGTTCCAGGGGCACCGGGGCCAGGAAGCTGAAAGCCGTCGCGTCGGACCAGGCGTTGCGCAGGCCCATACGGGTCAGGGTGCTGCCGAACAAGCTGTCGAACCCGAATGCGCGCAGGTGGCGCGCATCGCCGATGTCGACCAGCGCCAGCGGACGGTCCGCATGGCGTGCGACCCGCGCGGCCAGCCGGTCCAGATGCGCATCGGCCCGCGCCCGTGCGCGCGTGCCTGAAGCAGGATCACCGATCCGCCGGGCCAGCGTGTCCAGCGCCTCCATCGCCTTGGGCAGAGGCGCTTCATCGGGCAGGTAGAAGGGCAGGGACAGAACCGGGGCGATCGCCTCCATCCGTGCCTGATAGCGGGTATAGTACGGAGAGCTGAGGATCAGCGTCGGGCGGACCAGCTGCAGCAGTTCGAAATTGGGCGCGCCGCGCAGGCCCAGATCGGTGACCGTGTCAGGGATGGCGGGGATCGCCACGTCGGCGCGAAAGCGGATCAGTTCGGCCGCGGCCACCGGCATGTGGCCGAGGGCGGTCGCGGTTTCCAGCATCGCCCAGTCTATGGCGGCCAGGCGCGGGACCGTATCCGCGCGCAGGGGCAGGCCCGCCGCCAGCAGGATGCCGACGGCCGTCAAAACGGCGCGGCGGTTGGGCCGGGGTGATAGGGCTCCGCGCCCTACCACGTGTAGGCGACCTTGGCCGCGATGCTGCGCCCCTCGCCGTAATAACAGCCGAAATTGCCGCAATTGGCCAGATAGACCTCGTCGGTCAGGTTGTTCAGGTTCACGCTGGCTTCGATGTTGCCGCGGGTATAGGTCGTGGCCAAGTCGACCAGCGTGACCGCGTCCAGATCGAAGGTGTTGGCGAAATCGCCCTTGCGCTCGCCGATATGGCGGATGCCGCCGCCAGCGCGCAGCCCGTTGCCGAAATCGCGGTCCAGCCACAGGCTGGCCAGTTGGCGCGGGGCATTGGGCATCTCCAGCCCGTCCTCGGGGCCGCCCTTCTGCTCGGTCTCGTTGAAGGCATAGCTGGCGCGCAGGTCCCAATCCGCGCTCAGAGCGCCGGTGGCCTCCAGTTCCAGCCCCTTGGAGCGGACCTCGCCCACCTGGCGGTTCTGGCCCTGGCCCAAGTTGCGGACCAAGTTCTCCTGCGTCAGGTCGTAGATCGCGGCGCTGAACAGCCCGTCGAAGCCCGCGGGCTGATATTTGACGCCGACCTCCCACTGTTTGCCCTGGGTGGGCTTCAGCGCCTCGCCGATGGTGGTATCGGTGCCGATAGTCGGGTCGAACGAGGTCGAATAGCTGGCATAGGGCATCACGCCGTTCGCCATCACATAGCCCAGACCGACGCGGCCAGTCGTGGCGCTGTCAGACTGGTCGATGGTGCTGCCGCCCGCAAAATTGGTCAACTCGGTGCCGGTCTGTTCAGTCCAGTCATGGCGCAACGCCAGGCTGCCACGCCAGTTGCCGAGCGTGATCTCGTCCTGGGCATAGATGCCGATCTGCTTCTGGGTCAGGTCGCTGGAGCTGGTGAACCACGCCTCCGCGTCGGGCAGGCCACCATAGACCGGGTCGGACGCGTCGATGGGCTGGCCGAAGAAGAACTGCGTCGTCGTGTCGGCGTCGTATTGACGGATGTCCAGTCCGACCAGCACGTCATGCGTGACCTCGCCCGTAGTGATGCGGTTCGACAGCCGCGTGTCCAAGTTCAACCCTTGGGTCGATTCGTCTTGGAAGTTCGCGCCGCGCGTCACCGACTGCCCGTCCGCAGTCAGGCCGGTGACATAATGGCCGGTATAGGTCCAGTCGAACCGTTCGACCCGAAAGCCCTGCGACAGGGTCCAGCCATTGTCCAGCTGGTGGCTGATCTCGACGCCCAGATTGGCCATCTCCCGGTTGCTGTCGTCGAAGGAGGGCTCGCCAAAGTAACGTTCGCGCAGCGCCTCGACATCGCCCGCCTGCGTCAGGGCAAAGGGCACGCCCGGCGGGGAGATGGGCGAATCCTTCGTATAGGAGGCGATCACGTCCAGCGTCGTCTCGTTGCTGGGTGCATAGCGTAGCGCCGCACCCAGATAGCCGCGTTCGTTGGTCAACTCGTCGATCTGCGTCTGGCTGTCGCGCAGGATGCCGGTCAGGCGCCAGGAGAGTTCCGGGCCCGCCACGCGGTTCACGTCGAAGAAGCTCTGCGCGCTTCCGAAGCTGTCGAAGCCCGCCCCGATCTCCGAGAAATCGCGATCCTGGGCACGCTTCTGCACCTGGTTGATGATCCCCGCCGGCGATCCGGCGCCATAGAGCGACGAGTTCGGCCCCTTAAGGACTTCGACCTGCTGGAGGCCGTAGACCTCATAGGCCGGAGCGCCGAAATCGCGCAGCTGACGCAGGCCGTTGACGTATTGCGACCCGCGCGCCTCGAAACCGCGTACTGTGGGGCTGTCGAAGCGCGGGTCTGCGCCGAAGGGCTGGCCCAGCACGCCCGCTGTATAGTTCAGCGCCTGGCCAAGGTTCTGGGCGCCCTGATCCTCGATCTGCTGGCTGGTCACAACCGAGATTGACTGCTGCGTCTCGGCCACGGGGGTGTTCGACTTGGTGGCGACCTGCGCCTGCGTGCCGACATAGCCGTCTGCCTGGACCGAGACGTCCGAGGTCGCGGTCAGCACAATCTCGTCCAGAAGGATTGGCTGGACCTCCTGCTGCGACCAGGCGGCGCCGGAGGACAGGGCCAAGACGCTGGCGCCGGCAAGAAAGAGGGGGCGGGGGTGGAGGGAGGTCATGATCGCCTGCTGGATTGACACGTTTGATCATATCTGATCTTTTCTGTCGGATTCGTCAATCTGCCAATCTCTCCGGCGGATTCTCAAATCCGACCGTCCGCTTTTCCCGACGTGGTGCCCATGACCCACCTGCGCAACTATCACGGAACCGGCCTGATTGCGCCCGCGTCGGGTGCGGCGGTGGCGGCGCTGAAGGCGCGGGCTGCGGCATGGGATGTGCCGCTGACCGAGACCACCGACGGTCTTTGCCTGCACATCTGGGGGGCCGAGCTGCGGTTGATCCCCGATGCGGGCGCACTGCGCATCGACCTGCTGGCCCCGGAGGATCGGCTGATCGGCATCCTGCGCGACAGCGCGACCGAGATCATGGCCGAGGCGGGCCTGCAGGTCGCGTGGGAAAACGTTCAGGCAGGCGCCCTTGCTCCGGGATTGTCGCTGATGACGGTATCCGCCGTCACGCGTCCGGTGACGGGGTTCCGGCGGGTGCGGCTGACAGGCCCGGACGCCGGACGCTTTGGCCATGGGGGCCTGCATTTCCGCCTGCTGTTGCCCCCGGCTGGCCGCATTGCGGTGTGGCCTCGCGTCGCCGCCACGGGCCGCACCCTCTGGCCCGAGGGGAGTGACGCGCTGCACCGCCCGGTCTATACTGTTTTGGGTTATGGCCCTGACTGGCTGGAATTCGACATCTTCCACCATACCCCCAGCCCAACATGTGACTGGGTGGCGTCCGACCCGGTGGGCCAGACGGTCGGCGTTCTGGGGCCGGGGGGCGGCTGGTGCCCCGATGCACCCAGTCTGCTGCTGATGGGCGATCAGACGGCGCTGCCTGCCGTTGCGCGAATCCTGTCGCTGACGCAAGGCTGCGCGCGCGCGATCCTGCGTTGTGACAGAGACGATCTGGGCGCGCTTGACGCTGATCCTCGGGTCAGCCGCTGCGGCAATCTCTTGGCCGCGCTGGAGGAAACCGAGATCGCGGCAGATATGCATGTCTGGTTCGCTGCCAGCGCGCCTGAGGCCCGCGCCGCGCGCGCCCTTCTTCTGAAACGTGGTCTGCCGCGCAAGCAAATCACCTCTGCTGCCTATTGGGCTCCACCGGTCACATCGGAAGAGCGAAGCGATCTTTGACAGCTGGCTTGGTCAACCCAAAAACTGAAACGATTGCCAAAGGCGGCCACACCTCATCCAGCTGTCATGGCCAAAGCCTGGATGAGCGCGGTCGCGAATGCCTGACGATCAAGGTGAAACGCAATTCGAACTGGGCCGATGCTCATACGGCGAACAGAGAATGCTCCTATAGCCAACGGACTTTGGTTACGGGAAAACACTGCCTAACTGAGATGCAGCGGCCAGAATGTATCTGTGCCGAGACCATACCGACGCTTCTTTCTACACTCTTGGTATTCGGACAGATCCAAATGTGGGACAGCCAAATCCTCCGACAGAACCAATGACCACAGTCTGATTACTTGTAATCATGGCGGCGCAAGCGGCGGCCCCGGGTAGGCGCCAAAAGGGCGTGCACCTACCGTCACCCCCAAGGCCGGGCCCAGATCCTCGACTGCCATCGCGCGGGCGGCGGCCACGGATTGGGCGACGATCTCGACCCGCAAGCGGCTTTGTTGCGCAAAGAGCTTGAAGGCCGGGCTTCCCCTTTCCCCTGGCGGGCTTATCCCACGAGTTCTGTGACAGGTATGCCGAGCGCGGTGTAGCCGTTGAGCACGGCGGCGCGGATTTGGAGTTCAGCGACTTGGCGGTCGAAGTCGCGTGCCATGAGGCTCTGCCCGAGCAGCTTCACGCAATGCATCTTCGTCTCGGCGCGGCTTCGGCGATGGTAACCGCTCCACTTTCGCCAAATCGCGCGGCCGAGGTATTTCGATGCGCGCAGTGCTTCGTTCCGGGCGATCGCGCCCGCTGTCGATGGCTTCCAGGGCCTGGCGTTCCTGCGCGGCGGAATGATCGCATGGGCGCCTCGGTCGGCGACGGCGTCATGGCACTTGCGCGTGTCGTAGGCGCCATCCGCGGTGACCGTGCCGAGCTCCACACCGGCGGGGATCTGGCTGAGCAGTTCAGGCAGCATGGGCGCATCGCCGACGCTGCTACCGGTAACCTCGATGGCTCGAATTTCCAGCGTCTGTTCATCGACGCCGATGTGGATCTTGCGCCAGAGGCGGCGTTTCGCGCCGCCGTGCTTGCGGGCATTCCACTCGCCTTCGCCCTCCGCCTTGATGCCGGTGCTGTCGATCAGCAGGTTCAGCGGCCCCTGTGAGCCCCGGTAGGGAATGGACACGGCCAACGTCTTCTGGCGCCTGCTCAGCGTGCTGAAATCCGGCACCGTCCAATCGAGGCCGGCCAGGCGCAGCAGGCTCTCGACGAAGCCGCTCGTCTGACGGAGCGCCATGCCGAAGAGCACCTTCATCGTCAGGCACGTCTGGATCGCGGCATCGCTATACTGCGGCTGCCGGCCTCGCATGCCGGTCGGTGGCGGCACCCACGCCATGTCCGGGTCGAACCAGATGGTCAGAGAGCCGCGCTGCTTGAGGGCTTCGTTATACGCTGGCCAGTTCTTGGTCTTGTAGCTCGGCGGGGTGGGTCTGCTCATGCAGCACGGTTACCACGCTGGAGTCGACAGCTGAATCCCCCTTCAGACTTTGCGCAACAAAGCCCATCACCGCGGCGGGGGATTCCGGGCTGGACGGGCAGGGCCCGGATGTCCTTTTCGGTCGGATCTTTGCATCGCTTCACAAGATGAAACGGTCCTATATCCGCAGCTTCGTCTTCCTGCTGCAGGAACTCGGCGACGTCCTTCCCTATCCCAAGGCCATCTCGCGCAATCTGGGGTGGAGGTTGCCAGGCGCATTCAGGCGTCGCCGGAAACCGCCCAACACCTTCGGGACGCATTGGCGTCGGTGCGCTCGGCGGACGAGCAGGTCGATGTGCTTTCGCGCTTCTTCGCCTCCCCAGTTGATCGAGGTGCTCCTGGGCGGGCTGCAGATCAGAAAAAGGCGGTCAAGTACGAGTTTCATGTCGGGGCAGCAAAGGTGACTGCCCGCAAAGGGGAATGCCGTATCCTCTCGGACACGGACTTTTCGTCGATCGACCGGAAGCGACTGCAAAGCGCGATCGAGGCCTTTCACAGGGTTCTTGGGGAAGGGTAACCCGCGGGTTACCCACCCTTACGAGGGGGCAGGCGTATGGCTTCCGGCGCCAAGCCGGAGGTCGCTGGCGAGGGCCGGGTTAAAGGCATTGCCAAGTACGCCGGGTGATCACCGCGAACCTCATATCATACCTAAAGCATATTAAGTACCTGATAAATATACATAATAGATCTTTAAAATTTAGGCCGGGGGGATGATCGACAGGATCTGTCGCAGACCGCAAGACATGACGGAGGAGGGCGACAACCGCCTCGGCCTTCAGGCGGCGATCCGACAGAACTGCTGGAAGGACAGAGCTCGGACCGGAATTATGGCGCCTGCGCCGCCAGCTCGGAGCAGCCGTTGACAGGCCTTCAAAGAGCCTCACCTTCTGCGTCGTGCAAGCTGTCAAATGCAGGATCGACCTTCCGAAAGTGCAGGATCCCGGAGAGCCCCGCGAAATAAAATGGGCGCCCTGAGGCGCCCCCTTTGGTAGTTAGATGATGCTTCGGCCCTGTCGTCTGGCCTTGCGCCATTCGCTCCAGAACGCGCGAACGAGTACGAACAGGACGACTGCCACGATGACCGGGCAGATCAGGACATATGCGGTCAGAAACGTCGGTGTCATCTTGGCTCCTCTCAGGCTGTGACTTTGTTTTGGTCGAAGCTGCCGGTCTTGCGGCTGATGCGTTTGAAGTCGAACTGCTCGTCACTGCCCCAGGACAGGGCGACGCACAGGATCATGCTGATGGCATAGGCCAGCAGCGAGGCCGTCAGCACCGGATAGAGATGCAGAAAACCGATCCCGAAGGGCAGGACGACCAGTGTCGCCATGATCCCGGCCGAGACGCCGGCGCGGGCGCCCAGAAAGCCGAAGATCATCAGCCCCGCGATCACGCCGACGCCGATCACTGCCAGAACGTCGGTGACGATGGCCAAGCCACCCTCCAGCGGGATCAGCCCGAAGCGCACGGGAAAGAACGCCGCCAATGCAGCTAGAACCGACACGGTGAAGGCGCGGTTGGTGACCTTGGCCCAATAGAAGCTGGCGATCACGGGAAAGACCAGTGCCCCCCAGATCGCCCCGACCAGAACCAGCAGCTCAAGAATGTTGAACTTCGCGCTGGCAAAGAACAGCGCGGCGCCGGTGGCGATGATCATCGTGACGCGCCCGATCAGCAGCATCAGGCGCGGGTCCGCATCGCCCTTGGCGATGTTGCGGCCATAGATGTCGGTCATCACGATCGACGACATAGCCGCCAGATCCGAATCCGCCGTCGAGGCCAGCGATCCGATGACCATCACGAAGAACACGCACAGAAGAAGTGGCCCCAGATAGGTCGAGGCAAGCTGCGGGATCAGGTTGTTCGTATCGCCTCCGGCCGGGTCGACGCCCAGATAGAGTGCCAGCACGCCCAGCACGCCGACGCCGATCACCGTTGCGCCATAACCGACTGTCGCGGTGACGAAGGTCTGCTTGATCTTGTCCTCGCGCACGGCAAACAGGCGCTGCGCGATGGTCTGGTTGCCGATCGCATAGGCCAGAACTGCCGCGATATAGGGCGCGCCCTGATTGAAAAACGCATCGGAAGAAAAGAAGTTCTGCTGCGAGGGGGTCAGGTTCATGGCCCCTTCGGTGAAGATCGCCGGACCGCCCGCTGCGAAGAACACCGCCGGCACGATCACCACGACGGCCCCCAACATCGCGCAGACCTGAATGAAGTCGGTCAGGATCGACGCCCGCACCCCCGACCACAGCGTGTAAAGCAGCACGCCGCTCGCGATCATCAGGATGCCCGCGCTGAAGGACAAGGGCGACAGCATCGCGATCAGCGCGCCGCCGGCGATGAAGTTGGATGTCAGGCTGAGCAGGCTGCCGAGCACGTTGGACCCTGCAAGGATCAGCTGGCTGGACCGGCCATGCCGCGCGTGCAGGATCTCGGCCAGCGTATGCGCCTCTGGTGCCAGACTGCGGATACGACGGCCGAAGGGATAGATGAACAGGATCATCAGCGCGCCCCACAATCCGTAATGGATCGGGCCGGAAATCCCATAGGTGTATCCGGATGTGGCGGAGGCATAGAGCGATGAGGCCCAGATCCAGGTCGCAGTCATCGAGGCGGCAGAGATGCCGAAGCCGACCTGATTGCCCGCAGTCATGTAGTTGTCGGCGTTCTCGCGTCTGCGGCCGACGGAAAGCGAAAGAAAAAAGGTCCCGCCGAAGAACAGAAGCATCAGCGAAAGGATCAGCGGTGTTCCAAGTGTATAGGGTTGCATTGCACCTGTCGTCGTTGTTGACACAAAGCGGCCCAAGGCGATGCCGCAGGCGGCAACCGCTGTTTGCGAATGCCGCAGGCCGCGGCTTTATCCGGATCGGCGTTCAGGCCGAAGGCGCGCCACGAAAGGCCGCGCGTCGGCGCATGCGGATGCACGCGCAACAGGCCCGGCCTTCCCGGCCGGGCGCGCCAGAACATAACGACTTGGTGAGGGAAGGCAAGAAGCACGCGGCGCCGGGACCTTCACGCAGCCATACGAGTGTTGCGGGCGAAATCCCGGGCAGGGCGCCGCCGGGCAGTCTCGTCCCGGCAATCTCGCAGCATTTACCCCCTCCGGGGCGCAGTCTCTCGCTTTGATCGATTGAGCAATGGCGACGGCCGGGGCTTGCCGCTTGAGAGCCCGCAATGGTCATGCAGCCTCCGTCGTAGCCAATCATCGTCTCATCGGGACGGCATCAGGACGTTTATGGCAGTTTCTCCCCGATTGGGGCCAGCGCCGCTGTCAGATCCGCTTCCACCAGGAAGCCTCGGATCTCGAGATCCCGCGCGAGGCTTTCCAAGGTCGGCCGATGCCGTTGGAGAACTTCCAGTGCCAGTGTGAGCGCCCGGTCGAGGTCGCGCTGCATGTTCTGCCGCATGAACCCCGGCAGCGCGAGCAGCGTCGTTGCCGCGGGTGGCGCGCCAAGCGAGAGATGGCCCACGTCCCCCAAGCCGAGGCTCAAGTGGCACTGCAGCATGAGCACGGTCGCGGCGTGCAGATCGCTGTCGTCGGTGCCACCAGCGCCGCCGCTTGGCTCTCCCAGCAGCAGGATTTCGGCGGCGCGCCCCGCGAGATGCGCGGCGCAGCGCTGCTGCAGCATGTTCCGCGTCACGTCCATGTTGAACCAGCGCAGTTGCGTTTCGCCGCCGTCCGGGCTGAGGCGAAGGACCTTCACCTCGCCCACGCCGAGCGCGGTCATTACCACGGCGTGGCCGGCTTCATGAACAGCCGCGCGGCGGCGCATGTCCGGGGGCAGCGCGAGATGGTTCGGGACCAGCGCCGTGCGCAGATCGTCGGGCGTCAGCGGCCGCCCCGCGCGGCGGGCAACGCCTCGTGCCGCCCGAACGGCGGCCGCGCAGTCCGCGCCCGAGAGGCCGAAGGCCATCTGCCCGAGCGCGGTGAGGTCGGCCTCGGGCAGGTCATTTTCGAGGTGTTGGCGCAGGATGATCGCGAGGGCCACGGCGTCGGGTCGGGATATCTCGACGCACGTGTCGAAACGCCCCGCGCGCAGGATTGCGGGGTCGATGTGGTCCGGATGGTTGCACGCGCCCAGCACTACGACACCCTCCCGCCCCTCGACGCCGTCGAGCTGCTCCAGCAAGGCGGCAATCACTTTGGTGTCGTAGCTCTGATGCTGGCTGGTTCGCGCGCTCGTCCGCGACCCGAAGGCGTCGAGCTCGTCCAAAAAAAGGATCGACGGCGCCTGGTCGGCCGCCGTCGCGAAGCTGGCGCGCATCGCCTTGAGCATATCCCCCAGGGCGCCGCGAGATTGCCACTGAGCGTAGCTGCCGCTCTCAAGGTGGATGCCACGTTCGCGTGCCATCGCGCGGGCCAACTCTGTTTTGCCGACGCCGGGAGGGCCGGCGACGAGCGTGCCGCGATGGACTGCGTCCCAGGAGAGCTCGCCAGCCTGCCACGCCTTCAGGTCCTCGACGATGCCGAGAGCCACATCGCGCGCTGCGCCGAGGCCCGCGAGATCAGCGAGGCGAATGCCGGTCTGTTTCCGCGCCTCCGCCTTCGCCTTGTCGGGCGCGATCGCTTTGAACTTGTCCTTGAAGGTCCCGGGGTTCGGCTCCCGGGGCGTGTCGCGGAGCACCTTTGCGGCCTCTTCGATGTTGTCGCTGCGCAGTGCGAGCATGAGAGCCAGCATCGGTGTCGCCGTGAGCTGATCATCTGACGGCAGCTCCTCGCGAAGGGCCGCAGGGTCGGATTGCGGCCAGCTCAGCGCAAGCAGCTCCGCGGCGATCTCGCGATCCATTCTGCGATACGGCCAGCGCGGAACCTCCGCCGCACCAAGGATCTCTCCGGCCGATATCGCGTCAGGCAGCAGCAGGATAAGCGGCACATCCAGCGTCAGGGCCTCCACCAGATTTTTCTCCATTTGTTCTCGGGCGTAGCCGCTGTAGCTCTGTCCGGGTTCGATCACCGCGACCGCGCCGGGACGTCGGCGCTCGTGCTCCGTCCGCGCAATCTGCCAGCCAGGCGGGAGGAGGAGCGGCAGGAGCCGGCGCGCATCTTTGAGGAGATCATCCGGCAGGCCGGTGATCGCGACGACGGCTTTGCGCTCCAGCTCCTCCCGCAGCCGGGCTTCGCTGCCGACGGTCGCCGCGAGGCAGAGGATCATCATCTGCTGCCGGCGGGACGTATACGACACCGCGCCTTCGCCGCGCAGCGGGGGCAGGTCGTCAGCGGCCTCGCCATGCTCCTGAAGCAGGATTGCCCGCTCGGCGTCATTGCGCTTCTCCTCCTCGCGCGCGCGGTCGAGGATCTCGGCGGCGTAAGTGCGCCATTCGGGGCAAGGCGGAACGGCTGCCGGCGTGTCAGGATCGGTCATCGGGACCTCCATATGAATTGGATCGGATTGCGTGATCGGTGGGCGTCGTCAGACGATGGCGGCGCGGGCGCCGCAGCCACCGTTCCGCTTGCGGCGCTGATGGTTCCTGGCGCGCCGAGCCTCCTGCCGCGCGCGGCGGCGGGCGAGCCTTTTGGCACGCTTCGCCAGCGACCTGACGCGCAGCTCGATGTCGTCCAGCAGGGCCATGATCTCGGGTTCAATGCTGGCGCAGTAGAGCTCCGACCTGACCTTGACCTGACCGGCGAACTCAGCCGGCTCCAGCACGGCCTCGGGATGAAGATCGCGCAGCATGGCATGCAGGCGCTTCTCGCGCCGGATAGCGTCATGGCCGGTGCGGATCGGGATGACCCGAACCAGTTCGGCGTCTTGCTCGAGGTCGGTCACCAGCTGATGGCGCAGGCGCGACCACGGATCACGGGAATATCCGACCTTGATTGCATTCCGCCCGCTCTTAAGACCGAAACGCATCGCATAGATGTAGCTCGGAGCGCTGGTCCACGCGTCGCTGCAGCCATGGCATGTCAGGCGTCCCGTGCGCATGTTGATGATTGCAGCCCGCTGCTCATGACCGCAGCCGTGCCGATAAAGCAGGTAATCATGGTCGCCGTCGGGATCACCATCGATGACCCGCCACCCGCGGGCTTCCGCCTCCGCCTCCAGCCGCGCGTCGAGGCAGTCTTCGCAGCGGATATTGACCTCGACCGCCCTGACGCGTTCCAGGAGCGACTGCTGCCGGCCCGTCTCATGACCGCATGGCAAGCGGATCCAGAAGTCATGCGATCCGTCGGCCTCGATAAAGGTGACGCCAGCCTCGGCGCACAAGCGCTCGCGTCGGTCATTGAGACAGTGCGGACAGCGCGGCGTCGCGGAGCGCAACACGAAGACCTTTGAAACCATGTCTCCGCCGCAGCTGTCGCAACGCAGCTGGAGATGGTTCTTGTCCAGGACGCGCTCGACGATCTCGAAGCCCTTGTCCTCAGCCCAATCATGCCAGTGATCCGGGATGGGGTGCGCGTAGATGGGATGGAATTCCCCGCCGTTGGTGTCGGCCGGGGCAAGGTCATAAAAGGACATGCGTGGTCCTCCCGTTTGGAATGGGAAAAAAAAGGGACAGCCGGACACGCGTGGGGGCACCGATGTCGAAACGCGGACATCGACGCGCGAGATGGCGCCACCCGCAGATCCGGAAGGCGTCAGCCCAGGCTGTCAGGAATCAGGAGAAGTGTCAGGCTGCGAGCAGCTCGGCTTCGCACGCCGCACTCTCGGTGCGATAGCAGGACAGCCGCGACATCAACGTCAGACGCCGTTCGGCGGAAGCGAGCATCGCACGCACTTCATCCGCCGCAGGACCTCCGCCCGTGACGACGAAGAACGGCGCAAACTCGCTCTTCAACGCTTCGTAGCGAATAAAAGCCGAGCCGCGGTCCTCCCGGACCAGCGTCGCGACGAGAAGCGTCATCCGGCGCAGGGGCAGATCGAGCGGCTCCTTCGGCGCGGCCTCGAGCGCGTTGAGGAGAGTCTGATGAAAGCTCGGCAGCGCCATCTCGGCCCAAGCCGCCGCACGCTCGTAACCGGGATCGGCAGGGTCGGTCCATTCCAGGATGCGCTGAGCCGTGATATGCTCGCCCCATGCGTCGAGGAGAGAAATGAACTGCAAGCCGTAGAAGCTGGCGGACCAGAACGGCGCTTTCGCCGCGCTAGGCGCGGTGGTAGGGGTATCGGTAGCCATGTCAGTCTCCACATCAGATTGGCTGGTCAGGGTCTCGGCGGGGAGGTAGGATGCCCCGCTGAGGCCCGTCGGGCATTTGCCGCGACATGGGGTGATTCTGGCGGTCGCGAATCGGCATGTCAACACCGCAGCAGGAAAAAACTACGTTGCGGGAAAATCGGACGTGCTGGCAGTTGATGACATACGATACGCCAAGATGGACATCGCCACACGTCTTTGGATGACCCACAAATTGCTAGCCCAACGGTTGGAAACGACCCGGCGAAGGTTTGACCACGGTGAATGATGGCCGCGCTGCGGGAGCGCCGAGACGAGTGGGCGACTGAAGCGCCGGTCGAGGTTGGAATGGCGATAGAGATGTCCAGGCGGTGGACCAGATGAGACATGGTGGGCTTGCTGGACTGCCCCTTGCGACTCGAACCGGATACCGTTCCGCCGGCACAATGGGACATGGACACTGCCCCCCGACTGCCTGACATAAAGGGCCGCGCCACAGTGGAGATCATGGCCCTTAGCACCGAGAACCTCTTGCAGAACCGGCCGAGAAGCTGTCGTGGTTGGACGGTTGGACGGTTGGACGGTTGAGGGCCTATCCGAGCTTTGCCTTGTCGAAGCGATAGACCCGGGGCCGGTCGGGGACCTTCGTCGCGGGCATGCGGTATTGCTTTGATCGGGCCTCGCCGCCGGGCTTCAGGATATGATCGACGGCGGCCAGCAAGTCGTCGAGCGCCTCGACTTCGCCCCGCAGCGGATCGCCGGACAGGTAGAGATGATCGCGATCCTGCCAGCCGACGAGAGGGACATCGCCGGTAGGCCGCGGGGCCGCGTCGAGATCGACGATCCGGGTGTCGTTCTTCTCGGCATAGCGGCGCAGTTCGGCCCGGGCCCGTGAGGCGTCCCAGCCTGATCCCGTCGGTAAGTGTTGCGCCAGGTTGGCCATCGCATGTGTGGCCTCGCTTGCCGTGCCGTCTGGCCAGGGCAGCAACCCGAAGCGGATGGCCATCTCGCCGGCGCAGCCGACAAGGGCGAGGCGCTCGGCGCCGGGGGCGTCGGCGGCGGGGGAGGATGGCGCCGCACGCTGCGCATGCGCCATGATCCGGGTGGTGAGGCGCTGAAGATCGGCGTCGAGGGTCTCGGCATGCCGGTCGAGATCTGCAATCAACCGTTCCAGAAATGCCGGAAGAAGATGGCCGTGATGCCGGCGTAGCGCGCGTTCCAGCCCGCGCGTGAAACTGGCGCCATCCGCGGCGCCGTGAAGAGCCGCAAAAGCTCCGTGCGCGTGGATTTCAGCCGGCAGATCGATCATGCGGCGCAAGAGCGGGGCAGGGGGCGCCTGCTTGCCTTGCCCGAGGCTGCTGCGAAGCGGGGTCTCCGAAGTGGACAGGATCACCCGCCGCCAGCGCTTGCTGCCATGCGGATCGCGCGCAGACAGCGCCCGGCCGGCCCCGGCATCATTGCCGATCGCGAGCAGAGCGCGCCGGTGCTGGCCGTCGGGCCGGAGCGGGTAGCCATCGAGCGCCAGCAGGCTGTCCTGCGCCTCCGCGCTCAGCCGATGCAGACCGGTGGTGGCTGCCGACCAGGGGCTGACCCCCTCCGGGTGGCCAAGCACGCTCGCTGCCACATGGAGCAGGAGCGACTTGCCGCTGGCCGCGGTGCCAAAGAAATTGAAGCCCGCGGTCTGAAGCCCGACCAGTCGCGGCAGCGGGCCGGCGAGCGCCGCCGAGATGGCAAAGACGAGGGCCGGATTGTCGATCGCCCGGCGGGCGATCTCCGTCTGCCAGCCGGCCAGGCTGCCGGACCGGCCGTAGGGATCACGCAGCGGTTCGGCCAGAACGGCCTCTGCCTGCGCCCTGGCCGGGGCGTGCCGGGTCCCATCGGGGCGCAGATAGCTGGGCGCATCCGAGGGCGCCTCGAACCACCCGGGGTGATCCGCGCGCCAACTTCTCGGCGCGCGGTCCCAGATGTTCAAGAACTCGAAAAAGTCCTCCCGCAGGCAAAAGAGCCGGAAGCCGCGATCGGCGAGCGCGCTGAGCAGCATGGTCGGCTTGGATTTGAGATCCATCCGCGACACCGGCATCCGGCGGGGCGTCATGTCGCCGTCGAGGATCTCCAGATCGAGCATCCAGCCCGTGCCATCGATGCGACGGGCGTGAGACACGACACGCAGCGGGTCGCAGAACCTCATGCCCTTGTAGAGAATGCATGGGATGTTCTCATTCAGGGTAAAGTTCGTCGGCAGGGTGCGATGGATATCCTCGAAGAAGCGGCGCAGGTCCGCGTCGCCTTCGGCTACCTGCCCATCCGGGCCTCGCGCACCTGACGCCGCGGAGGTCCGCAAGGGCACCCTGTCGGGGTGGGCGGTGTCTTCCACAGTCGGCCCTGCCGCCTCTGCAAAGGCCTTGTCGCGGGACAAGCTGCTGAACGGTTCCTCCGAATGGACGGGAGAGACAGCAGCTGCGCTCGTCTCCTCATGACTGGCCTCGACGACACGCTCCGGGTCGGTCAGTTCGGGCAGAAGGCTCGACACATGCCGGCAGCACATCGACCTGTTCTCGGAGATCTGCGTGCCATCGCTGGTGTTGATGGTCCGGGTGATGGTCATGGGCATGGCCTCGCGTCGTCTGCACCTGCGGGGCAGGCGCCGGGGGTCGAAGGGTTCTCAGGTGGGGCCGGAATTCTTTCCGTGGTGGCGACAGTCTAAGCTCGATCGTCGACATGCGCAGGGCTCTGCGCCTGTCGTCAGTCGGATTTATGTGGACGGCGACGAGGGCGTTCTCGGGACGGCGTCTCAAGTGCGCCCCGGCCGTGCAGCGTCGCGCCCTTGGCCGCTTCGGCTCCGCGCAGCTTTCTCCGGGCGACCGCTTCGCGGCTGTCCTCTTATCTCCATTGCCTTGGCTCAGCCCGGGGCAGGGGGATCATCCCCGGGGTCCGTCGCAGCGCGCGCGTCGCTCTCTATCTCGGCAGCATGCATGTCCTGTCGCGGCGGTAGTGCCACAGGTCCGGGGGCACCAGCGTCGGACAGGACAGCCTGCGGCAAGCAGGCGCGCAGCTGCGCCGCATCATCCGAACCTGCTGCGCAGTCGAGAGAGGCCGAGCGGCCCCCCACGAGCTTCCGCAACCAGCCGGCCAGTCGCGGGGCAGGGGAGGGGGACGCGACGATCACCAGCTCGGTCGGCCTTGCGACCGCGAGCCTCGCGCCCATGCCCGCATCCGTCGTCACCAGGCAGTGCCGCGCCCGGCGCGGGCCGATCAGCCCGAGGGCGTGGTGCATGCCGGAGATCGGAGTGGCGATCAGGCGTCCGTCGCGCGTCTCGGTGATCAAGTCATAGCCGAGCACCGCCTCGTCCGGGCTGCGCCGGGCCAGCAGCATCCGGCTCTTGGCGACGCGCCGCAGACCCGCCCCATCATCGGCATGGACATGACGGTCGTCAGGCCCCGCCTGCGCACTTGCCAAGTGCCACAATTGGCGGGCGCGGGTGTGATCGAGCGGTGGGCGCGGGAAGGTGGGATCCGCCTGCCAGCATTGCGCCTCGCGCCGCAGATGCCGATGCCGGCTGTCGCGGGATGCCCATGAGGTCGGGGCCGGGATCGTCATCCCGTAATCGGCCAGGCGCGGCAGCGGGATGGCGCGGAACGCCGTCCGCGCCGCGCGCTGCTCGGCCTGCAGCGCCACCCGAAAGGCGTCGGCAATGACGGGATCGAGCCCGCGCAGCGCATGGCCCAGCCCACTGCGTTCGGCCTTGTGCTCGCGGCCAAGGTCGGCCCGCCGCGCCCGACGTTCGGCGCGGGCGCGGTCATACGCCGCGCGCGCTGCGGCTTCCGGCCGAGCCACAACCGGCAGAACGGCGTCTGGTGTCGGGGCAGGGCGGAAGCGCCCGAGCCGCGCTACCATGCGGGCCAATCCGAAGGCGGCGCCCAGATGACAGGCCGGCATGGCGCCGCTGCCGTCCCTCTCCGTCACGCGCGCCCCGCTGCCATGGCGCAGATAGCGCAGGCCGAGTGCGGCAAGACCCGCATGAAGCCCCGCCCAACTGGCCACATCCGCAAGCAGCTGTTGCGCGCGCTGCAGGATCGAGGCCGGCAGCCGGTCGCGCAGGGGTGCCGTGCCCGAACGCCGTTCGGGTCCGCGCACGCTGAGCGGATCGGTGCGCAGCCCGGCCTCCCGCGCCGCATGGCGGGCCCGCCAATGCGCCTCCGGCATCGGCACCAGCCGCAGCACGCCCTTACTCATTTCCGTCTGGAACCGGCCGCGATCCGGGGGCCAGCCGAAGACCATCTCGGTGCTGCGGCAGGCATGCTCGAGCCGGGCATAGTCATGGCCGAGCGAGCAGGCTCTTCCGGTCCGCGGATGGACCCGGTTCAACACCAGATGGACATGCAGGTTCGGGCGATCGCGGTGCACGGCCAGCACATGCTGATGGTCCTGCCAGCCCATCCGCAGCACCACCATCCGGCCCGCGGCGAGGGCCGCCGTGTCGGACGGCGCCTCCCCGTCGCCCCAAGACAGGACGACATGGTGGCAGGGCTGGCGCACCCGCGCGCTTGCCGCCGCAACCACGCGCATCTGCACCGCCGCCGCCGGCCAGGTGCCGACCAGATTGCCCGTCTCGATGGCCGCGGCCTTGCCGCAGGCATAGCGCAGGCGCGCGGCAAAGCGGTCCTCGGCGCCGGCACATGCGCGGCGCTTCGGGTGGATCACCTTCGCGATCATCCTGCATCCTCCGCCATCACGTCCCGCAGACAGGCCGCCAGCGCGGCCTCGGCTTCGTTCGCCTCCGCGATGATCGCGGCCATCCCGCCCCGCTCGGCCAGCCGGGTGATCGCGGCGAGCCGCCCCGCGATCAGCCCGAGCCCGCCGACAAGGCGAGCTGCGGGCACCGGGCGGGGCCCGGCGTGCAGCGCGCAGGCGCGCAGATAGGCAGCCGTGTTGGCATGACGGCCCGCAGCAGCGGCCGCGCGGATCCGCCCGTGCTCCTCGTCGCTGACGCGAAACCGCAGGACCACCGTTCTCTGACGCGCCGCCGAGCGGGGCCGCCCGTCACCCGCCCTGGCCATCGACCACCTCCAGCACAACGTCATCATCCGCCATCGTTTCGCCGGAAAGCGGCGCAGTCCCGTCAACCACCACGGCCGGCCCCGCCGCAGCGGGCATCGTCCTTGCCGTGGAGGTCCGCGTCTTGCGCGCCTTCGGCTTCGGCGCCGCCTCCTTCAGCCTGCGCAGATAGCCGCGCAGCGTCGTCGGCTGGATGCTCATGCCGTGCTTCTGCAGCAGCAGCGCAATGTCGGTCAGACTGTAGCCGAGCTTGTCCTGCGCGTGGCGGATCTCGCGGGCGAGTGCCTCCACCACCTCGGGATTGGTGAACTGCGTCTTCGGCTTCGCCTCGAGCGCCGCGAGCGCCGCGCGCATGGCCGTCAGCTGGGTTTCGGTGATCAGGGTCATCGTCGGTGCGTCTCCTTCATGGGGATGTTCCGACAGGTAAATTATGCAGATCCTGCGAAAAGTCAGAATGATTAGTTCGGCCGTCCACAATGAAATGCCGCCGGCGTTTTCGTCATGCGCAGGATTGGCAGCAGGGGGAGTGCGTTCATCCATTGGGATAAAATCCATTCATCCGCATGGGTAAAACAGCCAGTCGCGCCGCGTCACGGCCCCCATCTACAGCCGATCCCGAATGAGCAGGGTATGCTTTTGCGGCCACCGTCCGGTCGGCGGGAGATGATGACGAGCGGCAGCAGGCACGGCCATGTCAGCGATCTGGGACTGGCACAGTTCCGGCTTGGCTACCGGCAGACGGAATGACCGAGCCTGACGACAACATCGGGCTGAATTCTTATGCGGCCGGGGAGGCTTCGGCTGCAGCTCCGCTCGTCGGCCCATTTCTTGTGGTCGCCAAGTGTATGCCCGGTGACGTCATCTAGGCCGAGGACGCGTCGTAGGATGCAATTCTGCGGACCGGCAGCGGCGGGCGCTCATCCTGCGCCTTAAGCGCCCGCTGGCCATGCTGCTTTCCCTGTCACATCCAGTGCGGCGGCGGGCGGGTGTCGATTAAGACAGCTGTTCAAGAAGCAATGGTTGAGCGATCACTCAATCAACAACCGGGCGGCTTGTATTGTCTGTGCGTTCCGAGTGGCGCCGCCCGGTTGTTGGACGTCTCCAGCGCCACTCCGGCGTTGGCTCGCGCAAGCAGCTTGGCGCTTGCCATCGCGGGCGTCCAAGATCTCGCGCGGTCGAACTGACCGCCCCTGCGACACGCGGTGGGTCCGAATATCGCTAAGCTGCCCTCCTGTGGCATGCGCAACGTTCCGGGGCTCTGGTTGGCCTGCAGCTCGTCCCCGTGCAATTCCCAGTGCGCATCGGCTCGGGTGGCTCCCTTGCGGGAGGTGACGTCCACGGACGTGGTGTAGCTTTCGGTGGCCATCGGGTTTCCCGGTAGGGTCGGGTTGTGAGAACCAACCTGAACCAAGGACAATACCCGATGACCAAACCCATGATGGACCTGCGTGCGCATGTCGAACAGAGCGCAGACGCCGACGTGCTTCGTGAGATGATCGGCTTCGTGGCCGAGCGACTGATGGAACTGGAGGTCGGCGCCAAGACCGGCGCGGACTACGGCGAGAAGAGCACCGATCGGCTGGCGCAGCGCAATCGTGGATCGCGGCGGCGGCACGGCCGTCATCCCGATCCGCAAGAACGGACGCCTCTGGAAGGAGGACTGCCCTGCTGCCCGCGCCCGCAACGACATCCTGCGGGCGAGCAAACGCTTTGGCCGGACGAACTGGAAGCACTGGGCTGGCTATGACATGCGAAGTCGGATCGAGGCGAAGATGCGCTGCCTCAAATCCTTTGGCGAAAGGATTGCTTCGCGAGACCCCGACAGACAAGCGGCCGAGATCCACATCCGCATCGCACTCATGAACCGCTTCAACGCCCTCGGCACCGCCGAGATTGAGCACGTGGCATGGGTTTAATGGGTAAGGGAAAATCACGCCTCAACGCCGAGTTCTGCAACAATGCCGCGCCTCGGTGAAGCGGCTTTTTCTCATGTCATCTGCTCCTTCGTGATGAAGCAAACTCTACATTAAACCGAGAGACGTTCCGAGGGGCAGGTCACTGCAAGTTCTTCAGCTGGAAGATCCGCTGCACGGTGTTCTTGTTGAAGCCCAGCAGAAATGCCACCGTCCGATAGCCGAACGACGGGTTTTCCTCGATCATGGCCTTGATCGGCTCGGCGAAGCGGGGATCGACCTCCGGCGCGGCCTTGACGGGTTTGTAATACACCGTCCGCCGCGGGACGCCGAACCAGGCGCAGAGCTTCACCAGCGACACTCTGATGCCATCCGCCAGAAGGCCCTCATGAAGCGTCCGGATCAATTGTCGTCCTCCGTTCGCCATTGGCCTCGGACCGATGGCGGCTCAATGGCTCACCATGAGGGCCGCCAACTTTATCGCGCGCGCAGCTCCAGCATAGCCTCGCCATAGGCTTCCTGTAGATCCCGGAACCGCTTCTCGTATTCCTGGCGAACATCGAGCGGGTTTGTCCGCAGTGCGTTCTCCATGCCCCGACGGGCATCACCAACCCAGCCTTCGATCTCCGATGGAGAAGGGTCATAGCTGCGGCTGGCTTCCGCCACCGTCGTCTTGCCCTGAATGATCTCGATGACCAGCGCCGACTTACGCTTGGCCGTCCACCGCTTGTCGACGTCTTCCAATGGTCCACTCATCGCTACGTTTTACTCCTTGTAGCATGAGCAGGTTTCACTGGGTCGATACAGTCACGCCAAGGAGAGCCGGTCCGCGCGATCCAGAAAATTCCATCCAGAACAAGGCGATGATTTGCGGGCTTGCGCCATTTCGCCACTGTCTTTGGGTTGATGCCAAGCTCCCGGCTCAGCCTTGCGAGCGAAGCTTGCGATCGCTGTATTGCAGCTCTGACGGCGTGCGTGGTCGTGGCGCTTCCGTGACGAACTTGGCCCATAATGCTTCCTTCCATTCCGCGGAAAGGATCGCACCATCAAACCATGGGATCAAACACCTAATTAACATTGAAGCTCCTTCAGTTCTGCTAGTCGTCTCCGACTAGCCGCCATCCGAATGCCTCACTCAAAAGGATGTCTTGTCTCTCCCCATCAGCGCTAGCAGGCCGCGCGCCTCGTCGGGGGTCGCGACCTCGAGCCCCAGCCCTTCGATGATCTGACGCGCCGCGCGGACCTGCTGGGCGTTGCTCTCTGCAAGCTTGCCCGGCCCGGCCCAGATCGAGTCCTCGAGGCCCACACGCACATGACCACCGATGGCGGCCGCCATGGCCGCGAGGGGCAACTGGTTGCGGCCAGCGCCGAGGACGGACCAGCGGTAGTTGTCGCCAAACAGCCGGTCCGCCGTGCGCTTCATGTGCATGACGTCGTCGGGATGGGCGCCGATCCCGCCCATCAGGCCAAAGACCGTCTGGATGAACAGCGGCCCCTCGACCAGCCCCGCATCGACGAATGCTTGAGGTTGTAGAGATGGGCGGTGTCATAGCACTCGAACTCGAAGCGGGTGCCATTGGCGCCGAGCGTCGTCAGGATGTGCTCGATGTCCGCAAATGTGTTGCGGAAGAGGATGCCCTTGTCGGCGAGGTAGGTCCGTTCCCACTCATGCTTCAGGTCCGACTCGAACCGCTTCAGCATCGGGAAGAGGCCAAAATTCATCGAGCCCATGTTCAGCGAGGCGAGCTCGGGCTTCCAAGTGGCGGCAGGACGGACGCGCTCGGCGATGCTCATCGTTGGCGCCCCGCCCGTGGTGATATTCACGACGCAGTCCGAGCGTTGCTTGATCACCCGCAGGAACGGCTCAAAGGCCTCCGGCGTCTGGTCGGGGCGACCGTCATCGGGGTCGCGGGCGTGCAGGTGGACGATGGCGGCACCGGCCTCGGCCGCTCCGATGGCGGCTTCGGCGATCTCGCTGGCGCTGACCGGCAGGTGCGGGGACATGGACGGGGTGTGGATCGCGCCAGTGACGGCGCAGGTGATGACGACCTTGCGGGCTGCGGGCATCTTACGTCTCCTTTTCTGCGTTCAGGTGGCGGGTCAGGGCGGCCAGCCGGCGGTCGCGCGCCATGCTGAGGACCGGCACCTCTGCCGGGCTGGGCATCGCCTCGGCCACCATCTGCGCGGCACTGGCGGTGAACGCCCCGCCCCGCGCGGCGCTATCGGAAAGGCGCGCCATGGTGGGGCCGTAGCGGTTCAGATAATCCGCCACGCCGCCCGGTGCATTCAGGTTGATCGTCGCCATCGGCCCCATCAGCGTCCAGCGGCGGCCGAGCCCGTGGGCCATCGTGTCGTCCAGTCCCTGCGGGGTGACGATGCCCTGCTCGATCAGCGACAGCGCCTCGGCCAGCACGACCGCCTGCAGGCGGTTCAGCACGAAGCCGTCTACCTCGCGGGTCATGCGGACGGGCACCTGCGCCACGTCGCGCATCAGCGCCTCGGCCCGGTCCACCACCTCGGGCGCAGTGTCGGGCGCGGGGCACAGCTCAACCACGGGGATCACATGCGGCGGGTTGACGGGATGAGCGACGAGGATTCTGCTCCGCCCCGCAAGGCCCGCCGCGAAGCTGGAGGCGACCAGCGCCGAACTGGACGAGGCGAGGATCGTGTCCGGCGCGGCGACGGCGTCCATCTGCGCGTAGAGGTCGCGCTTGATGTCCAGCTGCTCGGGGCCGTTTTCTTGCACCCACTCGGCGCCGGCTAGGGCGTCCTGCAGCGTGTCGACGATCTGAATTCGCTGCAGGGCATCCGGATCGTCACCGCTGACCTGAATCGTCGCCTCCAGAAGGCCCGGCAGCGCGTCGCGCACCGCGGGGACAGGGTCCCACAGGCGGACGTCGCAGCCTGCGCGCGCAAAGACGATGCTCCAGGCGCGGCCGATCAGGCCGCAGCCGATGACGGCGATGCTTCGTGACATGGTTTCCCTCTCCCTTTGCCGGTCATGCCGACCGCGCTGCGCCGGCGGGCGCGGCAGTCAGGTCGGCGGCCGCATCACTGATGTCGCGGATGATCGCGTCCCGCAGCGCGGCGCCGTCGCCCCGACGCAGCGCCTCCATGGCCGCGTCGTGGCTGCTCATCGAGCGGTCGAAATGCAGCGGTGCCGTGACGGCGGTGCGGATCAGCGGACCGACGCGCAGCCACATGCCGCGGATCAGTCCCATCAGCACCGGCCGCTCGGCCGCCTCGTAGATCAGCGAATGAAAGCGCCAGTTGTTCTCCAGATACATGTCCGCATCCCCGGCATCCGCAGCACGCTGCATCAATCGGCACGCGTTCTCGATCAGACGAAGCCGTGAGGGACGCATGCCCCCGATTGCCACTTCGGCGGCAAAGCCCTCGAGGTTGATCCGGATGTCGCGGATGTCCAGCAGCTCGGCCGGGCCGAGCACCGGGACGCGCAGGACCCGGTTGCCGCCGAAGACCTCGAGCCCGCCGTCGCTTTCCAGTTGGCGCAGCGCCTCGCGCACGGGCGTGACGCTGGTTCCAAGAACGGCGGCGGCGCGGCGCAGGCTGATCTCTTCGCCGGGGCGAAAGTAGCCGCTGATCAACGCCTCACGCAGCGCGGAGTAGATCTGGGCCTGCGCCGTCTGCCCCTCGCGCAGGGCAAGGGGGCCGATTCGGGACCAACCGTCGCTCTGCGCCGCTGCCGCCGCTGCGTCTTGCAACCGTGACCTCACTTATTGCTTATTTCTGGTGATAATGTCTTTCAGTCAGCGCTTTTTCCAGCAATAATAGGGTAAATATACCTGTTGACGATCTACATTCGGCAGCCTTACGCTTAAGTGAGATCACGGTGTAGCTGCTGGCGGAATGCCCTGAGGAGGGGGTGCCAGTCCATCGACGAGAGGAGATATCATGCGGCACTTCACCACGATCATTCCGGTGCTTTTGCTGGCGGCAGGCGCTGCCGGTGCGCAGGAGACGCGGACTTTCGAGGTCAGCCTGCCCCTCGGTCCGGAATCACACCAGGCCGTGGGCGTCCACAAGTTTGGTGAGGAGCTGGAGCGGCTTTCCGACGGCCGCCTGACCATCCGCCCGCAATACGACAATGCCTTGGGCGCCGAGCGCGAGGTGGTCGAGGGAATGGGTTTCGGTCTCATCGACATGGGCATCACCTCGACCGGGCCGATGGGTGGCTTCGTCAACGATTTCCTGTTGTTCGACCTGCCATATATCTTCACCAGCGCCGAGGCGGCTTATGGCTTCCTCGACGGCGAGCATGGCGAGGCGCTGGCCGAGAAGCTGGAGAACGATGCCGGCGTGAAGATCCTCGGCTGGATGGAGAACGGCTTCCGGCATAACACAAACAACGTGCGGCCGCTGAATAGCCCGGACGATCTGAACGGCATCCGCCACCGCACGCAGGAAAGCCGCGTGCAGGTGGACACCTGGACCGCGCTTGGCGCCAACGCCTCGCCTATGGCCTGGACCGAGGTGTTCACCGCGCTGCAGCAGGGCGTGATGGACAGCCAAGAGAACCCGATCCCGACCATTTACGACGTCAAGTTCTACGACGTGCAGCGCTACCTGAACCTGACGCAGCACGTCTATTCCCCTGCGCCGCTGATGATGGGCGCGCAGCTCTTCAACTCGTTGTCCGAAGAGGACAAGGCCATCGTGATGGAGGCCGCGGCCCTGGCCGTGCCGGTCCAGCGCGAAGCCTTGTAGCGGATGGAAGAGGAGCTGATTGCTGAGCTGGAAACCTTGGGCATGACCGTGACCCGCCCCGATCTCGAGCCGTTCCGCGAGCGGGTGCAGCCCGTGATCGAGCAGTGGAAGGACACGGTCGGCGCCGAACTGGTCGAAGCGGCGCAAGCGACCTCGTCCTGAGGCGGCACGGCCGGGGCGCCCTGCTCCGGCCACACCCACAACTACGAGAGGGGTGACGATGCAGGCTGTTCTGGGCGCCTTCGTGCGCGGCGTTGACGGGGTCAACTGGGTGATCGGCTGGCTCATGGCGGCGCTGATGGCCGTGATGACGGTGCTGATCAGCTGGCAGGTCTTCGCCCGCTACGTGATGGGCAACTCGCTGACCTTCTCGGAGGAGGTCGCGCGCTTCTCGACGGTCTGGCTGACAATGCTGGGCGCAGCCTATGCCTACCGCTACGGCGCCCTTATCGCGGTCGAGCTGCTGCCCAGCCTGATGGGCCCGCGTATGGTCACGGTGCTGAGGATCGTCGTCGCGCTCGCATCCGCACTCTTTGCGTTGGTGCTACTGCGCGAAGGGCTGGCGATCACACAGCGCGTGCTGCCGCAAACCGCCCCAAGCACCCGCGTCTCGATGGCTTGGCTATATGCCGCCATGCCTGCCGGGGCCGCAATGATCGTGCTGAACGCGCTGGCGGTGATCGCGGATAGCCTGCGCACGCGGCAGGAGCAGACGGCATGACCGCGATCCTCTTTGGCGTCCTCCTGGTGTTGCTGCTCGCGGGCGTGCCCGTAGCCTTCGCGCTTGGCCTCGCCGCCATCGCGACGATCTGATGCCCATGCTGATCGTCCCGCAAGAGATGATCCGCTCGATCAACTCGTTCCCCCTTCTGGCGATCCCGTTCTTCATCCTGGCCGGCAACCTGATGCAACAGGGCGGCATCTCGCAGCGGGTGGTCGCCTTCTCGCGCACCTTGGTCGGCAGCATGAATGGCGGGCTCGCCATGGTTGCCATCGTCACCTCGGCCTTCTTCGCCGCCATCTCGGGCTCGGGCGCGGCGACCACGGCCGCCGTGGGCGCGATCCTGATCCCGGCCATGGTCGCGCAGGGCTACAGCGCCTCCTATGCGGCAGCGAACCAGGCGGCCTCGGGCGCGCTCGGCGTCATCATCCCGCCCTCGATCCCGCTGATCCTTTATGCGATCTCGGCGAACCAGTCCGTCGGCGATATGTTCGCAGCGGGCTTTCTGCCCGGCTTCGTCGTCGTCGGCGGGCTGATGATCTTCGCCTGGCTGCATGCCCTTCGTCACCCGGCGGTCCGCGACGAGCGCGCCAGCTTGGCCGAGATCGGCCGCGCCGGTCGCAAGGCCATCCTGGCGCTGCTGATGCCTGCGCTTATCTTGGGCGGCATTTATGGCGGCGTCGTCACGCCGACGGAGGCAGCCGTCATCGCCGTCGTCTATTCGCTGCTGGTCGGCGTCCTGATCTACCGCGAGCTGCCGGTGCGCGCCCTGCCAGTAATCCTCAGAGACAGCGCCATCACCTCGGCGGTGGTGCTGTCGATCATCGCGACGGCCGGCCTCTACGGCCGCATCATCCTGTCGCTGCAGGTGCCGGCCGCCATCTCTGACTTCGTAATCGGCGCCATCGAGAGCCCCTGGCTCTTCATCATCCTGGTGAACCTGCTCCTGCTCTTCGTCGGGATGTTCCTGGAGGCGGCGGCCGCGATCCTGATCTTCACCCCCATCCTTCTGCTCATCGCCATCAACTTCGGCATCCACCCGGTGCATTTCGGGATTATCATGGTGGTGAACTTGGCAATGGGGATGTTCACGCCGCCGGTAGGGCTGAACTTCTTCATTGCGTCCACCCTGGCCAAGTTTCCCATTGCGCGGCTGTCCGTGGTGGTGCTGCCCTTCGTGGCGCTGATGCTGGGGCTTTTGGTGATCATCAGCTTCGTGCCTTGGCTGTCGCTGGCGCTGACCGGCCGCTGACCTTTCGAAAGGACCCGACATGGATATGCAATTGCAAGGCGCACGGGTGATCGTGACGGCAGGCGCCGGGGGCATCGGCCGCGCCATCGTCGAGGCTTTTCTCGCCGAAGGCGCACGCGTCGCCACCTGCGACATCGACGCGGACGCACTGGCCGCCCTGCCGGTCGAGGTCCTGCGTGAGATGGTCGATGTCTCGGACCACGCAGCCCTTGGCGCTTTCGTGACGCGGACGGCGGACCAACTGGGCGGCCTCGACTGCCTTGTGAACAACGCCGGTATCGCAGGGCCGACGGGCCGGATCGAAGAGCTGGACCTCATCGAGATTGAGCGTTGCCTTTCCGTCTGCCTGACCAGCCAGTTCGTCACCATCGGCCGCGCAGTGCCGCATCTGCGGCGCAGCGAAAACCCGTCTATCGTGAACATCTCCTCGCTCGCCGGCCGGCTCGGGTTCCGGCTCCGCAGCCCTTATGCGGCGGCGAAATGGGGGGTGATCGGCCTGACCAAATCCATGGCGGCGGAGCTGGGCGATGACCGCATCCGCGTCAACGCAGTCCTGCCCGGCCTCGTGGCAGGTGAACGGCAGCGGCGGGTGCTGCAATCCCGCGCCGATGCACGCGGAATCGGCTTCGCCGAGGCCGAGACCGAGGCGTTTTCCTATACCTCGATCCGGGACTACGTAAGCCCGCAGCAGATCGCGGACCAGATCCTCTTCCTCGCCAGCCCGCGCGGTCGAACGATATCGGGACAAGCACTGTCCGTCTGCGGCGACACAGGAATGCTGGGCTGAGCCCCGCAAGCAAAGAAGGAGAGACCATGGCGACTCACCACCTGAAGACCGGCAAGCCCGAGGGCGAGCGTAGTCAGGATGACGCGGCCGTCCGCGCCAGTGTCGAAGCGGCGCTGGCGGACATCGAGACCCGCGGCGATGCCGCCGTGCGCGAGATGGCCGCGAAGTTCGACGGCTACACGCCCGAAAGCTTCCGCCTGACGGAGGACCAGATCCAGGCGCTGATCGGCCAGGTCTCGCCGCACGATCTGGAGGATATCCACTTCGCACAGGCTCAGGTGCGCCGCTTCGCCGAGGCACAGCGCGCCTCGATGCAGGACATCGAGATCGAGACGCTGCCCGGCGTCGTCCTTGGCCACCGCAATATCCCCGTGCAGTCGGTCGGCTGCTACGTGCCCGGCGGCAAGTTCCCGATGGTCGCCTCGGCGCACATGTCAGTCCTGACGGCCGCTGTCGCGGGCGTGCCGCGGATCATCGCGGCGACTCCTCCCTTCAAGGGCGCGCCGAACCCGGCCGTCATCGCCGCCATGCACATGGCCGGCGCGCACGAGATTTATGTGCTCGGCGGCATCCAGGCGGTCGGCGCCATGGCCCTTGGCACCGAGAGGATCGCGCCGGTCGATATGCTGGTCGGTCCCGGCAATGCCTTCGTGGCCGAGGCGAAACGCCAGCTCTACGGGCGCGTCGGCATCGACCTCTTCGCCGGGCCGACCGAGACGATGGTGATCGCCGACGACACCGTGGACGCTGAACTCGTGGCCACCGACCTTCTGGGCCAGGCCGAGCATGGCTACAACTCGCCCGCCTGCCTCATCACCAATTCTCGCCGCCTCGCCGAAGAAGCGCTGGCCGAGGTGGACCGCCTGCTGACCATCCTGCCGACGGCCGAGACGGCGGCGGCGAGCTGGCGCGACTATGGCGATGTGATCCTCTGCGACAGCCATGACGAGATGCTGCAGGTCGCCAACGACATGGCATATGAGCATGTGCAGGTGATGACCGACCGCGACGACTGGTATCTGGAGCAGATGCACAGCTATGGCGCGCTGTTCCTCGGGCCGCGCACCAATGTCGCGAATGGCGACAAGGTGATCGGCACGAACCACACGCTGCCGACGAAGAAGGCGGGGCGCTATACCGGCGGGCTCTGGGTCGGCAAGTTCCTCAAGACCCACAGCTACCAGCGCATCACGACGGACGAGGCGGCGGCCAGCATCGGCGCCTACGGCTCTCGCCTGTGCGTGCTAGAAGGGTTCGTCGGCCATGCCGAGCAGTGCAACATCCGCGTGCGCCGCTATGGCGGGCAGAACGTGGCCTATGGCGAGGCGGCAGAATGAGCGGCGACATCTTCCGCCTTTACGGCAAGCGCGCGTTGGTGACGGGCGCGGGGCGGGGCATCGGGCTTGCGATCGCGCGCGCCTATGCCGAGCGCGGTGCCGCCGTCACCCTCTGCGCCCGCAGCGAGGACGAGGTGACGGCCGCCGCGGAGAACCTGCGCGCTCGCGGCCTCGATGCAGAGGCGATGGTGGCTGACGTCACCGACATCGCCGCCTTCACCGCCCTGATCGAGGCGCGGCCAGCCTTCCACGTCCTGGTCAACAACGCCGGCACCAACCGTCCCCGCCCACTGACCGAACTGACAGCCGAGGATTACGACCTCATCATGGGCCTGAACCTGCGCGCCGCGATCTTCGTGCTGCAGGCGGTGACGCGTCGCATGCTGGGTGAGGGGATTGCCGGCTCGATCATCAACATGTCGAGCCAGATGGGCCATGTCGGCGCCGCAAGCCGCGCGCTCTACTGCGCGTCGAAATGGGGGCTTGAAGGCTTCACCAAGGCCGCCGCGATCGAACTAGGTCCGCATAACATCCGCGTCAACACCATCTGCCCGACCTTCATCGACACGCCCCTGACCCGGCCCTATTTCAAAGATACCGCATTCCGCGAAGAGGTTCTGTCAAAGATCAAGCTCGGCCGCCTCGGCACGGTAGACGACATCATCGGCGCCGCGATCTTCCTTGCCTCAGACGCCTCGAACCTGATGACCGGCAGCGCACTGATGCTGGACGGAGGCTGGTCAGCGGGCTGATCGGAATGGTCGACCGTCACGAGCAACGGCGGCAGACCTGAGTGGCTAATATTTCGTGAGTTGGGCTTCCCGCTTTAGCCATTCACACCGGCCCTTAGCTGCCGGTCGTGGCTCGAGGGATGCGCAAATCGCGCCTTCAGACGGCTCTGATGATGTGACCGCCCCCCGACGGCATCTGTATGCCAAGGTGGGTCTGCAACGATCCACAGAGGGGAGCGGTCATGTCGAAGATTATCACGGTCGGGCTCGACCTGGCAGAGAATGTTTTCCGAGTGCATGGAGCCGACGGCGCAGGGGGGCCGTCCTGCGCAAGAAGATACGGCGGGCTCAGGTGCTGGAATTTTTCGGCTAGCTGCCCGCTTGCATTGGCGATGGAGGCCTGTGGCGGTGCCCATTTTTGGAGTCGCGAGATCGGCAAGCTGGGCCATCACGTGCGGTTGATCCCGCCTGCTTATGTGAAGCCCTATGTGAGGCGCCAGAAGGATGATGCCGCCAATGCGGAGGCCATCTGCGAGGCAGCTATGCAACCCACGATGCGCTTTGTTCCGGTCAAGAGCGGAAAGGTCCAAGGCGCGGCCATGGTCTTTCGGGTGCGCGAGCTGCCAATACGGTGGGGCGGGATGATCGCGTGGGCGCCGCAGTCAGCGATCGCATCATAGCACTTGCGCGAACCATAGGCGCCATCAGCGTTCGCGGGGCTCACCCCTGCCGATTTCCTCGTCGGCCGGGATCTGGCTGAGCAGGTCGGGTAGGACGTTCGCGGCACGCTCGGACCGGTGACGATGCGCCACTCGCCTTCGCCCTCGACCTTGATGCCGGTGCTGTCTATCAGCAGGTGCAACAGCCCTTTGCAGCCACGATACGGGATGTTGACGGCGACAGTCTTCTGGCGGCGGCTCAGGGTACTGAAGTCGGGCACCGACCAGTCAAGGCCGACCTGACGCAACAGTCTTTCGACAAATCCTGTCGTCTGCCTGGTCGACATTGTCGCTCGGACCAATGGCGCTCCGATGTCCACCATTCCGAACAGCACCTTCATGAAAAGGCAGGTTTGGATGGTGGCATCGCTGTAGCTCTGCCGGCGGCCACGCTTGCCTGTCGCCGCGACCCCCCACCTCATCTCGGGATCGAACCAAATCGTCAGCGAGCCCCGGCGCTTGAGCGCTTCGCTATAGGTAGGCCAGTTCCTGGTCTTGTAGGTCGTTGGTGCAGGTTTGCTCTTGCATTGCAGCTACCACGCTGAATTCAGTGCATGAATTTCTTATGCGCTTTGCGCAATAGAGCCGTGCGGAACGGCTCTCCCTATCTGACGCTGTTCACCGTCTCGGTCGAGGCGGCGGCGGGGGTCAGCACCGGCGTTTCGGCCGCCGACCGCTGCCGGACGATGGCGGCGCTGACGGCGCCGGCTGCGGTCCCCTCGGACCTGTCGCGGC
Source organism: Pseudomonadota bacterium (assembly GCA_036338635.1). GTDB lineage: Bacteria > Pseudomonadota > Alphaproteobacteria > Rhodobacterales > Rhodobacteraceae > Paracoccus. The sequence goes on along the minus strand of JAYZBS010000045.1, from coordinate 24,037 downwards.
CAGGGCATGTCTTCCCGCTGATCGCCCGTCCCGAGGGACTGGCCGCCCGCCGCGGCCATACGGAGGCGACGCTGGCGCTGATGGCGCTGGCGGGACTGCGGCCCGCCGGCGTTCTGTGCGAGGCGATGACCGATGACGGGTGCATGGTGCGCCTTGGCGATCTGCCGGACTTCGCGCAGGCGCGCGGAATGCCCGTCGTGACCTTCGACCAGATGACGAGGCGATGGTGAGCGCGCCCTGCATCGGTGCCGCGTAGTCGCTAGTAGGCCTGCCGGTACAGCGACAGGGCGTCCGCCTCGGTCACCTCGACGGGGTTGTTGACCAGAAGCCGCGTCTGCAGCATCGCGTCGCGCGCCAGCATCGGCAGGCTCTCTTCGGGCACGGCGTGATCGCGCAGGTGCCGTTTGAAGCCGGCCGCGTCCATCAACCCTTCCAGATGGGCGATGAAGGCGGCCGCGCGGTCGGCGTCCGTCCCTTCGCCTACGCCCAACGTATCGGCCAACTGGGCATATAGCGGGGCGGCGGCCGGAAGGTTGTGGCGCAGGACCGGACCCAGCATCAGCGCGTTCGTCAGCCCGTGGGCCAAGTGGAAATGCCCGCCCAAGGGATAGGCCAGCGCATGGACCGCCGCGACAGGGCTGTTGGCGAATGCCTGCCCCGCCAGCGCGGCGCCGAGCAGCATCGCCTCGCGCGCAGGTCGGTGCGCGCCGTCAGTGCAGGCGATGACCAGATTGGCCGCCAGCAGCCGCAGGGCTTCGCGCGCGTGCATGTCCGAGACGGGGTTCTTGCGATGGCGGCTGGTGAAGGCCTCGATCGCGTGGACCATAGCGTCGATGCCTGTGGCGGCGGTCTGCGCGGGGGGCAGCCCGACGGTCAGCGCCGCGTCCAGCAGCACCTTATCGGCGTAAAGCTGCGGGGCAACGATCCCCATCTTGGTCGTCTCGCCCGTGGTCAGGATGGTGATGTTCGTCACTTCGGATCCGGTGCCCGAGGTCGTCGGCACCTGCACCAGCGGCGCGCGTGCACCCTGCAGCTTGCCGATCCCGTAAAGTGGCGCCAGCGGCTGCGGGTTCCGGATCAGGAACGCCGCGAGTTTTGCGACATCCATCGACGAGCCGCCGCCAAGGCCCAGGACGGCATTTGCCCCCGCGGCAATGCCAGTGTCAACGCAGGCCAGCATCACCGCCTCGGGCGGGTCGGCGGCGACTGCGTCGAAGACCGTGATCCGGAATCCTGCCGCCAGAAGCGAGGCCTTCGCAGGCTCAAGAAGACCCGCGTCGTGTAGGAAAGCGTCAGTGACGATCAACAGCTCGCGCTCGGGGAACCAGCCGGCCATCAACTCGCCAAGCCGCGCGGCCCCGTCCCATTCCATCAAAAGCGCGCCGGGTGTGTCGAAGCTGAACTGAGCCGTGGGGTGGGGGTCGGTCATGTGTTCTCCTGAGGGTGGGATCGGAGGGCCGGGGCGGGCCGGCTGGCGATCAGGTGATGGCCCAGCACGATCGCCGCCAGCAGCGCGACGGCATATTCGGCCAGCGGCGTGATGCCGTGCAGCGGCACGATAACGCCGGCGCCCAGCAGGAGCCAAAGGCCGCGTTCAGCCGCGCTGAGGCGCCTGTGGCCGAAGCCGATCACCGCGCCGGCGATCAGGGCCAGCGACACGGCGGTCGACACGAAGACATAGGCCGATTGCATCCAGCCGGTATCCAGCAGCAGCCCCGGCTTGTAAATGAAGTAGAAGGGCAGGATGTAGGACGCCCAGCCAAAGCGGAAGGCGGCGAAGGCCGTGCGGTACTGGTCCGCCCCACCGATGCTGGCAGCGGCATAGGCGGCGATGGCGATGGGCGGGGTGATCATCGAAAGCATCCCGAAATACAGCAGGAACATATGCGCCGACATGGCCGGAACGCCCAGCTGCGTCAGCGCGGGTGCGGCTAGCGTCGCCAGCAGCAGATAGACCGCCGTCGTCGGCAGGCCCAGCCCCAGCACCAGCCCGATCGCCGCCGCCAGCAGAAGCAGTAGGAACAGGCTGCCCGAGCCGAAGGACATCAGGTAGTAGCTCAGCGTGAAGCCGAGGCCGGTCAGCGTCATCAGCCCGATGATCATCCCTGCCGCCGCGCAGATCAGCAGGATGTCGCAGGTCGAACGGCCGGCCTCGATCAGCGCGTCCAGCACCTTGCGCGGGGCCATGCCTCCATAGGGCAGACGGAGCGCCCAGGCCCCCAAGGCCAGCGCCATCACCGCCAGCGTGGCATAGACGACCGAGATCTCGGCCGGCAGGTTGAAGGCGAAGATCCCGCTCATCAGCGCCGCGATGGCGGCCAGGCTGACCCAACCGCGCAGCAGGATCGCGCCTAGGCTGCGGCGCGGGCCGTCCTCGCCCGCGGGCAGGCGGTCGCGGCGGGCGAGGAAGTCGATCTGGATGTAAAGCGACAGGAAATAGAGCAGCGCCGGCAGGGCGGCAGCGATGATGATTTCGCGGTAGGGGACCTGCAGGAACTCGGCCATCAGGAAGGCGGCGGCGCCCATGATCGGCGGCATCAGCTGGCCGCCGGTCGACGAGACGGCCTCGATCGCCGAGGCGTTGGCGGGGCTGAAGCCCGCGCGTTTCATCACCGGGATGGTGATGACGCCGGTCGTCATCACGTTTGAGACCGCGCTGCCCGAGATCATGCCCGTCAGCCCCGAGGCCGTGACGGCGACCTTGGCCGACCCGCCCGGCCCCTTGCCCGACACCCGCCCCGCCAGGCTGGAGAAGAAGTCCGACCCGCCCGTGCCCATCAGGAACGCCGCGAACAGGACGAACAGCACTACGACGAAGGCGGCGATCTGCAAGGACTGCCCCCATGTGGCCGAGGAATCGCTGCCGATGTATTGCAGCACGTCACCGATGGGCTGCGCCCGGCCTTGCAGCGCGCCCGGAACATGCTGGCCGGCGACGGCGTAAAGAACCAGAATCGCAAAGATCACGATCAGCATTGCGCCGATAACGCGGCGCAGGCCCTCCATCACCAGAAGGATGACCGCGATGCCGAGGATCGTTGCCTCGGTCGGATGGCTCCAGGCGCGTTCGGACAGAAGTGGAAAGCGCCAGAAGACATGCGCCGCCAGCGCCAGCGAGGCCAGCGCCAGCGCGATGTCCAGGGCGTTCGGCCCCCGATCCGGCCCGCCGCGCAGGAAGCAGACCGCCAGCGACAGGCCCAGCATCAGCGCCACGGTCTGCTGTGGAAAGATCATCAACCCGGCGCGCTGCGGAAGCGCCAGGACCCAGGCCATGGCCAGCAGCGGCACCGCGACGGCCAGAACGGCGGCCGCGATCCGGACCGCGCGCGGCCCGGTTCCCGTAAGATCGGACATCGAGGGCTCCTTCGCCAAGAGGGTGAGCCGGCGGGGCGCGGCCCGCCGTCGCTGCGGCGTCAGTCGGCCCAGATGCCGCGGTCGCGGAAGAAGGCTTCGGCGGCCGGGTGATAGGGCAGGGTGGTCACGCGGGCCAGCTGCGTCTCGTCATATTCCGACCACAGCGCGCCGCCGGACCGGGCGGCCTCGGGCTGGCTGTAAAGCGCCTCGAGCGCGGCGGTGACGACCTCGTCGGGCACGTCCTTGTGGGCAAACAGCGTGTAGTCGTAGAACAACACTACCGTTTCGGGCGTCACCCCCGCCGCTGCGGGGCGGTCGCCCCATGTGGTCAGACTGGTCCCGGGCAGATACCTCGACAGGATTTCGTCGTCGCCCTCGGAGAACGACAGATATCGGACCTCGCCGCGCGAGGCCTCGACATCCATGATCGACTGCGCCCCGACCGAACCGATGGTCACGTCCGTCAGCCCCGCCTTGATGTTGTTGAACTGCTCGCCGAAATTCGCGGTCGGCACGGGGCGCACGTCGTCATAGCTCACGCCCGCCGTCTCCATCGCGGCGGTGAAGAAGAACTCGCCAAGCGAATTGGCCGGAAAGCGCGGGACCGCATGGCCGGCCAGATCCGACAGCTGCTCGATCCCGGTGTCGACGGGCACCACGAGACCCGCATTGAAGGGCAGGATCGTCGCGACCATGCGCAGGTCCGGGTTCGCGTCGCCTTCGGACATGCCGATGCCTTCGATCGCATGGGCGATCTGGGGGTAGTTGGCGATGCCGAACTCGATCCTGCCGGCATTGACCATCGGCACGTATTGCGAGGTGTTGGCCATCACCTGCGGGCGGATGGTCAGCCCGCTGTGATCGGACAGGATCGTGGCGAGGTGCAGGCCGATCTGTTCGGTCGCGCCGCCGGTCGTGGTGGCAAGCCCCACCATCTGCGCCGAGGCGGGAACGGCGGCCACGCTGAGGGCCAAAGCGGCAATCGGGGTCAGGATGTTCATCTTTTTCTCTCCGTGTTGGTTTTTATCGTGTTGGGCCGTCAGCCGGCGGCGAAGAACCATGGCTGGCGGCGTGCGCGCTCGGCCTCGAAGGCGCGGATGTCCGGCAGGTCGCGGTTGAGGATCACATCGATCCCGTTCAGCAGCGCCTGCTGCGCCGAGCTCAGCTGCAAGTCGCAGATGTGGCGGATTGTCGGGCGCAGCGCCGGGATGTCGAACGTGAAGCGCACCTCCGCCGCAGCGTCCTCGGCAAGCGCGGCGCAGGTCGGGGGCGGCAGGGTCATCGATCAGTCCTTTCGGGCGCTTGTCAGGGTCAGAAGCCGCCCTGCATCATTGATCCGGTCGTTGATCCCGGCTGCGCGCAGCGCCGCCCAGAGCGTCACCGTGTTCGAACTGACGACCGGAATCCCAAGCTCGGCCTCCAGCTCGGGGATCAGCGGCAGGGTCGGGAAATCGGTGCAGGTCAGCAGCAGCGCCTCGGCGTCCGGGTCATGCACCTCGAGCGCCAGGGCGCGGACCCGGTCCAGCGGCGTGCGGGCAATCTGCGGGTATTCCGCCGGCCCGCCCGCCCCGATCCCGAGGCCGCGGATCGCCAGCGTCCGGATGCCATGGCCGGAAAGGAAGTCGCGTTCGTGATCGTTCAGCGCCTCGTGATAGGGCGTTGCGATCGCGACCCGCGTGGCGCCAAGTGCCCCGAGGGCCGCGACGATGGCGGCGGCGGTGGTCACCACCGGCCGCCCCGCGCGGGCCGAGGCCGCCTGCTCCAAGCCACCGGCCGGGGTCACCATCGAGCCTGCGGTGCAGGCATAGGCGATCACGTCCACATCCGCCCGCGCCAGCACCTCACCGGCATCCGCAATTTGGTCCAGGACCTCGGCCTCTGAATGGCTGCCCCCGCGCAGCACCATCCGCTGCGCGTGGAAGGTGACGCCGTCCGGCATCAGGCGGGTCCATTCGGCCTCGTTGACGGTGTTGGTCGCGGGGGTGACGAGGCCGATCTTGCCGCGATGGCTGTACACGGATGCGTGGCGCATAGGCTGGGGCTCCGCCGGCTCAGTGATGGGACAGAAGCGAGCCGAAGCCCTGCACCTTGTCCTTGATCCCGTTCATCCGCAGCGCGTGCCAGTAGGTCGCGGTGTTGATGGCGATCACGGGCTTGTCCAGCCAGAACTCGGCCATGGCGCCGACACGGGCCATCGCAAGGTTGGTGCCCGCCTGCACGATGGCGTCGACGGAGGGATCGTTCACCTCGATGATCGCGTCGCGCAAAGTCTGCTCGGTCTCGTGCGCGATCAGCATCGGGCTTTTGCATTTGAGGCCCTTGATCGTGACGACCTCGTAGCCGCAATCTTCGAAGAAGCGGCGCACCTGTTCGTCGCCCACCGGCATATAGGGGGTGACGACCGCGATGCGCTTGATGTTCCCATAGCAGGACAAAGCCGCCTGGCAGGCGTCCGAGCCCATGGCGACGGGCATGCCTGCGCGGTCCTCGATCTCGCGCTTCAGCTCGTCGGCGCGGGATTTGCCGTCCCAGAAGGTTTCGGCCGACATGCCCATGACCAGCGCGTCGGGCGAGCAGGTCTTGACCACGTCGAACGCCTCCATCGTGGCGGCGCGGATGCGCATCACCAGCTCGTTGAAGTCGTCATCGCTGTGGACGGGATCGTCCGGGATCGAGATGCGCGAGAAGTGGTTCGTCACCCCCACCGGGCGCATGTCGTCGAACTCCGGCTGCACCGAGGTGTTGGTCGAGGGCGCGATGACCCCGAATTTCATGCGATAGCCCAGGCTGTCGGTCATATGTCAGTTCCTTTCACTTGTGCCCGTTCAGGCGACGTCTTCCAGCTCGTGCAGCGATTGCAGCATGGACGAGCGCATCAGATAGGCCTTGTGCCGCACCGGATCGGCGGCGATGGCACGCAGCTCGTCGTGATGGGCGGCGCGGGCGGCGGGGTCGTTCTCGGCCATGATCTTGCGGTTGCGCAGGGACTGCTCCTGCACCGTGTCGATGGCGACCTTGCGGCGCTGCCGCTCGTAGCGGCCCATCTCGGACAGGGGGGCGCCGTTCCAGATGCGGACCAGCTTATCGGTCAGGTTCACGGCATCATGGATGCCGCCGTTCATCCCCATCCCGCCAAGCGGGTTGTTCAGATGTGCGGCGTCGCCGGCGAGGAAGATGCGCCCCTCGACATAGCGCTCGGCCACCCGCTGATGGACGCGATAGGCGGTGGCGTGGACGATGTCATAGGGCCCATCCTTGGGGCAGATCTGCTGCATCCGCGCCTCCATCACGGCGGGGTCCTTGATCTCGGCGTCGCTGAGCGTGGGATCGGTCGGCAGCAGCACGCGCCACAGGGTCGGCGTGCGCAGCAGGACGGCCCATTCGTCCGGGTCGGTGATATAGGCGATGGGGGCCAAATCGCCGATGGCTTCGGAAAAATCGAAGCTGGTGGACATGGACAGGAAGATCTCGGGAATGGTCAAACCGTCGAAGGCGATGCCAAGCGCCTTGCGTGTGACGCTGTGTGCGCCGTCCGCGGCGATCAGGTAGCGGGCGCGAAGGGTCTCGGTCCGGCCATCCGCGTCGGCGACGGTAAGGCTGACGCCCAGGTCATCCTGCGCCACCTCGGTCGCGCGGGTGTGGTAGCGGACCTCGACCTTGTCAAGTTTCGCGATGCGGTCGCGCAGCGCCTCGGCCAGCTTCCACTGTTCGCATTGCAGGCGATAGGGGTGGCGGGTTTCGTCCTTCAGAAGGCCAAGATCGAATTCGGCCACCACGCCCTCGGCCCGGTCGCGGAACTGCCAGGTGGGGCATATCAGCCCGCGCGCCACCAGCTCGTCCGAGATGCCGAAGCGGTCCAGCATGTCCAGGGTCGGCGGATGAAAGGTCGAAGCGCGCAGGTCGCGCGGCACCTCGCCATGCGCCTCGATCACGGTGACGGGGATGCCGGCCTCGGCGAGGCTGAGGGCCGACACCAGCCCGACCGGCCCGGCGCCGACGATGATGACGGATTCGTGGCTCATCGGTTCTTACCTTCTTCTTCGAAACGGGAGGCGCGGCAGCAGGTCATGCCGGCGCGGGATGAAAGGCGTCGCCTTGGCGGCGGACAGACAGGGCCAGATCGCCGCGCAGATGGGCGGGGACCAGAAGGGCGGCGTCCTCGGCCACGGTCTCCAGCAGGGTGCGACGGGTGCGGGCGGCCTGGGCGGGGTCGGCGCAGAAGCGGCTGCTCCAGTCCGGGTGGTGGACCTGCACGGGCGAATGCAGCGCATCGCCGCAGAAAAGGACGCGGCGCCCGGCGACGCTGAGGGCAAGACCCAGCTGCCCGGCAGTGTGCCCCGGCAGCGGCGTCAGGGTCATGCCGCGCTGGAGCTCCGCCCCGCCATCCACGGGCTGCACGAGGCCAGCTTCGATCACCGGCAGGACGCTGTCAGCATAGGCGCCATGGTTGTGGCCCGCCTGATGCGCGGAGGCTGCGTCCTGAAGCTCTTGCCGGCCGATCACGTAGCGGGCGCGGGGGAAGGTGGGCACCCACCGCCCGTCCTGCAGTCGGGTGTTCCAGCCGACATGATCGGCGTGCAGATGCGTGCAAAGGACGATGTCGATATCCTCGGGCGCAAGGCCGGCGCGGGACAGCGCTGCCAGATAACCGGCGGCCCTGCGCTGGTGCCATTCCGGCCGGGCGGGGCGGGGCTTGCAGGCGCCGACGCAGGTGTCGATCAGGATGTTCAGCCCGCCCGCCTGCAGCAGCAGGCTGTGCACGCCTAGAAGGACCGAGCCGGCCGCGAAATCCACGTGCCATGGGGCAAGGCTGCTGCGATGCGCCTCCAGCGCCTCGGGGACGGCGCCGGGGAAGAGGAATGTCAGCGGCAAGGCGAAAGGGTCCATGTCCGTGATCCGGCTGATCCGGGCGTCGCCCAGTGTCAGAAGGTCGGTCTGGCGCAAGGGCTTTGGGGGGAACATTTGGGGCCCTCACATGATCGCCGGCTTGGGCGCATGGGCCGACATCGCGGCCGGGGCAGGCGCATCGGCATCGCCCCAGAGCGCGGCGATGAAGCGCGCGCCGGTGGTCCCGTCCGAGGCGTCCGAGCAGAGCCAGCGGATGCCCGGCGCCATAACCTGCGGAGACAGCAGCTTGCCGTCGGCGCCCTTCTTGTCCGGCGCAGGCGGCAGCAGGTCGGTATCGGCCGCCCCGCCGGGCAGGAAGACGTTGACCGTGACGCCGGTGCCGGCCAGATCCTGCGCCCAGATCCGGCTTGCGGCCTCCAGCGCGGCCTTGGACGGGCCGTAAGGCGCATAGCCCTTCCGCACCATTGTCTGGTCCGAGGTCGAGATGTTGATCACTTTGCCCCGCCCCCGCGCCACCATGCCCGGCACTGCCGCCCGGGCCATGTTGAAGGGACCGTTCACGTTGCTGGCGATGATGGACGCCCAGGCTTCGGGCGCGGTCTCCCAGAATCGGGTCGGGCGCGTGTTGAACGTCTCGGAGACGAGCCGCATCCCCTGACCGGCGTTGTTCACCAGCACGTCCAGCAGGCCGATCGTTGGCTCGACCTGAGCCACGGCAGCGGCGCAGGCGGCCGCATCGCCGACATCCAGCGTGATCCCAATGGCCGCCTTGGCGCCGAGCGCGCGGCACTCGGCCAGCGTCTGGTCCAGCGCGGTGGAGGGCGCGCGGGCGCTCAGCGCCAGCCGCACGCCGTGGGGCGCCAGCGCCAGCGCCATGGCGCGACCAAGGCCGCGGCCGCCGCCGGTGATCAGGACGCTGCGCCCCTTCAGACCCGTAAGACCAGTCATGCGCGGGCCGTGGGGACGGGTTTCGTGGACAGGACGTGCAGCCGCACCGCCGTTTCCGACCAATCCGGATCGCCGCTGGACAGCGCTCGATGGATCTCCCGGTGCTGCGCGTTCGAGGCGCGCACGCCGATCGGCTGCGCCATCACGTGACGCTTGAGCAGCGCCACGGGCGCGGTCATCACGGGGCGGATCATAATCTTCAGTTGGGCCGAGCGGGCGGCCGTCAGGATGCAGGCGTGGAAGCGGTCGTTCAGCGCCAGGAAATCGTCGGTTGCGGTGGGGCTGCTGTCGACATCCAGCGCGTCGATCTGGTCGATCAGCCGCGCCATCTCGTCCAATTCGGGCGGCGTGACATGGGCGGCAGCCAAGCGGCCTGCGTAGCCCTCCAGCCGGGCGCGCATGTCGAACATCACCATGATCTCGGAGGGCGAGAAATCAGCGACGTAGCGGCTGCGGTTCTCCTCGATCGCCAGGCCCTCGGCAACAAGGCGGCTCAGCGCCTCGCGGACCGGGGTGCGGCTGGTCTCGGTCATCTCGGCCAGCGTCTCTTCGCGCAGATGCGTGCCCGAGCGCAGCGTGCCGGACAGGATCGCGTCGCGGATCACCATATAGGCCCGCAGCGCCGGCCGTATCGCGGGGTCTTGCTCGAGGCGGATGTAGGACACGGCATTTTCTCCGTCGCGCTTGTGCACATAAAGGCGGTTGGTGCGCGCTCTCTTGTTCCCATTGTATGCAAAGAGACGGATGATACTGCAAATGTTTTTTTGCGTCCTGCTTGGATTCGGATGCCGGAGCACCGGTAATGCTGCCGTCGAAGGCAGCGTATACGCATTAAGTAGCAGGACAGTTCGGCAGGTCGAATTTATGCAAACGGGCGAATGTCGCGCTTGACAGATGCATGCAGGTCGTGGCTGCCTGCATACAAGTTCGTACACAAGAGACGGGCATGAGTTCCTTTCGGTCCATTAGGAGAGATGAGATGTCCTTCATTCGGAACACGGCCGCCGCTGCCCTGCTGTCCTTGGCAGCCGCGCCTTTTGCGGCCGCCGAGAACGTGGCCCTTGGCACGCTGAGCGGCGCGGCGACCGGGCAGATCGGGCTGGCGATCGCCAGCGTGGCGACCGCGGGCGGCGAGATCCGCGTGATCCCGCAAGAGACGGCGAACACCGCGCAATACATCCCGCTGGTCGATCAGGGGCAGCTGGAATTCGGCATCGCGAACTATCCCCAGACCTATTTCGCCATGACCGGCACGGGCCTGTCCGAGGGGCAGCCGGGTGACAACCTGCGGCTGGTCGCCTCGCTGATGGATTTCACCTCGGGGATGCTGGTGCTGGAAAGCTCGGGCATCCGCGAGCTTGAGGATCTGGCCGGCCGCAACGTGCCGCGCTTCCCCGACGGCTCGCTTGGCGATTACGTCATGCGGGCGGTGCTGGCGACGGGGGACATGAGCTATGACGATGTGCGCGCCATCCCCACGGCCAACTTCGTGTCGATGTATGACGGCTTCCGCGACGGGATCCTGGACACTTCCATCGCGACCGTCGGCTCGGCCTTCGTGATGGACATGCAGGCCAGCGTCGGCGAGGTACGCTACCTGCCGATGTCCGAAGAAGATGAGGCCGTGATGGCCGAGATCCTGCCCGGCACGCGCATCTTCGACGTCTCGGATTCGGGCGAGGCGGCGGTGACCGAGGACACCAAGGTCTTCGGCTATGAATACCTGCTGTTCGCCAATGCCGATGTCTCGGACGAGGTCGTGACGGCGATGGTCAAGGCCCTCTACGAGGGCGAGGACGCGCTGCTGGCGACCAGCCCCATGTGGAACAGTTTCGATCCCGAAACGATGGGCCGGGCCGGCGGGATGACCTATCACCCCGGCGCGCTGGCCTTCTATCAGGCGCAGGGCGTGCCCGTCGCCGAGTGATCCACACCGCCGGTGCTGCCCGTGCCGGCGCTCCTCGATGCCCCTCAGCGTGAGCGATGCGATGAGCTCCAAGATCCCACCCGCCGCCAGCCCCGCTGGCGAACTTCCCGCCATGCCGACCGCAGGCAACGGCCTTGCCGACCGGATCTCGGCCGTGCTGGGCGCGCTGGTGCCGCTGCTGGCCTTGGTCTGGGTCCTGCGCCTGCCTATGCGCGCGAGCATGCTGGTCTTCCCCGAGCAGATCGCCGCCGTCATGCTGACCGTTTCCATGGCGGCGATCTATCTGCGCACGCGGGGCCGGGCGGGCTTTCCCGCCGTCTGCGACATCGGGCTGGCGCTGGTCGCCCTTGGCGTCGGGGCTTGGGTCTATGCTCGCTTTCAGGTCCTGTCCGAGATGGCGGCCTTTCACCCGACCGAGGCGCTGATCCTGGGCGCCTTCGTCGTCGTGCTGGTGATGGACGTGCTGCGCCGGGTCGTCGGCTGGACGCTGGTGGTGATCTTCGGGTTGTTCTTCGCCTATGCGCTCTGGGGCAACCATGTGCCGGGCGCGCTGTCGGGCCGGGCCATCGCGCTGCCGCAGGTGTTGCGCTTTCTGGGCAGCGACAGCTCGGCGACCTGGGGCGCCTCGTTGCAGGTCGGTGCCTTCGTGGTCGCGGTCTTCGTGCTATTCGGGGGCTTTCTGATCGCAGTCGGCGGCGGGGATTTCTTCACCCAGCTGTCGATGCGCGTCGCCGGCAAGGGGCCGGGCGGGGCGGCGAAGATCGCGGTGACGGCCTCGGGGCTCTTCGGTTCGGTCTCGGGCAGCGCGGTGTCGAACGTGATGTCCACGGGGGTCGTCACGATCCAGATGATGCGCCGCTCGGGGATCACCGCGCGGCAGGCGGGCGCGATCGAGGCCGTCGCCTCGACCGGGGGGCAGCTGATGCCGCCGATCATGGGCGCGGCCGCCTTCCTGATGGCCGAGATCGTGCAGGTCCCCTATCGCGACGTTCTGGTTGCCGCGCTGCTGCCGGCACTGTTGTATTACCTGTCGATCTTCCTGCAGATCGACTTCCTGTCCCGGCGCGACGGTGTCGGCACCCTGCGCGGGGAACGGCGAGTCGCTATGGGCCGCGTGCTGGCACAGGGTTGGACGCCGATCCTGGGGTTCATCTCGTTGCTGGCGGGGATCTTCTGGCTGAACCTGCAGGCGCAGCTGGCGGCGACCTGGACGATCTTCGTGTTGCTGGGTGCGGCGCTGATCGCGCATCTGGTGCGGCCGGGGCTGCCCGGCTCGATCTCGCCCCGCAAGGCGTGGGAGGCGTTGGCCACCACCGGCATGGCCACCGCCGAGGTGCTGCTGGTCACCGCCGCCGCCGGGATGATCGTCGGCATCCTGTCGGTGACAGGGCTGGGCTTCTCGCTGTCGATGGTGCTGCTGGATCTGGGCGGGGCGAGCTTGCTGGGGATGCTGGTCGTCACGGCCTTCGTCGCCATCGTGCTGGGGCTGGGCCTGCCGACCACGGCGGTCTATCTGCTGCTGGCCTCGTTGGCCGCGCCCGCCTTGGTCCAGATGGGCATCCCGCCGCTGGCCGCGCATATGTTCGTCTTCTACTTCGGCATGCTGTCGATGATCACGCCACCCATCGCGTTGGCCTCGTTCGCCGCCGCGACCATCTCGGGGGCCGGGCAGGTCGAGACGGCGGTGGAATCCTTCAAGGTGGGCTGGGTCGCCTATCTGCTGCCGTTCCTCTTCATCTACAAGCCGGCGCTTCTGATGGAGGGCAACCTGCCCGAGATCGTCTATGTCGCCGTCTCGTCGGTGATCGCGTTAGCGCTGGTCTGCGGGGGCTGGATGGGGCACGGCTTCGTGCCGGTGCGCGGGGCGCTGCGAGTGGCCTGGGTGGCGGTCGGCGTGCTGACGATCCTGCCGCTGATGCAGATCGGCGGGCGCGCGTTGGAATATGGCATCGCCGCCATCGGGCTGGGTTTGGTCCTGCACCATCTGGGCCTGACGCGCCGGACGGCGACCGCCCCGGCCTGAACCGCGGACACGAAAAAAGGGCCGCGCCCGCCGGATGGCAGGCGCGGCCCTTTCTCATGCGCCTTACTCCGGCAGGCCGATCCGGCGCAGGGTCAGGGGACGCTCGGGGATCGTGACGGTCTTCAGCTCGGTGTAGAACGCCTCGCTGGAGGCGCCGCTTTCGCGCCCCACGCCCGAATTCTTGTAGCCGCCGAAGGGCGCGCGCAGATCGCGGGTCATCGGCGTGTTGACCCAGACCACCCCCGCCTGAAGATCGCGCGAGGCGGCCTCGACCGTCGGCAGGTGGTCCGACCAGACATAGGACACCAGGCCGAACTCGGTGTCATTGGCGATCTGCATCGCCTGATCATAGCCGTCGAAAGTGACGAAGGTCGCGAAGGGGCCGAAGATCTCCTCCTGGCAGACGCGGCTGGCATTCGAGGGCGCCAGCACCGCCGTCGGCTGCACGAAGTAGCCGCCCGCCAGATCGCCCTCAAGCGCGGCGGGGCCGCCGCCGGTCAGGATCTGGGCGCCGTCGGCCTTGGCGATGTCCACATAGGACAGCACCCGGTCGCGATGCGCCGCCGAGCCAAGCGGCCCCATCTCGGTCGCGTCCAGCATCGGATCGCCGATCCGCAGCTGGCGGGCGCGCGCGACGAAACGGTCGATGAAATCGGCGCTGATCGACTTTTCCAGAAGGATGCGCGATCCGGCCAAGCATTGCTGCCCGTTGCCCGAAAAGATGCTGAGCAGCGCGCCGTCCAGCGCCCGATCCAGATCGGCCGAGGCGAAGATCACGTTGGCGCTTTTGCCCCCCAGCTCCAGCGAGCTGGGCTTGAGGCGTTGCGCGGCCGAGGCCATGATCCGTCGTCCCGTTCCCGTCCCGCCGGTGAAGCTGACCAGATCGATGCCGGGATGGGCGACCAGCGCCTCGCCCGTGACCTGCCCGCGGCCGTTCACCAGGTTCACGACACCCTCAGGCACACCGGCCTCGTGCAGCAGCTCGACGAAGCGGCGCAGGGCAAGCGGGGTCTGCTCGGAGGGTTTCAACACACAGGTATTGCCGAAAGCCAGCGCGGCGGCGACCTTCATCGAGGCCAGCGCTGTCGGCGCGTTCCAAGGTGCGATCAGGGCGGCGACGCCTACCGGTTCCTTCACCACGATCGAGCGGTAGCCGGTCACCTGATCATAGACCTCGCCCTGCCGCTGGCTGATATACTCGGCGAAGAAGCGGAAGTTGTAGGCGGCGCGGGTCATCTGGATCTCGCGAAGCTCGCGCAGCGACACCCCGAGGTTCAAGCATTCCAGCAGCGCCAGTTCATCGGCATGGGCCAGCAGCACCTCGTTGATGCGCATCAGCAGGGCCTGGCGGCGATCGACGCTCCAGCGCGGCCAGTCGGTGCGGTCGAAGGCGCGGCGGGCGGCAGTGACGGCGCGGTCCACCTCGGCTGCATCCGCCTCGATCAGGGTGCTGATCTGGCGGCCGGTCGCGGGATAGAAGACCGGGATCTCATGGCCCGCGCCGGGGGCGTCGCGGCCGTCGATCAGGCTGCCGACGCGCTGCGGCAGGGCGTGGGGGATCGTCATCTTGGTCATTGCCTACACCATCAGGGTGCCGCCATTGACGTGCAGCGTCTGGCCCGTCACGTAGCCGGCGGCAGGGGAAAGAAGAAAGAGGATCGGGCCCAGCACGTCCTCGGGCGTGGCCAGCCGGCCCATCGGGATCGTGCGAAGATAAGCCTCGGTGTCCAGCATCACAGGCGCACCATCTTCGCCGCCGCGGCCGGTGCCGCCCGACAGGAAAGCGGTGTCCACGGCCGAGGGGGCGACGGCGTTCACTCGCACGCCCGGCGCATTTTCCTGCGCAAGGACGCGCGTCAGGGCCAGCATCCCGGCCTTGGCGGCGGCATAGGCGCCGTAGCCCGGCGTCGATTTCAGTGCGAGGCCCGAAGCGACGTTGACCATCGACGCCTGCCGGCCCTTGCGCAGAAGCGGCAGCGCGGCACGCGCCAGCAGGAAGCCGGCGCCGAGGTTGCCGGCGATCGTCTCGGACCAGATCTCGGGCGCCAGATCGCTGACCGGCACCGGCGGCGGCGCGAAGCCGACTAGGTTCACCATGCCGTCCAGCGCGGGCCATTCCCCGCCAAGCGCGCCGACGGCCGCCGTGACGCTGGCCGGGTCGGAGGCGTCGACGGGCCAGGACAGCACGCCCGGCGGCGGTGGGTGCCGGTCCAGCGACAGGGGCAGATCGAGGATCGCCACCTCATCCCCCTGGGCCAGAAGCGCCGTGACCACAGCGCGGCCGATCCCGCCGCAACCGCCCGCGACCAGGACGCGGCGAGGCAGGGTAGCAGTCATGCCCGCTCGCGCGCCCATTTGCGTTCGAACTCCCAGACTTCCGGGAAGCCGATCAGGCCGTTGAACTCCGCGAAGTCGAACAGGGGCTGGGCGGGGGTGACCGAGGTGCCGTGCTGAATGAAGGCAGCCAAAGCGTTCTCGGCGGCCTGTGCGGCGGCAAGGCCGGTCATCGCCGGATAGATGGCCATGGAGTAGCCGATCGCCTGAAGCTCGGCGGCGGGCAGGATCGGCGTCTTGCCCCCATCGGCCATGTTGGCCATCATCGGAGCATCGATGCGGCGGCAGGCCTCGCGCATCTCGTCCACACTTTCCAGCGCCTCGACGAAGACCACGTCGGCGCCGGCATCGGCGAAGGCCTGACCGCGGGCCAGCGCGCCTTCGAACCCCTCGGTCTGGCGGGCGTCGGTGCGGGCGATGATCAGCGTCTCGTCCGAGCGGCGTGCCTCGCAGGCGACCTTGATCTTGTCGGTCATGTCCTGCAGCGAAATCACCCGCTTGAAGGGCGTGTGGCCGCATTTCTTGGGAAATTCCTGATCCTCGATCTGAACGGCGATGACGCCCGCTTCCTCGTAGCCGCGCACGGTATGGTGCACGTTCAGAAGTCCGCCATAGCCCGTGTCCGCATCGGCGATGATGGCGGAATTGCTGACCCGGCAGAGCGTGGCGATGCGGTCCACCATCTGCGTATAGGTCGCGATCCCGGCATCGGGCAGGCCATGGGTCGAGGCGGTCAGCCAGTAGCCCGAGGCATAGGCGAAGGGCAGGTTGAACTTGTTCGCGACCGCGGCGGTGATCATGTCATGCAGCCCCGGTGCGGCGACGAATTTGCCCGAGGCGAGGGCGGCTTTCAAACTGGCTTTGGTCATCGGTTCAATCCTGAAAGATAGGTCAGCGTTTCAGCCTCGGAGACGACGTCGCCGTATTTGGCATTCATGTCGAAGAGGTTGGCCTCGTGCGGGGCGGGGTGGCGGTCGCCCACCGCCTCGCGCGGGATGATCGGGATGAAGCCGTGGGAATTGGCGTCCACGCAGGACGCCCGCACGCAGCCCGAGGTCGACACCCCGGTCAGGATCACCGTGTCGATCCCCTGCGCGGTCAGCGTCGAGGACAGCGATGTGCCGAAGAACACGCTGGCATACTGCTTCGAGATGACCAGCTCGTCCTCAGACGGCTCAAGGCCCGGCGCCCATTCCCCCCAGGGGCTGCCCTTGAGGAAATGGCGCAGCGGCAGTGCCTTTTGATAAAAGCGCCCCCCGTCCAGCGCCTTGGGGTGATAGACGACATTGGTGTAGATGACCGGAATGCCCGCCACCCGCGCCGCGTCGCGCAACCGGATCGCCGAGGCCAGCGCGTCGTCGCAATCGGCCCACAGATCGCAGTCGCGGTCGAAGTAGCCGCGCACCAGATCGATCAGGATCAGCGCGGGCCGCTTGCCGAAGCCGAGCCGGCCGCCATAGGCGCGGGCATAGTTCTCATCCAGGTCGTCGGTCATTCCCTGTCCAGTTCCTCTTTGTTGAAGTCAGCGCCGCAGGCCGGCGCGGCGCTCGTCGTGGACGACAGCGGCCGTCAGGATATGCGTGCGCATGACGGACTGGGCCAGCTGCGCGTCGCGGGCGCGAAAGGCGCGCATAAGAAGGCGGTGATCAGAATTGCTGCGCGCGACCTCTTCGGCCGTGAAGCTGCCGAAGGTGAAGGTCAGCACCGCAAGATCCATCAGCTGCGTCACGATCTTTTCCGCATGGGACAATCCTGAAATCTCGAGAATGCGCGCGTGTAGCTCACGATTCAGCGCGCTACGCATTGCTTCGCCCGAAGTGTCGGTAGCCGCCTCGATCCGCTCGCAGATATCCTCCAGCGCGGCGAGGTCGGCAAGGGCGATCCGCTCTGCCGCACGCGCGGCTGCCTGGCTTTCGATATCGGCGCGGATGAGGAAGCTCGATTGCACCTCCTCAGGGTTCCATGGCTTGACGACGGCTCCGACATGGGGCCGAAGATCAACATAACCATCAGATGACAGCTTTCGCAGCGCCTCGCGGACCGGTGTCCGACTGATGCCCAGCTCCTCTGCCAGCGCCGCCTCGCCGAGGCGGGTCGCGGCGCCGTACACACCTGCGAGGATCTGGTCGCGAACATGAGCATAGACCTTGTCGGTCGCTGTAATCGAAATAGGTCGCTTCATCGCATCCTCGTTGTCGCATCTGAGCGTTATACAAACCGCAATTGGCATGCAATATGCGGCAAAAATAACTTCAAAGCGACATGTAACAGACTTTTCGCATGCAATCTGCCTCAGGCTTAAGGCTGCAGTGCATTTTTGGACAAGTTGTATCAAGAAGACACCCTTCACGGCGCCGCCAGTGGGAAGCCAGCCTCATCATCATGCAGGCGAAGATCCCTGTTCGCAGGCCCACTCGGACGATTGCCGTTCGCCGCCCAAAAGCCGCCGCCGCGCTAGGGTCCTATTTGTCCCGCCACTTTTGTTCGAACTGCCAGATCTCTTCAAATCCCAGAAGCTCGTTCATGCGGGCGAAATCGTAAAGTTCGACCGCGTCCGTCGTCTCGCCATGCGCAAGAAGGTCGGAGAACGCCGTCTCGAGAGCGCGCGCCGTGGCGAGAAAGCCCAGTGCCGGATGAATGGCTACGGCATATCCCATCTGCCCAAGCTCGCCGACCGGAACGAGCGGTGTGCGCCCCCCATTGACCATGTTGGCGAGCAAGGGCGTGCTGATCTCGGCCGCGACCTGTCGCATCTCATCGACGCTTTCCGGCGATTCCACAAAGATGATATCCGCGCCGACTTCGGCATAGGCCTTGCCGCGCCGGATTGCTTCGTCAATGCCCAAGGATGTTCGGCTGTCAGTGCGCGCGATGATCAAGAAATCGTCGGACTGCCGGGTCTGTGCCGCAACCTCGATCTTCCGCTGCATCTCGGCGGCGGGGATGACCCGGCGGCCGGGCGTGTGGCCGCATTTCTTGGGAAATTCCTGATCCTCGAGCTGGATCGCCGAGACGCCGGCAGCCTCGTAGCCCTCGACCGTGCTGCGCACGTTCAGTAAGCCGCCATATCCGGTATCGGCATCGGCGATGACAGGCCGGTCGGTGCGCTTGCAGATCTGGGCGATGCGCTCGAGCATGTCGCGATAGGTCGCGATGCCTGCATCGGGAATGCCCAGATGCGAGGCGACGGTGCCGTATCCGGTGACATAAAGGGCGGGAAAGTTCATCCGGTCCGCGACGAGCGCCGAAATCAGGTCGAACACTCCGGGGGCCAGCACGAATTCCTTTGCCTCGATGGCCGTCTTGAGCCGCTTGTCAGCCATGATGTCTCCTCTTCATGAAAAGCTATTTCCCTTGCCTATTTGCCTGTGATGGAACGGCGCCGGGCTGCCTGGCGGGCTGCAAGGAAGGCCCCCGCGGCAGTCGTTACGATCAGCGCCATGATGATCAGCGACAGGGGGCGTTCGACCAAGGGCATCAGGCTGCTGCGACCCAGCTGCCACGTGCGGACCAGATTGCCCTCCATCATGGATCCCAACAGCAGGCCGATCACGACCGCCACGACCGAATAGCCGTAACGCTTCATGACGACACCCAGCACCGAGAACACGAACAGCGTGGCCGGGCCGTTCAGGCTCATCGTCAGGGCATATGAGCCGAGGACCGTGCAGATCACGATGGGCGGTAGCAGGAAGGCCAACGGCACCCGGACCAGGTAGACCGCGAGCCGGATGAACAGGATGCCGACCACCACCAGCAGGATCGCCTGAAGAAGGTTGCCCGCGATGATGGCATAGACCACGCCCTTGTTGTCCGAGATGAATCGCGGCCCACCGGTGACATTGTGCATCGCGAAAGCGCTGAGCATGATCGCGGTTGCCGCGCTTGAGGGGATGCCCAGAGCGAGCAGCCCGACCATCGAGCCGCCTTCGGACGACGAGTTTGCCGATTCCGCCGCCGCCACGCCGTCCGGATTGCCCTTGCCGTAGCTGTCGGGATCCTTCGAGAAGCGTTTGGCCAGCGAATAGGACACGATGTTGCCGATGGACGAGCCCAAGCCGGGGATGACGCCCAGCCCGGCGCCGATCAGGGACCCGCCCGCGACTGTGCGCTTTGAGTGGCGGATGTCGAGAAAGCCCGAAATGATCTCGCGGATGCTGACGCGGCGCGCCGCCTTGTCCTGGACGATGTAATCGTTGCGGATCATCCGGAACAGCTCCGATGCCGCGAAGATGCCGATGATGGCCGCGTTCATGTCGATTCCGTCCAGCAAATAGATGGAACCGAACGTCCCCCTTTCGACACCCGCGGAACTCATTCCGATCAGGGCAAGAAGGATGCCGATGCCGCCCGCCACGAGGGCGCGCCAGAACCAGCCCTCGGAGAGCAGGCTGATCAGCAGGAGGCCGGTCAGGCCGATCAGGAACAGCTCGGGTGGCCCCATCCGCAGCACCAGCCCGGACAGCGGCTCTAGGATGATCAGAAGCATCGCGTAACCTACGGCCGTGCCGATTGTCGATGCTGCAAGGGCAAGTCCCAAAGCGCGGTTGTGCTGACCTTTCTGCGCCATCGGGTAGCCGTCAAGACAGGTCGCAACCGCCGCCGATGTGCCCGGCACGTTCAGCAGGATCGCAGGTATCGCGCAGCCGAATCCGCCCCCGGTGAAGATCGCCGTCAGGAACAGGATCGCCTCCAGGAAGTCCATGTAGAACGTGACCGGCAGGAAGACCGCCATCGCGATCGGCACGGACAACCCGGGGATCGCGCCGAAGACAAGACCGATGAACAGCCCGATCGGCACGACCAGCCAAGCGATGGGCGAGGACAGGATCAGCCAAAACCCGTCGGCGATGGCGGCAAAGTCGGTCATGGCCCTATCCCAGCAGAAGGGTGGTGACGGGAACGCCCATCACATGGATCAGCACGTATACGGGCCCCAGGCTCATCAGCGCCGAATAGCCGACGATCAGCAGCCAGTTGCGCTTGCCCATGAAGATCATGGTCAGTGCGCAGAACAGGAAGCTGGCTGCATCGAAGCCGACATATTCCAGCGACAGCACGTAAAGTCCCAGCAGCGCGCAGCCCGCCGGCACGCCGAACCGGCTGCGAAAGGACAGCGCACTGCGGTCGTATGGCTCGGTTTCATCCGGTCCGTGCCGGCGCAGGACGCCGACCGCGATGGCGGCGATCAGCGTCAGTGTCAGCGCCGCGATAGGCCCTGCAAGCAACATGTTCACGACATCAGGCTGGGCGCGCCACGCGTCGAGCGTGAACCAGACGACGAAGCCCGCCAGCCCGGCAAGAAGGCACAGATGGCCAGCGCTGTGCGATGTCAGTCTCATTACAGCTGATCGATATATTCGGCGAACATGTCGTAGCTGTCCTGCAGCGCCTGCGCAGTGCTCTCGGGCCCCATCCACTGTCCCCCAATGGCGTTCGACACGATGAAGGCGCGGAAGTCCTCGCGCTGCAGCATGCGCTGATAGGCCTCGACCAGCATCTGGTAACGGTCGGGATGCTTCTCGCGAAAGCTGCTCTGCACCGTCAGGGTGCGAAGGTCCGCCGGCATCACCGGAACCTCGACACCCGTCTCGGCAAGGGCCTCGTTGATCGGAGGGGCGTCCCAGAGCTCGTGCGGCTCGTCCCGGTAAATGGCCAGGGCCTTGACCTGATCCTGGATCACCGTGCTGCCCAGGGCCGAGATGAAGGTCATCGTCGTCTGGTCGCCGGCAATCGCCGTGCGCATCGGCCCGCCGCCGTCATAGGTCACCCAGTTGACGTTCTCCTTAGGGATGCCAAGTCGCTCCAGCAGGATGACGGCCGACAAGTGACCGCCATCGCCCGGAATGATCGCGCAGCTGACCTTGCCGGGATTGTCGCGAATGTCCGCGATCAGCTCGGCCATCGTCTCGTAAGGCTGGGCGTTGTTGACGAGGATCGCGTAGTAATCCTGCCACTGGCCGTTGATGTGATGGAAATCCTCCCATGCCAGATTTGCCTGGCCCTGCAGCACATTCGAGATCAGGTAGGGGTGCGTTGGGGACACCAGCGCGAACGAGCCATCGTCGGGTTGGCGCACGAACCAGCTGTGCCCCAAGGCACCCGAGCCGCCCGTCCTGTTCACGACCTGCACCGGTACGCCAAGCTCCTCTGGCAGGTAGTTGGCGATTGCCCGGGCCATTCGGTCGGCCGAGCCTCCGGCATCGAAGGGCACCACCAGGGTCAGGCGACGAAGCGGATACGCCTCCTGCGCCCGTGCCGTGCCAAGGCCCAAGCCGGAAACAAGCGACGTCGCGCCCATGAGGCCAAGTGTCGAACGACGAGTGAACTGCATGCTTTCCCTCCCGATTGCATACGAGGTTCCCCTTATTGCACGGATTGGACCCGATACATAGGGTTATTGCATACTATGCGAGATGGAGCTAAACGAAAGGGCGCTTTTGGCGCACGTGCTTGCCACGCCCTACGAAAGGACCCCCTGATGCCACGCACGCTTTATGACAAGCTCTGGGATAGCCATGTCGTGAAGACGCTGGAGGACGGCAGCGCGCTGATCTATGTCGACCGGCACCTGCTGCACGAGGTCTCGACCCCGCAATCCTTTGCCGCGCTGGACCAGCGCGACCTGACCCCGCACCGGCCCGCCGCGAATATGGCCGTCGCCGATCACGCGGTGCCGACCACCGGGCGGGGCCAGCCCATCCCCGATCCGATGGCCGCCCGCCAGTTCGCCCTGCTAGAGCGGAACGTGGCGCGGCACGGTATTCCATACATCCCTCTGACCGACCGGCGGCAGGGGATCGTGCATGTCATCGGCCCCGAACAGGGCTTCACCTTGCCCGGCATCACGCTTGCCTGCGGGGACAGCCACACCTCGACCCACGGCGCCTTCGGGGCGCTGGCCTTCGGGATCGGCGCCTCGGAATCGGGGATCGTGATGGCCGCGCAAGCGCTGGTCCAGCGCAAGTCGCGGACCATGGCCGTGTGGCTGACCGGGCGGCTTGCGCCGGGGGTGACGACCAAGGACCTGGCGCTTGGGCTGATCGCCGTGCTGGGCGCGAATGGCGCCAGCGGACATGCGATCGAATATCTGGGCGAGGCCATCCCCTCGCTTGGCATGGAGGCCCGCATGACACTTTGCAACATGGCGATCGAGGCCGGCGCCCGCGTCGCGCTGATCGCGCCGGATGCAGTGACCTTCGACTGGCTGCGCGGCCGACCGATGGCGCCGCAGGGCGATGCTTTCGACGCGGCGGTGACGCACTGGCGCGACCTCCACAGCGACCCGGATGCGCCCTTCGATCGCGAGATCCGGATCGACCTGTCGACACTGGCCCCGCATGTCACTTGGGGCACCTCGCCCGAGGACGCGCTGCCGATCGACGCGGCCATTCCTGACCCGGCCACGGATACGGATCGGCAGCGCGGGATCCGGCGCCAGCGGGCGCTGGAGTATATGGGTCTGGCGCCGGGCCAATCGCTGGAAGGCGTGCCCGTCGATGTCGTCTTCATCGGCTCGTGCACCAATGGGCGACTCGTGGATCTTCAGGCCGCGGCGGATGTGCTGCGGGGCCGCCGTGTGAAGCCCGGCATCCGCGCCATCGCCGTCCCCGGCTCGGGGATCGTGAAGGCCGAGGCCGAGGCGCTTGGCCTTGCACAGGTATTTCGTGACGCGGGGTTTGAGTGGCGCGAGGCCGGCTGCTCGATGTGCGTGGCGATGAACGGGGACAGCATCGGGCCGGGGCAGCGCTGCGCCTCGACCTCGAACCGCAATTTCGAGGGGCGGCAGGGGCGCGGCGGGCGCACCCACCTGGTCAGCCCCGCGATGGCCGCCGCCGCCGCCGTCACCGGCCGCCTGACCGACATCCGCAAGCTGGAGACCCTGCCATGAGCGCCCCGCTGACGCGCCTCGACAGCCGCGCCGTGCATCTGCCGGACGACAACATCGACACCGACATCATCTTCCCCGCCCGCTTCCTGCTG
Source organism: Pseudomonadota bacterium (assembly GCA_036338635.1). Classification (GTDB taxonomy): domain Bacteria; phylum Pseudomonadota; class Alphaproteobacteria; order Rhodobacterales; family Rhodobacteraceae; genus Paracoccus. Next base: position 620 of record JAYZBS010000045.1, on the reverse strand, counting down.
GAGACCGAGCGCGCCGGCCTTGGCCGCTTCGCCTTTCACGATCGCCGCTTCGATGCCTCGGGCGCCGAGCGGGCGGACTTCCCGCTGAACCAGCCGGGCTTTCGCGATGCGCAGGTGATCGTCGCGGGCGCAGGCTTCGGCTGCGGCTCCTCGCGCGAGCATGCGGTCTGGGCCCTGGTCGATGCCGGCATCCGGCTGGTGATCGCGCCCAGCTTCGGCGACATCTTCGCGGGCAACGCCGCCAAGAACGGCCTGCTGGCACTGACCCTGCCGCCTCCGACCTGCGCCGCGCTTGCCGAGGATGCAGCGGCAGGGGCGCCATTCGCGCTCGACATCCCGGCGCTGACGCTGACCGTCGCGGGCCGTCACATCTGCGACCTGCCGCTGAGCAAAGCGCAGCAGGAGGCGCTGCTGAACGGGTGGGACGAGATCGACGTGGTCCTGAACCGCGACCTGCCGGACATACGCGCCTTCGAGGCCGAACACGCACGCCGCCAGCCATGGCTCTTCGCCAACGGCTGATCCCCTGCCCGACGGACACGATAGGAAGACTACATGGCCGCTTTCACCACCTCGTGTAATGCCGTATGAGCGGGCGCCACGTTCTGATCGCCGGCGGA